>JANMXV010000237.1:0-3396 GCA_031381325.1 Betaproteobacteria bacterium | reverse complement strand
TGGCGATGATGATCGGGCCTTTGACGACGTCGTTCCAGGTGACTTCGCCTGCATCCGGATTACGGAATCGAATGACCGGTTGCGCACCAGCGGGTGGCTGCAGGCCCGCGCGCTGCGCGTTCTCCGGACGCCAGCGGCCGTCGTAGCGGGGTTTTTCGTTGCGCGCACGCTGCTGCTCGCGCATGGCGTCGAGTTCTTCTTTGGTGGCGTAGCACGGATAGGCGTGGCCTGTGCGCAGCAGTTCATCGGCAATTTCACGATAGCGCTCCAGCCGCTTCATCTGGAAATACGGGCCTTCGTAATCCAGCGCGAGCCACTGCATACCGTCGAGGATGGCTTGCACCGAGGCATCGGTGGAACGCTCGCGATCGGTGTCTTCAACGCGCAGCACAAAGGTGCCGCCATGTTTTTTGGCGAACGCCCAACAATAAAGCGCGGTGCGTGCGCCGCCGATATGCAGATAACCGGTGGGGCTGGGAGCGAAACGAGTGCGGATCATGATGGCGCTTTTGGAAAAGCGCGCATTCTACGCGATGCGCAAAATTTTGTCTTGCGCTTAGGTAAAAATATTGTTTAAAAACAAATACTTACTTATTCTTCACATCTGCGGCTGATGCCGCTGGAATTCCTCAACCGCTGCATCCACGCGCATGAACACCGCGCCCTCGTTTTTTAACTGCTGAATCATGCGCTCCAGCACCATGATGCGGTGGCCGCGCCCGGATATGAACGGATGACAAGTGTAAGTCAACACGCCCCACTCGACCGTCTCGCGCATGTAACGAAAATCATCAACCCAGTTTTGTTCAACGTGATGGGCGTTTTTCAAACCCTGCCGCAGCGACGTTTCGGCACGCACGAATTCGTAATGTGGCGAATCATCGGTAGACCAATGGATCGGCATCTCCACCAGCGGGCTTTCTTGCCCGAGCTGTGCGGGCTGCTCCAACTCGATCACATCGCCCTGACGCGCGTAATACGGCGTGTAATCGTCGCCCATCATGCTGCTGTCGTAGGTAAACTGATGTTTTAGAAAGAGCTTTACCGAGTGCGGCGATAAGTCCCATGAAGGCGAACGGTAGCCCCGTGCGTAGTGTCCGGATATTTTCCTGATCGCCTCATTGGCGCGCACCAGTTCACGTTCTTCATCTTCGGCGCTCAAACTTGCGGGGGGACGATGCGTCCAGCCGTGATGCGCGAGTTCATGTCCGGCAGCTATCACTTGCTTTACTGCGTCGGGAAATGTCTCAATGGTGTGCCCCGGCACGTACCACGAGGTCTGAATATCGTGTTTGCGAAACAACTCAATCAGGCGTGGCGCGCCCACACGCGGACCAAACTCGCCACGCGATATCCACGACGGTCCCACCTGCCCGCGTGAGATGAAGCCGGAGATGCCGTCGAAGTCGAAGGTGAGGCAGATGATGTGCATTAGTGCCGCTGAGAGTTGGGAGTAGAGAGTTCGGAGTAGAGAGTCGGGGGTGCGGCCAAGCGGCAGCACCATGATTTTGCTATCATCGCATGCACTCACACCACTCTCAACTCCAAACTCTAAACTCTCAACGCGCAAATGGAACATCTCGTCCAGAACTGGAATGTCCGTAAACCGGTGGCACGCTCGCGCGGCGGCATCGTTGCCACGCAGAACCGCATCGCCGGCGAAGCAGGCATCAAAATACTCAAAGCCGGCGGCAACGCGGTTGATGCCGCCGTCGCCACGGGCCTGGCGCTCGCCGCCGTCGAGCCGTGGAACAGCGGCCTGGGCGGCGTCGGTTTCATGCTGGTGTATCTGGCGAAAGAAAAGCGTGTGCAGGTGGTCGACTTCGGCCCGGTCTCGCCGGGTGCATTGAATCCCGCGGATTTTCCTTTGGTCGGCGGTTTCACCAGTGATTTGTTTACCTGGCCAACCGTGAAAGATGACCGCAATGTGCATGGCCCCAATTCCATCGCCGTGCCCGGCCATATCGCGGGGTTGTCGCTGGCATTGGAAAAATTCGGCAGGCTGAAATTTCGCGAGGTCATTCAACCGGCGATCGCGCTTGCCGAGCAAGGTATGGCGGTCGATTGGTACCTCACGTTGAAAATTGCGATTACCGCAAAGGAATTGTCGCGTTATCCGAGTTCTGCCAACGTGTATCTCCCCGGCGGCTTTCCACCCGTGACACCCGCAGGCGCGACACTGGAACGCCTGCAACTCAAAGGCCTGGCCGCTACCCTGCGCCGCCTCGCCGATGCCGGACCGCGCGATTATTACGAAGGCGAAATCGCACATAGCATCGCCAAAGACATCAAGGCGATGGGCGGCATACTTTCCGCCGACGACTTGAAGCGCTATCACGCACGCATCGTCGATCCGATCAACACCGAATATCGCGGCGCGCAACTGGCACTCGCGCCCAACCTCACCGCCGGGCCGTCGATGCTGCGCACACTGGACAACTTGCGCGCCATCAGTTTCAGCAAAGGCAAACCCGACGCCGATTCGTTCCTCGCCTACGCCAAGGTGCTGCGCGAAGCGTTCGCCGTGCGCCTGACCACCATGGGCGATATAACCGAACAAGGCGATCATCGCGACCCGGCATGCACCACACACTTCAACGTGGTGGACAGCGAAGGCAATATGGTTGCGCACACGCAAACCCTGCTGTCAGTGTTCGGCTCGAAAGTCGTGCTGCCGGAAAGCGGCATCCTGATGAACAACGGCGTCATGTGGTTCGACCCGCGCCCCGGCACGCCCAATTCGCTCGCCCCCAACAAACGCGCGCTCACCAATATGTGCCCGGTAATCGCGCACAAGGATGGCAAAGCGTGGTTCGCCGCCGGCGCATCGGGTGGACGCAAAATTTTTCCGGCGGTGCTGCAATTGACTTCGTTCATAATTGACCACGATATGAGTCTTGAAGACGCGTTCCATCATCCGCGCATAGATGCCAGCGGCGGTGATGTGGTCGGCGTTGATCCACGCATGCCTGAGACAATTATCCAAAAACTCAAAGCAGAATTTCCAGTCAGTCTGACGGAGCTGGTGGTGTATCCAACAAACTTCGCCTGCCCCAGCAGCGTATATCAGGCGGCAGATGGCGAGCACTACGGAGTCGGCGATGTGATGTCGCCATGGTCAGGCGCTGTGGCAGAGTAGCATTTTATTAAAAAGTGTTTATAAACAATTACTTATATAGAATATATGCTTAACGCAGCTATCGTAGGCCTCGGCCGCTGGGGACAGAATCTCGTCAACAGCATTCACGGCAAGAGCGACAAGATACGCGTCGTCAGCGGCGTACTGCGTCACCCGGAAAACGCGCGTGAGTACGCGAACGCGAAGGGATTTCCGCTGGTCGACAGCCTCGACAAGGCGCTCGCGGATCCCCAAGTGGAAGCGATCATCCTCGCCAC
>JANMXV010000165.1:0-1060 GCA_031381325.1 Betaproteobacteria bacterium | reverse complement strand
GCGGGAAGTGGCGAAATCGATGACAACGGACCCTTAGTAATGGGCCTTGCACCTGCCGTGCGGAAGATACAGTGGCATGCCGCGAGCCACCGGCGGTCTTTCGGATTAATGAGAGCACAGACGAATTCTCTGACCGATATGGATTTATTGCATAAAAACAAAGGGTTATTCGACGTGATTGCGCTTGTGCGTTAACGTAGGCCACGTTCCCGAACCAAGCACCCAAACTGCTACCATGCGCTCGAACGCGCGTGGGATGCGTGCGTGAAGCAACATTCAGGGAGCGCCTCATGTCCGGCAACAACAGCGCATCAACGCCAATCAGCACCGAATCTGCGCATAAAACGTTGATTCCGCGCGTCAAATCACTTTCCGGGCCCGCGGCTGCGGCGCTGCTGGAGCAGCATCCCGCTACCGTAATCGCCGCAGTGCTTGGCGAGATCAATGCAGGGTTTACGCAAGACATACTCGCCGCGCTGCCGCGCGGGCTGGTCGATGGCGTGATGAACGCTGTGCCAGCGGAAACCGCGCGCCAGTGGTCACGCAACCAGAATTATGTCGATGGGTGCATCGGCCGCATGATGGAGCCGGCGTTATCGGTTTTTCCACCGGAAATGACGGTGGCGCAAACCGTGGCCGAACTACGCACGCTGGTGAAAGCCGCGTTTATCACCTATGGCTATGTAACCGATCCCGCAGGCAAGCTGCTCGGCGTTATCACCATGCGCGACTTGTTGTTTGCCGAGGATGACACCCGGCTCGACGCATTAATGTTGCGCGATGTATTCGCACTCACGCCGGAGCTTCTGCTGGCGGATGCGATGAGGCTGGTGCTCGACCGTCATTACCCCGTCTATCCGGTATGCGATGCGCAAGGCGTGTTACTGGGGCTGGTGCGCGGGCAGGCGATGTTTCAGGAGCAGGCGTTCGACATTACCGCGCAGGCCGGCACCATGGTCGGCGTCGAGAAAGAAGAGCGTCTTGCCACACGCTGGTCGCAGAGTTTCAGGTTCCGCCATCCCTGGCTGCAACTGAATCTGCTCACGGCCTTTGCTGCCGG
>JANMXV010000119.1:0-8312 GCA_031381325.1 Betaproteobacteria bacterium | reverse complement strand
CATCTCCTTGAGATCAGCGCCGGCACAGAACGCGCGGCCTTCGCCGGTGAGAATCGCAACCTTGGCGCCGTCGTCGGACTCGAATTTTTGGAATGAGTCTATGATGCCTTGGCGCACCGCACGGTTCACCGCATTCAGTTTATCGGCGCGCCGAATGGTAATGACTGCAACCTCGTCGTTCACTTCGTACGTTACGGGTGTTTCTGCGCTCATGCCGTCCTCTCTTCCCCTCACCGGGGGGGATATAATTCGTAACAATGCCATTGCCGCGTTTCATCAGCATCGAAGAATAGTCCTGTGCCGGATGGGCGGCTATGCTGCAAACGGAATACCCGCTGTGAATTAACGTCACATCCATCCGCAACGATGGATTTACTGACAGGCCATAAGCCATGGATCGCATAGCTGAATTTCAGGTCTACGTTGCAGTCGCCGAAAGCGGCAGCTTTTCGGCTGCGGCGAGGACGCTGCGCATGTCGCCCTCAGCGGTCAGCAAGCTGATCGCCAGAATCGAGGACAGAACCAAGGTCAGGCTATTTGACCGCTCCACCAAAGCGGCGATTCTCACGCGCGAAGGGGAAGCTTTTTTGCAGACTATCCAGCGCGCCATCGACGCCATGGAGGAAGTCGATTCAGTCGCGGACACGCTAACCCACGTACCCCACGGGACGCTACGCGTTCATACCATGCCCTCCTTCGCAACCTATCAACTGGCGCCGCTGGTACCGGAGTTCATGGCCCTCTATCCGGACCTTGATCTGCAGTTCAGGCTCGGGCCAAAGTTCGTTGGGCTGAGCGACGACATGGACCTAGCCATCCAGTTCGGCTCACTAGCCGATTCATCTCTGGTCGCCCGCAAGATCGCCGTGAGCCGGCGCATACTGTGCGCCTCTCCTGCATACCTGGCTCAGCACGGAACGCCGCAACATCCCGATGAATTGCAAGCCCATCGGCTGCTCAACTACTCGATGCCGGGACGGGAATCCTGGCCTTTTTTCGAAGAGGGCGCCGTGAGCCACTTCCAGGTGCGAAGCAAAATCTCCGCCGATCAGGCCGACGTATTGCTGGAACTGGCGCTTGCCGGCGCAGGTATCGTCCGCTTGCCCGAGTTCCATATCATTGAGCATTGCCGCAACGGCCGCTTGCTACCGCTGCTTACAGCATTCAGTCAGCCGGAGGCCATCTACGCGCTATTCCGCACGCGGCGTAATCTCAGTCTTCGGCTGAAAGTATTCATAGACTTTGTGGAGAACAAGCTGCGCAGCAAGCCGTGGAATCTCGACGCCAGAGCGGCTCCACCCGCAGTGCGAAACGCATAACGTCACAGCAGACTGCGTAATTTTTCCGTTGTGCGGCAGGCGCAAGCGGCACTTGTGAATCCGCGTCACATCCACTATGCCGCGCCCGGCGTGTCAGCCGGATGTGATCCCCGGTATTCTGCGTGGAACTTACATCACACAGAGAATGCCATGGATTTTGCGCTCACCGACGATCAAATCGCCATCCGCACCGCCGTCGAGAAAATTTGTTCAAATTTCACGCCGGACTACTGGCTCGAAAAGGATCGCAACGGCGGATTTCCGCATGACTTTCACAAGGCGTTTGCAGACGCCGGTTGGTTCGGCATTGCCATGCCGCAGGAGTACGGCGGCGCCGGACTGGGCATCGCCGAAGCTGCAATCATCATGGAAACCATCTCGGGTTCCGGCGCAGGCCTGTCGGGCGCATCGTCCGTACACTTCAACATCTTTGGATTGCACCCGGTGGTGGTGCATGGCAGCGCTGAACAGAAAGCGCGATGGTTGCCGCCGCTTATTCAAGGCAAGCACAAGGCCTGTTTCGCGGTCACTGAACCTAACACGGGACTCAACACGCTCAAGCTCAAGACAACCGCAGTCAAAAAAGGCGACCGCTATATCGTCAATGGCCAAAAGGTGTGGATATCGACGGCGCAAGTGGCGAACAAAATACTGCTGCTGGCACGCACCACACCGGTTGAGGAAGTCACCAAGCCTTCGCGCGGGCTGTCGCTGTTTTATACCGACCTCGACCGCAGCAAAATCGAAGTCAAAGAAATCGAGAAAATGGGACGTAAGGCAGTAGATTCAAATCAGCTCTTCATTGACGGGCTGGAAATACCGGAGGAAGACCGCATCGGTGAGGAAGGCCGCGGCTTCGAGTACATCCTGCACGGCATCAATCCGGAACGCGTGCTGGTGTCCGCCGAGGCCATCGGCATCGGACGCGTCGCGCTCAGCCGCGCGCAAAAGTATGCAGCCGAGCGCGTGGTATTCGACCGCCCCATCGGCAAGAATCAGGGTATCCAGCATCCCCTGGCGGAACGCTGGATAGAGCTGGAAGCGGGAGCGCTGCTCTATCAGAAAGCAGCCTGGCTCTACGATCAAGGCAAACCCTGTGGCGCTGAAGCGAACGCGGCAAAATTCTTTTGCTGTGAAGCCGGATACCGCGCTTGTGAAACTGCGGTAATGACGCACGGCGGCATGGGCTACGCCAAGGAGTATCACGTCGAACGCTACTTTCGCGAGGCGATGATTTCGCGCCTCGCCCCGGTCTCGCCGCAACTCATCCTGTGCTTCATCGCGGAAAAAGTGCTCGGACTGCCGAAGTCTTACTGAACGGTTCTGCTTGCAGCGCCAGGTACCGGCTAGCGGCTCATCTCGACCTTCGCTTGCTTCACCACTTTGATCCATTTCGCAACGTCGCGCTTGAGTACCGCCTGAAACACCTCAGGCGGACTGTCGGCAATATCAAAGCCTTCGGACGTGAGACGGTCTTTCATATCCGGCAGCTTAGTGGCCTTGCGAATTTCCGCGTTCCAACGTCCGACGATATTCTGCGGCAGGCCCTTCGGCCCCAATACGCCGTACCACAACACGACTTCATAGCCCGGCACGCCCGCTTCGGCGACTGTTGGAAGCTCGGGTAACGCGGCCGAGCGCTTGCCGGTAGTCACCGCTATGGCGCGCAGGCGGTTACTGCGCACCAGCGGAATCGTCGATGGCGCGCTGCCGAAAATCAATTGTATCTGGCCGCCAAGCAAATCGTTCAACGCCGGACCGGTGCCCTTATATGGCACATGGGTCATTTTGATCGCAGCCAGCATATCGAAAAGCTCGCCGCAGAGATGGGCGATGCCGCCGATGCCCGATGATCCGTAGTTCAGCGCACCGGGTTTGGATTTGGCAAACGCCAACAACTCCTTGACGCTTTGCACCGGCACCCCCGGATGCAACGCCACCACGAACGCCGTATCGCCAATAAGGCCGAGCGGCAATATGTCGTTTACCGGATCATAGGGAAGCTTATATATCGCCGCATTGGTCGCGTAACTGCCGGACATCATGATCACCGTGTAGCCGTCGGGCGTGGCGCGCACCGCAGTCTCGGCGCCGAACGTGCCGCCGCCGCCCGCACGATTGTCCACGATCACCGGCTGCTTGAAAGCTTCGTTCAACTTCTGCGCCAGCAGCCGCGCGACAATATCCGTGCCGCCCCCTGCCGCAAACGGCACCAGCAGCCGGATCGGCTTCATCGGATAGTCCTTTTGTGCATGCGCACTGCGGCCATCGAAGCCTGCAACCCAGAGCAGCGCTGTCAATGCCATCATGATACCGCGTGTATGCATATTTTTCCTTTAAAATCAATAACTTATATTTATATTCTCAGTCAGATTGCCCACACCACATCACGCCGACGCGCGCGCGCCGTGAGCGGGGACAAGCAAGTCGAGAAATTCGCGCGCCGTGTGGTGTTCGATATCCAGCGCCATGGCAGCAATGCGATCCACAGGCAACTGCGGGTTATTGGCGCTGAATTTGCGGCTGATCGCGGCGGCGTCCATTGGCGCAGCCAGCGAACCCGTAGGATCGAGAATATCGACGCGCATCCAGTCGTCGTTCACTTTCGCCGCCACCCACCCCGCGAAATGCACGGGATAAAGCTTGTCGAGCGCAGGATCATCCACCAGCTCGAGCGTTGCGGCGAGCGCACCCAGCGCGGGATCGTGCATCTTTTCGGCGCTGAATTGCTGTGGCAGCACCTGGCCATCGGTGAGCGCCGCTGCAAGCACGTAGCGCAGGCTCATCTGCGCGTTCAGCGCGGTGCTCGGCAAGTAGTCAAAACCACACTGCACGTCGACCACCTTGCTCATGCCGACGCGCACCGGCCGCGCCGGCTCCCACGCATTGCCGAGGCGCCGGCGCAATTCCAGTGCGGCATCGATATACGCATGGGCGCTGCCGCAGCACGAATAGGGCTTGATCGAAACCGCATCGAGGTGATAGACCGTACCCAACTGGTGCGTGAGCGGCGCCACGTCCGAGGCATCTGAATACGCTTTCAAAAAGCCGCCATCCCCGGTCTCGTAGATCTGCGTCGGGCCGGTGAAGCCCGATGCCGCGAGTTCGGCGGCGAGCACGCCCGAATGCGCTGCCTTACCCGCATGCAATCGTTTGCTCATTGCGCCATCGGCATTAAACGCCCACAGTCCGGCGCCTTGCGTGCCCGCGAGCCCGAGTGCCCAAGCAGTACGCTCGGCGTCGAGTTCTAGCAGCACGGCACATGCGGCTGCCGCGCCGAAGGGTCCGCACACCCCCGTCAAATGCCAACCGCGCAGCCGCGCGGCAGAGGGATTGAGCGCGAGGCTCGAACGAATCATCACTTCGTAGCCCGCGGCGATCGCGGTAACGAGTCGCTCGCCGCCAACGTTGAGCTCCTCCGCCAGCGCGAGCGCCGCGGGGATTACCACAGCGCCCGGATGGAGCTTGGCGTTGTGGTAGTCATCGAGCTCAAAAGCGTGCGAGGCCGTACCGTTGACCAGCGCCGCATCAGCCGCACGCAAGCCGGGCTGCGCGTCATTCCACACACGGGAGCGCCCCTTACCGCCGCCCGCCTGCACCCATTTCAGCAACAACTGGGTCCACGGCGTCTGGTAACCGTAAATACCGCAACCGACCGTATCAAGCAGCGCGAATCGCACCACGTTCCTGGTGCGCTCGGGCAAGTCACTATACGCCAGTGCAGAAACCCACCGCGCGAGTTGCATCGTCGCACCGTCCCCAAGCTTATGCTCCATTGGTGTTGCTCCTCATGTAAATTCACAACCGCCATCGACCCATCGGGTAGCCGGCGCTTAACAACAAAATGCGGTTTATGGAACACAAGATTCGGGTGCTCCAAACGCTAACGTGACGAATAGTATTGCAGATCAGAAATGATTTTAACCCAGATAAAATGGCATGAAAACCGACACTCCAGATACTCTCAAAAACAAGCGCAGTCCAGACAGAATGAAGCAACAGCGGCAGCCTTGCCACGTCAGCCGAACCGCTGGGTAATCCCTTCCGCCATTTCATTCAGCGTTCCAAACACGGTCGCGCCTGCGGCTTCGAGCGCCTTGCGTTTTGCTTGCCACGTGCCATGCGAGCCATGTACCAGCGCGCCGGCGTGACCCATAGTCACGCCTTCCGGTGCGCTGCGTCCGGCGATCAGTGCGAATACTGGCTTTGTGAACTTGTGCGCGATGCACGCTGCCGCAAAGTCTTCTTCTTCATGGCCGCCGATTTCGCCGATGATGAACAGCGCTTTTGTTTGTTCGTCCTGCGCGTAGAACGGCACCAGATCGGCGTAGCGCACGCCTTTGACCGCATCGCCGCCCACGCCTACCCACACCGAAGTGCCGACGTTGCGTTGCGCTAAGCGGTAGCCGGATTCATACGACAGCGTGCCCGATTTGGACATGATGCCCACGGGGCCGGGAATCAGCGCGTCGTTGGGCAGAAAGCCGAGTTTGGCTTCACCCGCAATCGCCATGCCGGGCGTGGAAGCACCAATCCAGATCGCACCCGCCAGATCGACGGCGCGTTTGGCTTTGAGCGCGTCATGCACGGGCATGCCCTCGGTGGGGGTGACGATGTAGCGGATGCCTGCGGCAAGCGCTTCTTCGATGGCGGCGAGCAGATCAAACGCGCCGACTAATGCCACGCTGGCGGTGGCGCCGGTGGCTTTGACTGCGGCAGCGCAATCCGCGAACAGGGGCACACCGTTGATCTCGCTGACTTCCTTGCGTGACGAAATGCCGGCGACGATATGGGTGCCATATTCCTTCATCAGGCGGCTGTGCAGCCTGCCGGCGCGTCCGCTGATGCCTTGGATGATTACTGGCGTGGCACGGGTTATGCGGGGATTTAGGATCATGGCGTCATGTTTTTAAAGTGCGTGAACGAGTGAACGAGTTAGCGAGTGAAAGGCGGTGGAGCAGTGACGGCGAGTTCTTTTCCCCCAATCGTAAAAAATGGAGCGGGGGTTTCCCGTTCACTCGTTCACCCGCTCACTCGCTCACCGCTGTTGAGGTGCTTCCTCACCTCCGCCAACGCCTCATCCAAATCCGGATAAAGCGCGATGCCCGCTGCAGCGAGCACTTCCCTTGCGGCAGGCAAACCGTTGCCGACGAGGCGCGCCACCACCGGCACTTTGAGTTCAGGCGCTTCATCCAGCGCTTTTACCAGCAGCCGCGAGAACTCACCCAACTCGGTAATGCCGGCGAAGATGTTGATGAGCATGACCTTGATGTTCGGTCCTTCGCTAATCCACTTCAGCACTTTGACCAGCCGCGTGGTTTCCCCGCGCAGGCCGCCGGTGCGCACATCCAGAAAGTTGTAGGGCTTAAGACCCGCCGCGCGCAGCTCGTCCACCAGCATCATCGACAGGCCCGCACCCGTGGTGAGCAGGCCGATTTCGCCTTCGTGGTCGATCACCACGTAATCGCAGCCGTGCTCGTGTTTGAGTGCCGCTTCGGGATACGCTGCCGCGCGCTTTTCAAGCAGCGCGAGGATTTCGTCTTGCCTGTCAAGCGCGCTGTCGTCGGTAACGTATTTCGCATCACCTGCGACCCAACTGCCATCTTGCCGTACAAACAATGGATTGATTTCGATCAGCAGTGCTTCGCTTTCCAGAAAGCGTTGGGCAAGCAGCGTGCCTGCTTCGGCTAAAGCTTGGGCAAACGGTGCGGGCAGGGCGGCAGCGAGCTTGTTTACGCAGGCGGTGAGTGAGGCCGCATCCGGTGCAGCAACATCACTGCGAATGGCATGCGGCGGCAGTGCTTCGATTTCCATGCCGCCTTGTGCGGACATGATGATGCGTACACCCCCGGCGGCGGCGTCCAACAAGAGGCCGAGATAGGCTTCGCTGCCGCCAGCCACTTGCTGCTCGATGCGCACGGAATCCACGCGCCGGCCTTTAACCACGCGACCGAGAATTGCTTGGGTGTGCTCGGTGATTTCCTGCGGCGTGGCGGCTTTTTTGATGATGCCGGCTTTGCCGCGTCCGCCGGCGGCGATCTGGCCTTTGACGATCCAGGGGCCTGTGGATAAGTCTTTGCCGGCGTCGGCACTGTCGGCTATCAGCTTGCCCGCAGGCACGTGAACGTGATGCCGCGACAGCAACTCTTTGGCGTCGTGTTCGAGTAGATACATTTATTCTGCCTTCATTGCGGAGACTTTGACGACTTTGGCCCACTTTGCGGTTTCTGTTCGCATGAAGGTCCCGAATTCCTCGGGCGTGTTGCCGATGGGTTCGGCGCCCTCTGCAATCAAACGCTCCTTGACGTCAGGGAATTGCAGTGCCTTGACGAAGGCGCCATGCAGGCGCTCGATCGCAAGCCGGGGCGTTGCAGCATGCACAACCACACTGTACCAGGCGCTGACTTCGTGTCCGGGCAACCCTGCTTCCGCAGTGGTGGGCACGTTGGGCAGTAACGAAGAACGTTTGGTGCTGGTTACCCCCAACACTTGCAGGCGGCTGGATTTGACGTGATTCATGGCGGACGGAAGGGTCACGAACGACAGCATGACGTGGCCGGCCAGCAGATCAACCATGGCAGGGCCGGCGCCGCGGTAGGGCACGTGTACGGTACGCACATTGGCAAGCATATCGAAGAGCGCGCCCGCCAAATGGTTGGATGACCCGGTACCGGCGGAGGAGTAGTTGAGCTTTCCGGGTTCGCGCCGGGCGAGTGCAATCAGCTCCTTCACGTTGCGTGCCGGTAGCGCCGGATGGGTGACAATCAGCAAGGGTGCGAGCGCCAGCAGGGTTACCGGCGCGAGATCACGCAACGGGTCGAAAGGCAGTTTGGACAGGTTCGGATTTACCGCCATCGGCCCGATATTGCCCGCGAGTATGGTGTAGCCGTCCGCCGGCGCCCTGATCGCCGTCTCGGTGGCAATATTGCCGCCCGCGCCGGGGCGATTGTCGATGATGAAGGGCTGGCCCAGCAACTCAGTCAGCTTCACGCC
>JANMXV010000116.1:0-4437 GCA_031381325.1 Betaproteobacteria bacterium | reverse complement strand
TGTTTCAACAACTTACAAAGTATTGTATTCTGTAGAATTTACTACTACTATGTAGCAATTACTACACACATAAAATGAAATCACGCGCGTTCATCGCCTTGGTGTTGAGTCTCCCGTCCAGAAACAAGACGGTGCGGATGCGTATTTGGCGCGCCTTGCACGGCATGGGTTGCGGCGTTCTCAGAGACGGCGTGTATTTGCTTCCGGGTCATGCCCCTCAACAGGCGGATTTCGCCGATCTCGAATCAGACGTAAAAGCAGCCGGCGGTTTTGCTATGACGGTTGAGATGAATTTCAAGACATCCAGCCAATTCGATTGGGCTTGCAAGTTGTTCGACAGAACAAGCGAATATGCGTCGCTTGTGACACAACTCAATGCAGCGGGAAAATCCCTTGCCCGTCTGCAATCGCCACGAGCGGATACACTGGTGAAGCGTTTGCATCGCGCGTTTCAGGAAATCGTCAAAATTGATTTCTATCCCGGACAAGCAAAACGGCAAGCGCAAGACACACTGGCAGACCTGGAGCGCGCCGCACAAAATCTTTTCTCCTCGAATGAGCCGCGCAAGGCTAAAGGCAGGATACGGCGTCTTAATCCGCTGAACTATCAGGGAAGAGTCTGGGCCACACGGAAGAACCCGTGGATAGACCGCTTGGCCAGTGCGTGGCTCATCAAACGCTTCGTCGATCGCAAGGCGCGGTTTGTGTGGATAGACAAACCCAAAGATCGGCCCAAGGGCGCCCTTGGATTCGATTTTGACGGCGCCGATTTCACGCACGTCGGCAATCGGGTGACGTTCGAGGTATTGCTCTCAAGTTTCGGCCTTGACGGTGATCCAGCACTGAACCAACTTGCCGCGGCTATTCACTACCTTGATGTGGGCGGCATTCCCGTCGACGACGCCAAAGGGCTTGAGATGATTCTCAAAGGCGCACGCAACAAAGCGCGACGCGATGACGAGTTGGCTCTAGCGGCGGCTAAAATCTTTGACCATGTCTATGCGGCTTACCGGGAAGCGTAGCGTTTTGAGCGGAATGCGTTTTTTTGCAAGACCTTGTCAGACACGTTATGCCAGGACGCCGGGGCGGTGCATCGTTACCCGGCGACGTGCGTGTTCAATGGGTTTGCGTGGCGGCTGCGCCGTACGAAAACGCTTCACGCTTGCGAGCTGCTCTATGCGTTCGCGCCAGCCGCTAATCCATGTTGCAAGCACCTTGCAAAACACTGTCTGGCTAAACGCAACGCATCGGTTGACGGTGATGGAAGAAGAGCTTAGCATCTTCATCTCGGGGACTTAGCAGCCTCCCCATCAGACGCCCCGGCGTCCAAGGCCTGCTCTACAAATGGCGCGATCGTTAGCGCCAGGCGGGAGAGCGCATTGGACGCACCAAGTTTTACTTTCCGGAAAAGACACGCGACGGCGACCCTGCCATTGATTCACGTGTCCGTGCGACAACTCTGCGTTTTACAATCTCAGCCGGAGCAGCCGCGTCCTGCCGGGCGCAGTATTGCGCTCTCAATCACAATATTCAGGAGAGATCCAAATGCCATCTGAGCCAATCGCCGACAAGCCGAGCCCCGACACCATCGAGCCAACGTCGGCGCCGGTGTATTCGCTGTGGCAACTGGTAATGTATGCGCTGCGGCTCGGCACGCTCGGATTTGGCGGACCGGTTGCGCTGGTGGGCTACATGCATCGCGATCTGGTCGAGAATCGCAAGTGGATTTCGGAGGCGGACTACAAAGAAGGCCTGGCGCTCGCTCAACTCATGCCGGGGCCGCTGGCCGCACAACTGGCGATGTACCTGGGCTACGTGCATTACCGCAATCTCGGCGCGACACTGGTGGGAATAGCATTCGTCGTGCCGTCTTTTATAATGGTCGTGCTGATCGGCATGGCCTACGTCAAGTATGGCGGACTGACGTGGATGCAGGCAGTTTTTTATGGCGTCGGCGCGGCGGTCATCGGAATTATCGCTATCAGCGCCTACAAGCTCACGACGAAAAGTATCGGCAAAGACAAGTTGCTGTGGGCCATTTACCTCGTCAGCGCCGCAGTGACCATCGTCACGCAATCCGAGCTGGTCTCGCTGTTTCTTGCTTCCGGTGTGCTGGTGTGGCTGGTCAAGGCGCCACCCAAGCGGTGGTTCGGCGGCGGCGGCACACCCGGCCTATTCGCAGTTGCCGCGCAACTTCCGGGTGCGACCCCGGTGGTCGCCACCGTCGATTGGTCGGTGCTGGCGCAAATCGCGATCTTCTTTGCCGAGGCGGGTGCATTCGTGTTCGGCAGCGGCCTCGCCATTGTGCCGTTCCTGTATGGCGGCGTGGTCAACGAGCACCACTGGCTCACTGAGCGTCAGTTTGTGGATGCAGTGGCCGTGGCGATGATTACCCCAGGCCCGGTGGTAATCACGGTTGGATTCATCGGCTATCTGGTTGCGGGATTTCCAGGTGCGGTGGTGGCCGCCCTTGCGACATTTCTGCCGTGCTATTTATTCACTATTATTCCCGCGCCCTACTTCAAAAAATACGGCAAATTGCCGGGCATTGTCGCCTTTGTCGATGGCGTTACTGCTGCGGCCATCGGCACTATCACCGGCGCGGTGGTGGTGCTGGGGCAGCGCTCCGTGACCGACATACCCACGGTACTTCTCGCGCTGGCCACGGTCGGACTGCTGTGGAAAATGAAGAAGTTGCCGGAACCGGTGATCGTGGCGGCAGCCGCGGTGATTGGCCTGCTGATTTATCCCGGCGCAAAACCGTAGCTATTTATCGTCACCGAAAAGGCTGTCATGAAATTCATTCTAGCAGGAGTAATTATGAGCATGATCACCGCAAATGCACCCGCGCAGACGGAAAATTTCGATAAAGCAGCCACCGGCGCGCTTCCCGCCGGCTGGAAATGCGGCGTGACCGGCAGGGGTAGCCCGCGCTGGCAGATCGAGGCGGATGCGACCGCGCCAAGCAAGCCCAATGTCCTCAAGCAAGCGGGCCGGGGGACTTTTCCATGGTGCGTCAAGGATGGCGTCTCCATGAAAGACGGCTTTGTCGAGGTCAAGTTCAAGTCGATCTCCGGCAAGGAAGATCAGGCGGGCGGCGTCATGTGGCGGTGGAAAGACGGCGACAACTATTACGTCGCGCGTGCAAATGCCCTGGAGAACAACGTGTCGCTTTACTACACCGAAAATGGCAACCGCAGAACGATCAAATATGTCGACGCCCCGGTACCCGCCAATGTCTGGCATACGTTAAGGGTTAATTTTCGCGGCACGCGCATCGAGGTGATGCTGGACGGCAAGCCCTACATTCAAATCGACGATAACCATATAGCTGCGGCGGGTGCGGTCGGCGTCTGGACCAAAGCGGACAGCGTTACGGCATTTGATGATTTCGCCCAGGGTACTTCTGGCGCTTTTTAGTAAAGAGAATCTTACTGGAGCAAAATGCCATGAACCCTTCTATTGATTTTTCTGCACTCCAATCGGCCATCGGTGGCCGCCAGCCGCCCGTCGTGATCGATGTGCGGAAGGAGCCTGCATTCAAAGCTGCCACCGGCATGATTACGGGCGCCCTTCGCCGCGATCCGGGGCTAGTTACATCGTGGGCAAAGGAACTTCCGAGCGCAAGCACGGTGGTTGTTTATTGCGTCCACGGACATGACGTAAGTCAAGGTGTGGCCAAAGCGCTGAATGAGTATGGCATTAAAGCGCATTACCTCGAAGGCGGAATCGAGGAAGGCTGGAGGGCCGGGAAAGGCGCGCTTGACCGCAAACCCGCGGATGCGGCCACCCGCTGGGTAACGCGCGAGCGCCCCAAGATCGATCGCATCGCCTGCCCTTGGCTGATCGCCCGGTTCGTCGACAAGGCGGCGGAGTTTCTGTATGTGCCGCCCAAGCAGGTGTTGAATGAAGCCAGGGCGCGCGACGCGATTCCCTACGATATTCCGGATGTCGCGTTTTCACACGAGGGCGACCTGTGCAGCTTTGATGCGTTCATAAAGCACTATCATCTTACGGGCCCCGCCCTGGAAAAACTGGCGCTGATCGTGCGCGGCGCCGATACCCACAAGCTTGATCTGGCGCCGCAGGCCTCCGGCTTGGCGGCTATCTCGCTGGGGCTATCCCGAACGTTTGTCGATGACCACGAGATGCTTAGGCATGGGATGATGATGTACGACGCGCTTTATGCCTGGTGCAAGGAAGGGCAGGACGAGGTGCATACGTGGAATCCGGACGCCTATCGATGATAGCCGAAGAGTTTTCAGGGAAACTGTCGTAAAAATTGTAGGACAACATTACTTTAATGGAGACTAAGATGAATTTCTTTAAATTTTCGAAGCACCGTAACTCATTAATATCGACGGCATTATTTCTCGGGGCGGCATTGGCAGCGAATGCCGCTTTCGCCGCGGAAGCGGGAAAAGACCAGGCCGCGCT
>JANMXV010000082.1:0-2127 GCA_031381325.1 Betaproteobacteria bacterium | reverse complement strand
TTGACGGTAGCGCCATCGTTGAGGTTATCGAATAAGGTGGAGATCGGAACACGCGTACCCGCAAAGCAAGGAGCACCGCTCATCACGTTAGGGTTTTGGGCAATAAGGTTCATAACGACCTTTCTTGACTGGGCAATTGACGCAAGAGTCTACGCGCTGCCAGCGTCACGGACAACCGCGATGATAATCTGGCGCAGCATAAGTGGAGCCAGAGACATCATTGTATAAGTTATTGTTTTTATTCACTATTTTCATATAAACTGATGCCTACGGCGAGCGAAGGCGTGGTGACGAAATGTAACTACGCCGCCCTCCGCTGAAACTGCGGCGCAACCTTCTGCATAAACAACTTGATGCTGTGCTCGGCCACTTCAATCGGCATCGGTCCCAGTCGGAACACCAGTATCAACCCGCCGACACCGATCTTGTCGATCTCGGCGAGCGCTTCGCACACCGTGGCGGGCGAACCGCATAGCAGCGAATGTTGCTTCTGGTTGCGCGCGGGGGTTGCGGTTTCCTGTTTGAGCAGCAGGCCCTGCTCCGCGTAGACCTTTTTGCGCATCGCTTCGCGAAAAGCCTGCTGGGTTTCAAACGCAGGCAGCGCGAGACGTTCAGCCTCCGCGTCGGTTTCGCCGACGAAGATATTGCGCCACACCCAGGTGTCATCTACGTTGCGCGTCACCGTGGCTTCATCGAATCCCGAATCACGCATGGTTTTGCGGTACAAATCCATGCGGTGCTTGGTCACTTCGTTGGATTGAATGTTCATCAAAAACGGGCGGCCCTCGCGCGCCATGCCAAGCATCGCTTCCTCGCTGGAACACGCACGTACCATGCGCGGATGTGGTTGCGTATAGGGACGCGGGCGCAACTGGGGCAACTTGATATCCCAGAACTTGCCTTTGTGTTGGTAGTTTTCTGTGGTCCAGGCCTTGATCATGATCTCCTCGGATTCGACCAGGCGCTCGTACGCCTCAGCGGGATCGATGCCGTAACCCTGATAGTCGTAAATGTTGTAAGCCGTGCCGCGACCCAGCCCGACCACCAGGCGGCCCCGGCTTATGTTATCGATCAAGGACATCTGCTCTGCCATGCGTATCGGATGATGCAACGACATCTGCGCCACGGCGAAGCCGATATGAATTTGTTTTGTGCTCGCCGCCAGCGCGGCGGCGAACGTCACCGGATCGACATAGGCGCATATGCCGTCGAAATGGTGTTCTGCCAACCACAGCATATCCATACCGAGCTCGTCGCAAAGCTGCGCCTCATGCAGGGTCTCGGTGATGACTTGGTGGTCTTTGCTCGAGTCCATTGAAGCGGGGAAAAGAAAGTTGCTGAATTTCATGAAAATTTCCTGAAGTTAAAAACCCGAACATCAGCCACAGATGTCACAGAGGAACACAGAGAAAACCCATTGTTGAGCAGTTCTCTGTGTTTCTCTGTGTCCTCTGTGGCAAATGCTTTTTGTTGATGTGGCGCGCATCACTCTACACGTATGTTCGCAACTTGCACCAGCTTGCGCCACTTGTCGATTTCGCTGCGGATCAGTTTGTCGAATTCCGCCGGTGTCGCGCTCGCTGCATCCAGGCCCTGCGTGGCGAGCATGCTGATCATCGCCGGCTGCGCCAGCACTTTCATGAGCTCACGACGCAGGCGTTCGACGATGACTGCGGGCGTTTTCGCCGGCACCACGATGCCCTGCCAGTTTTCGACGACAAAGCCGGGTACGCCTGCTTCCATGATGGTGGGCGTATCGGGCACGACCTTTGCACGTTTTGCGCTGGTGACGCCGAGCGCGCGCAGCTTGCCGGATTTCACATGCGGCAACGGTGGCGGCATGGTGCTGAACATGATCTGCACCTGTCCCGCGATCAACTCGGTGATCGCCGGGGCCGTGCCTTTGTAAGCGACGTGAACGATATTGACCCCGGTGGTGTGCTTGAACAGTTCGCCGGTCAAATGCAGCGAAGAGCCGGTGCCGGCTGATCCATAGTTGAGCGCGCCGGGCTTGGCACGCGCTGCCGCGAGCAACTCTTTTACCGACGCGGGCGCGGCGGGATGCGCAACGAGTATGAACGCCGAGGTGGCGAGCAGTGATACCGCAGCAAAGTCGCGCGGCGGGTC
>JANMXV010000078.1:0-5697 GCA_031381325.1 Betaproteobacteria bacterium | reverse complement strand
CGGCGATGGATGGGCGCGATCTGAATCCCTTGTTGCAGGATCCCGGCATGGTGTTCCATCCGCCGATGCTCTACATGGGCTATGTGGGATTTTCCGTGGCCTTCGCGTTCGCTATCTCGGCGCTGCTGTCGGGGCGGCTCGACGCGACGTGGGCGCGCTGGTCGCGGCCGTGGACGACAACCGCGTGGATGTTCTTAACGCTGGGCATCGCGCTCGGCAGTTGGTGGGCGTATTACGAGCTGGGCTGGGGCGGCTGGTGGTTCTGGGATCCGGTGGAGAACGCCTCCTTCATGCCGTGGCTGGTGGGCACGGCGCTGATTCATTCGCTGGCGGTGACCGAGAAGCGCGGCGCCTTTAAAAGCTGGACCGTGCTGCTGGCAATCTTCGCGTTCGCGCTATCGCTCCTGGGTACTTTCCTCGTGCGTTCCGGCGTGTTGACTTCGGTGCATGCGTTCGCCACTGATCCGAAACGCGGCGTCTTCATCCTGGCGTTTCTCGCCATCGTCATCGGCGGATCGCTCACCTTGTTTGCCTGGCGCGCGCATCGCATCGGACTGGGCGGGCGTTTCGAGGTGGTGTCGCGTGAATCGTTTTTGCTCAGCAATAATGTGTTGCTGGTGGTGGCGGCGGGTTCGGTGTTTCTGGGCACGCTCTACCCCTTGTTCATCGACGCCCTGGGCCTGGGCAAACTTTCCGTGGGCCCGCCGTACTTTGAGAGCGTGTTCGTGCCGCTGATGGCGCCAGCGCTGTTTCTGATGGGCGTAGGGCCGATGGCGCGCTGGAAACAGGCGAACCTGCCCGAACTCGCGGTGCGTCTGAAATGGGCGTTTGTGGTGGCGGTAGCGGGCGCGTTGCTGTTGCCGCTGACCATGGGCAAGTGGACAGCACTGGCGAGCTTCGGATTATTGCTGGCGCTGTGGATTGTCGCCAGCAGCGCCACCACATTGTTAGCACGTCTGAAACAATCGGCCAGTATCGGCGTCGGGGCAAAGCTGCGCGCGCAATCGCGCAGCTACTACGGCATGTTGCTCGCGCATGCGGGCGTGGCAGTGTTTGTGGTGGGCGTCACCATGGTCAAAAGCTACGAGGCCGAGAAAGACGTGCGCATGGCGATAGGCGACACGGTTGAACTCGGCGGCTACGCGTTCCGCTTCGACGCGCTTAATGACATGAAAGGGCCGAACTATGTGGCCGCGCGCGGCACCTTTACCGTTACACGTGGCGCATCCCCGGTGGGCATAATGTATCCCGAAAAGCGTATTTACAACGTGCAAAAAAACGCCATGACCGAGGCGGCGATTAACACCGGCTTCACGCGTGATCTTTATGTGTCGCTGGGCGAGCCGGTGGGTGACAAAGCGTGGGTGGTGCGGGTGCAAGTCAAGCCCTTCGTCGATTGGATCTGGGGCGGCTGCGTGCTGATGGCGCTGGGCGGACTGCTGGCGGTGCTCGACAGACGCTACCGCGTGGCGGCGCGCGCATCGCGCGATGCCGCGCAACCCGCGGCGGGCGCCGCGAGTGCGGCAGTGCCAGGATAACGCCGTGCAACGCTGGTTGTGGCCGCTCGGCCTGTTCATTGTGCTGGTGGTGTTTCTGGGCGTGGGGCTCACGCTCAATCCGCGCGAAGTGCCGTCACCGCTCATCAACAAACCCGCGCCGCCATTTCAACTACCGCAATTGCACGAGCAGGAAAGAACGTTTTCGCAAAAAGACATGGCGGGCAAGGTGTGGCTGCTCAACGTGTGGGCGTCGTGGTGCGCGTCGTGCCGGGACGAACATCCGCTATTGGTCGATTTGGCCAAGAGCGGCGCCGTGCCCATCTACGGTCTGAACTACAAGGACAAACGCCCGGATGGTCTCGCATGGCTGCAACGCTTTGGCAATCCGTATGTGCTGTCGGCGTATGACGTTCAAGGCCGCATCGGCATCGACTACGGTGTATATGGCGTGCCGGAAACGTATGTGATCGACAAGCAGGGCATCATACGTTTCAAGCAAATCGGGCCAGTCACACCCGAGGTTTTGAACGAGAAAATTTTACCGTTGGTGGCGAAGTTAAACGGTTAATGAGTAGTTAAATGACAATACGTAACTATTTGTTTTTATTCATTGTTTTGTTGTATAGTGTTGCGCCTGATGGTGTTGTCCAAGCAGCGGAAGACGCTGCGCTCGAACAGCGCGTGCAGCGTCTCTCCGAAGAATTGCGTTGCCTGGTGTGCCAGAACCAATCGCTCGCCGATTCGCACGCTGATCTTGCGGTGGACCTGAAAAATCAGGTGCGTGAAAAATTCAAACAAGGCGCCAGCGAACAAGACGTGATCGCGTTCATGACCGAACGCTACGGTGACTTCGTGCTCTATCGTCCGCCGGTGAAAGCGACGACATGGCTGCTGTGGTTCGGGCCGGGGCTGCTGATGGTGGCGGGTCTGATCGCATTGTTCCTGCGGCTGCGCCGCCGCGCTACGATTGCGGCAGAGCCTGCGTTGACCGCGGACGAACGCGCGCGCGCCGCGGCGTTACTCGATAACAACATCTCTAATAGCGAGCCGGATCGCGGATGACTATTTTCTGGATTGTCGCGGCGATACTGATTATCGTCGCGCTGATATTTGTATTGCCGCCGTTGCTCAAACGCAGCAACCCGGTCGGGGTTGCGGCGCAACCGCTCAATGTGGCGGTGTATCGCGATCAGCAGCAGGAACTGGAGGCCGATCGCCGCGCAGGCACCTTAAGCGACGAGCAATACGAGCGCGCGCGCATCGAGCTCGAACGGCGCTTGCTCGATGATGTCGCCGCTACCGCAGCGCCCGTTGCCACGCGGCAGGCCAGTCGCGTGCCTGCCGTGTTGGCGGGTGTTGCGGTGCCGCTGCTGGCCGTCGGGCTTTACTTAGCGGTGGGCAGCCCACGCGTACTGGCCCCGCTTGCCTTGCCGCACGGCAGCGCAAGTGGTGCAAATAGCGGGAAGGGCGCCAGTGCCGAACAAATAGAAGCCATGGTGGCGAAGCTTGCCGAACGCATGCGGCAAAATCCCGACGATGCGCAGGGCTGGGCCATGCTCGCGCGTTCGTATGCGGTAATGGGCCGCTATGAAGATTCCGCCGCCGCCTACGGCAAGGCCGTGGAGCGCGTGCCGGAAAACCCGCATTTGCTGGCCGATTACGCCGACGCGCTGGCGATGGCGCGCGGACAAAACCTGCAAGGCAAACCTGAAGCGCTGATCCTGCGCGCGCTTAAAATCGATCCGGATCACGTTAAAGCGCTGGCGCTGGCGGGTACCATTGCCTTCGAAAAGAAGGACTACGCCACAGCCATCACGTATTGGGAAAAAATGGCGAAGCGGGTGCCGCCCGACTCCGAAATGGCGCGTAACGTGCAGTCGAGTATTGCCGAAGCACGCGGGCTGGCGGGTGGTAAGGATAATCAAGTCGCAGAAAAACCTGCGGATAGACTCGCGGATAAACCGGTAGATAAATCCACAGCAGCAAAAACCGCCGATGGCGTGAGCGGCACCGTAACACTCGCGCCCACGTTGGGCGCAAAGGTTGCGCCCGGGGATACGGTATTCATCTTTGCGCGTGCAGCCGAAGGCCCGCGCATGCCGCTCGCCATTGTGCGCAAAAAGGTGAGCGATTTACCCGTTGCCTTCGCATTGGATGACAGCATGGCGATGAACCCGGCGGCGCGTTTATCGAGTGCGCCGCAAGTGATCATCGGCGCGCGCATCTCGAAGAGCGGCAACGCCATGCCACAACCCGGTGATTTGCAGGGCGCCACCAAGCCCGTGAGCAACAGCGGGAAAAACATTTCAATAGTTATCGACACTGAAGTGCAGTAACGCGCAATTGCGGAGGCAATGATGGCGAAATGGCAGTACACCAAAGGCCTGCATGATCTAGGCAACAATTGTTACGCGTGGCTGCAACCGGACGGCGGCTGGGGCTTGAGCAACGCGGGCCTGGTGGTGGATGGCGATCAAACGCTGCTGGTGGATACGCTGTTTGACCTCGCGCACACGCGCGAGATGCTTGCAGCGTATCGTAGCGCCGCGCCCGCAGCCAATAACATAGGCGTGCTCATCAACACCCATTCCAATGGCGATCACACCTTCGGCAATCAACTGGTGAAGGGTGCGCGCATCATCGCCAGCCGCGCCTGTGCTGAAGAGATGGCTGCGCGCCGCCCCGAGGAACGCTCGCAGGTGATGCGCGAGTGGCAAAAGCACGGCGAAGCGGGTGCGGCGTGGCACAGCCTGTACGCGGGAAAATTTGATTTCGAAGGGCTGGTGTACACGCCGCCAACCGAAACCTTCGAACGCGAAATGTCCGTCACAGTCGGCGCGAAAGAAGTGCGGCTGGTGAATGTGGGTCCGGCGCACACCAACGGCGATATCCTCGCCTATGTGCCTGGCGACCGCACGGTGTTCACGGGCGACATCCTGTTCATCGGCGGCCATCCGCTGGCGTGGGTGGGGCCGATCGCGAACTGGATCGCGGCGTGTGATTTAATTTTGAGTTGGGACGTGGAAACCATAGTCCCCGGTCACGGCCCGATCACCGACAAAGCGGGCGTGCGCAAATTGAAAGGCTATTTCGAATACCTCTCGCATGAGGCACGCAAGTGTTTCGACGCCGGCATGAGCGAAGATGAGGCTGCGCGCGACATCTCACTCGCGCCGTATCACGACTGGATCGACGCCGAGCGCATTATCGTCAACATCCACACGCTGTACAAAGATTTCGGCGCGCCGCGCAAAGCGGATACGCCGGACTATCACGCGCTGATGGCGCGGCTGCGCGAAGACAGTAAAAAAATGGCAATAAAGAATTAAGTCATGTGAAGTTTTTGCGTTAAATCAACCCCCTCACTCACCCGGCGCTGCGCGCCACCCTCTGCTCCGTTGCAAGTGTGCCCTTGTCCCGATGGGCGAGGGTTTGCTCCCTCGCCCTCCGGGAGAGGGCCGGGCTGAGGGAAAGCGCTTTATCCCTGCCCAACCTTTTTCCGACAAGAGGCCGAACAACATGACCATCCAACTAGACGAAACCCACGACGCCAACCGCAAAAGCTGGGTCACCAGTGCCAACAGCCACGCCGATTTTCCGATTCAGAATCTGCCGCTCGCCGTCTTCACTATCAAAGGTGACACGCCGCGTGGCGGCGTTGCCATCGGCCACGACGTATTCGACCTCAAGGCCGCGTGTGAAGCGAAACTGTTTACTGGTGCCGGTGAAAAAGCCGCGCGTGCGGCCGACACAAGCACGTTGAATGAACTAATGGCGCTAGGCGCAGGCCCACGCACTGCACTACGCAAGCAACTCTCGGCGCTGCTGGCGGAAGGCACATCTGAATCAGCGCGCGCTCAGCCACTCGCAGCAAAGCTGCTGCAAAAAGCCGCCGGCTGCACGCTGCATCTGCCGGCGAAGATCGGCGCCTTCACTGATTTCTTCGCCGGCATCACTCACGCCGAGAATGGCGGCAAGCGCCGTGGCGCGAATCCACCACTGAGTCCGAATTACAAGTACGTGCCGGTGGCCTATCACAGCCGCGCCTCCACCGTGCGTCCGACGGGTGTGGCGGTACGCCGCCCCAACGGCCAGCGCGTGGTGGACGGCGACAAGCTGCCGACCTTCGGCCCGTGTCTGAAAATGGATTTCGAACTTGAATTCGGCATCTGGATGGGCAACGGCAACGCGTGGGGCG
>JANMXV010000873.1:0-3097 GCA_031381325.1 Betaproteobacteria bacterium | reverse complement strand
ATGGTGCAACCGCGCGCTGCGGTGTTTGGCAAAAAAGATTATCAGCAGTGCCTGGTGCTCAACAACATGGTGCATCAATTGGCATTGCCCATCGACATTATTCTGGCGGAGACCGTGCGCGCCGAAGACGGCCTCGCGTTGTCGTCGCGCAACGCTTACCTGTCGCCCGATGAACGCCGCGAGGCGCCGCGGCTACACCAATTGCTGAGCAAGGCGCGCGAGGAGCTTTTGTCGGGCGCGCTGGATTATCAGCGCGTCGAACTCGACGTCATGTCTGATCTCGCGCATCACGGCTGGAAGCCCGACTACATTGCCGTGCGGCGTCAGTCCGATTTGCTGCCGCCTGCCAACGGCGAGCGAAAAATCGTGGTGCTGGCGGCGGCGCGGCTGGGCAAGACGCGGTTGATTGACAATGTTGAGGTCGAGCGGGGTTGAGTGCGTAGCGATGTTTTGTTATAAGCATATGTTTTTAAATGATAAGTTTTATGTCGCTGTGTCAGGCATAGAAGCGGGACGGCAGTACACGTCGGCATGCTGTCGGAATGCTTGCAAGGTTAAATCATGTTGGTTATAGTACTGTTAATCGTTCTGTAAAGCGTGTGGTTGCTATGAATACCATTTCTGCAAATGATCTCAAGACAAAAGGCGTGGGCGCGATTGAGCAAGCGTTGCAGGCGCAGCCGGAGGCATCCGTAACGGTACGCGGTCAGATGAAATATGTGGTGATGAGCCGTGCGCAATATCAGCATTTGCGTGAATGCGAGCTTGAGGCCGCCTTGGCGGAATCGAGGGCCGATATGGAAACGGGGCGCTTCGTTAAAGAATCCGTGGCGCAGCATATGAAACGACTCGCCAAATTGGCGGCGTAATTGTATGAAGGCGTGGCGGCTGGTTTTTACCCGCCAATACAACCGGCGCGCCGCCCGGTTCATTAAACGCCACCCCAAAGTAACGGGTCAGTATGCAAAGGCGCTTCAATTGTTGGAGGTCAATCCCCATCACCCATCCTTGCGTCTTCATGCATTGAAGGGAAAATTGGCGGGATTGCATGGCGTTTCTATTAATTTGAGCTATCGAATTACCCTGGAGTTTTTGCTTGCGGATAACGACATCGTGCTGATCAACGTGGGCGATCACGACGAGGTTTATTGATGCTATTTTTAAACGATAAATTCGGGATCGATCGGAGGTCATTATGCCGGCCATAGAAACCACGCAGCAACTGCGTTCGATGTACCTGCCTGCCAAAGAACGCGCGGTAAAAAAACAAATGCCGCGCCTCGATCCGCATTGCAAAAACTTTCTGGCGCTGGTGCGCTTTGCAGTGCTGTCCACGGTCGATGCTGACGGCAACATGGATGCGTCACCGCGTGGTGGCGAAGCAGGGTTTATCAAGGCGATCGACGACAACACAGTGATTATTCCCGACTGGACCGGCAATAACCGCCTCGACACGTTTTCCAATATCCTGGACACCGGCCGCATCGGCGCGATTTTTCTGGTGCCGGGCGTCGATGAAGCGCTGCGCATTAACGGCGCGGCGAGCCTGCGCAACGATGAAGCGTTTACGTCGCTATGCGAAATGAACGGACGCTTTCCCAAGCTGGTGGTGCATATCGCCGTGAAGGAAGCGTATCTGCATTGCGCCAAAGCCATCATGCGCGGGCAACTGTGGGCGCCGGAAGCCAAAGTCGAGCGTAAAGTGCTGCCGACCATGAACGAAATCCTGCGTGATCAGATCGGGCAGACGGAGCCGGCAGAACCGCAGGAACTGATGGTGGCCCGGCATAAGACCGAGTTGTACTCCACGAAGTAGCGCGCGACGTTCAGCATGCCATCTTGCAGCCCGTGATTCATTTGAACTGGCCGGCGATAGGGGCGGCAGTGGCATCCAACATCGTCATCGGTTTTTTGTGGTACGGCCCGATACTCGGCAACGCGTGGATGAAGGAAATGGGCATAGCGCCGGATTTCAAGCCCGACGCGGCGCTGCTGAAACGGTCGCTGCTGCTGATGATCATCAGCGCATTGCTGACAGCCATCGTGCTGACGTGCGGCATTGAGATGATGCGGCCATCAACCTGGAAGGCTGGTACGGATGCGCCGAACGCGGCCTACGGTTTCTACGCAGCGTTGTTCACGTGGATCGGCTTTTATGTGCCTATGCTCTTGGGCGGCGTGGCGTGGGAAAGCCGCTCGTGGAAATGGTTTGGCATCAACGCCGGTTATCATTTCGCGGCACTGCTGGCGGCGGGGATGATACTGGCGTTCTGGCGGTGAGGGCCTTAGCGCATCCTGCTGTATATTGCTGGATATTCTCACAGCAAACACCGGATAATGGAAATCCATCGCCATCGGCAGTACCAGCACGCTGACATTTCGCTTCAAGCTATCCTGAATACTGGCGATGACATTGGGTGTAGACAATGAGTAACCCGTTCTTTGACCACCCCATTCTGAATTCTCCGTACGAGTGCCCGGCGCAGCATTGGGAGCTGGATGAGAGCGGGCAACCGACGCAGAAAATCCTCGAGACCCGCCGCCGCGCGGAATTTATCACGCCGATCCCCAAGCCGAAAAAGCGCAAGGGTGCTGCGACGCAGGAAGCGCTGTTGTTCGATGAAGGCAAAGGTCTTTCCACCAAAGAGCAGCGCTACGACCACACGGCGCTTATCAACTCGGTTCGGCTCGAAGTCGACAAGTGGCGCGCGTTGCCCAACCCCAGCGATTGGCGCGTAACGCCTGAGACAGCGCGTTTGCTGCAGCACTGGCGGCGCCATAATTTTTCGAGCATCCGTCCGTTCTTCTGCCAGATTGAGGCGGCCGAGACGGCGATATGGCTGACCGAAGTTGCACCGCAGATCGGCAAGACCGGCGGGCGCTTTATAGAGCATTTGGTCAATGCCAATAACGACGCCAATCCGGAACTGATGCGCCTGGCGCTCAAACTGGCTACCGGTGCAGGCAAGACCACGGTGATGGCGATGCTGATCGCCTGGCAAACCATCAACGCCGTACGCCGCCCGCAGGGGAGGCGATTTACGCGCGGCTTTCTCGTGGTAACGCCGGGCATCACCATCAAGGATCGGTTGCGCGT
>JANMXV010000821.1:0-9344 GCA_031381325.1 Betaproteobacteria bacterium | reverse complement strand
GTTATTGCCTGCATTCAAGAGAGCCGCAAATGCCGCTGCGCCGATGAGTGCTAATACAATGACACCATTTTGGGTCAGTTCGTTATTAGCTGTTACCAAACCCGCAACTTTAGCGCCTGGAAGCGGTTGGGTGTCGGCGGTTGCTTGTGTCGCAGCCTGAGTTACGGCGGGGCCTTGCGCGAAACCGAGCGGGGTCAGTGCCAGCGACAAGGAAACAGCGGCAATGGAAGCTTTGATCGATATTTTTTTCATGACGAATACCTCGAATTTATGGTTTGAAAATATGTGTAAATTTATTCTGCTGCGTTTTTTGTTTTTACGACACCGTAACCCGCACAACGATTTCGCGTGAATTCTAGCACAAACGAAGAATAAAACACAACACGTGATGCCTCATTTTTTCGGTCATCAGGCTATCTTGTGCAAACTGTGACATTCATACCTAACTTTATTATTATAAATCAATTGGTTAAAAACATTTTGACGGGCAATCAGGAATGGCTTGCAGAGATTAGCTTAGTTTATCAAAAAATTGTTTTAAAACAATGTGTTAATAATTTATTCTGCTTGTTGTAAGAAAGTCACACTGAGCAGCCGAAGTTACCTGCACCGTCCATTATTGTTGCGATGCATTAAATATGCGTGCTAATCGTTTGGCGGTTTAGCGAAAGCTTCCTCGAAGCGGCGCACGTGCCTGTATCGCAATGATAGGCGCGCAGCCACAACGCTATACGGCCACGCAACCGCCCGTATCGCAGCGCAGGTAGCCTCCATGGACATACCAATCGCTGAGCACCCAGCGTTCGCAGTCGTGCCCGTCCACGGTATGCACATGCCGCGCGGGGCGGTGCGTGTGACCGTGAATTAAACGTGGATAGCCGTGTTCGCGCAACACTTGTTCCACGGCGGCGGGTGACACGTCCATGATGTCGGCGGCTTTGTTGCTTTTGCTGGCTTCGCTTTGTGCGCGCATGCCACGCATTTGCTGGTGGCGCGCGGCGAGGGGCTGCTGGAGAAAATTCGACTGGGTTTTGGCGTTGTGCGTGTAGGCGCGGAATTTTTGATATTCGATGTCGCCCGTGCAAAGGGTGTCGCCGTGCATCAGCAGCGTGTGTGTGCCGTGCAGGTCGATCACCGTAGGGTCGGGGATTAGATGTGCGCCACTGCGTGCCGCGAATGCTTGTCCGATCAGTAGATCGCGGTTGCCGTGCATAAAATACACCGCTACGCCGCGCCGGGTGAGTTGTGCCAACGCTTTAGCGACGCCGGCGTTTAGCGGATCGCCGGTGTCGTCATCGCCGACCCAGTATTCGAACAGGTCGCCGAGAATGTAGAGTGCCGCTGCAGCCGGCGCTACCTGTTCCACAAAATCAAAGAATTGCCGATTGATTTGCGGCCGTTCGGACGTGAGATGCAGGTCAGAGATGAAGAGGGTGTAACTCATTCAGGATTTGGGAATGAGGATTGAGGATTGAGTTTTTAGGATTGAGGAATGAGGATTGAGTGAATGCGAGCATCCCCTGGTCTTACTCAATCCTAAAAACTCAATCCTCAATCCTGCAGTCAGATGACTTCCGCCTTTTTGATCATCACAGCGTCTACCGGCACGTCCTGATGAAATCCGCTCTGGCTGGTTTTGACTTTACCGATTTTGTCTACGATGTCCATGCCGGCGGTGACTTTTCCGAACACGCAATAGCCCCAGCCTTGCGACGTAGGCGCGGTGTGGTTGAGGAATTCGTTGTCGTTGGTGTTGATGAAAAACTGCGAGCTCGCGGAATGCGGGTCTGAGGTGCGCGCCATCGCCACGGTGTAGTGGTCGTTCTTAAGGCCGTTGGTGGCTTCGTTCTGCACGTTATCGCGCGTGGATTTCTGTTTCATGCCGGGTTCGAAGCCGCCGCCCTGAATCATGAAGCCGTCGATCACACGATGAAATACCGTATTGTCGTAGTGGCCGTCTTTGACGTATTGCGTGAAGTTCGCCGCGGTTACAGGGGCTTTTTCGGCATTCAGTTCAATGATGATGTCGCCGTGATTGGTTTGCAGTTTGATCATTTTTTGCTTTCGATTGTTTATTTTTTTACTGCGGGTTTTGCGGCGGCATCGATTAAAGTTACGCGCTCAATCGTGACGGTCTGCACGGGTACGTTTTGATGCGGACCTTTTGCCGCGGTTTGCACATTGCGAATTTTGCTAACGACATCCAGACCGTTTATCACGCGCCCAAACACGGTGTAGCCCACTTCGTTAGCTGCCGGGCCGCGAAAATCCAGCATCTGGTTGTCCACTACATTGATGAAAAACTGCGAGGTGCCCGAGTTCGGGTCGGCGGTGCGCGCCATGGCGATGGTGCCGACTTGATTACGCAGGCCGTTGCCGCCTTCGTGTTTGACGGAATCGCGCGTTTTCTTTTGCGCCATGTCGGCCGTGAAGCCGCCACCCTGGATCATGAAATCGGCGATCACACGGTGAAAAATAGTGCCGTTGTAAAAGCCGTCTTTCACGTATTGCAGAAAGTTCTTGACGGTTTCGGGCGCGTTTTCGGGTTGCAGTTCCAGCGTGATGACGCCCATGCTGGTGCGCATTTCAACTTGCGGGTTTTGCGCTTGCACAGCAAACGACAGCGCGACAGTCAGTGCAGCGAGTAATGTTCTAAACATATTGTTTCCATTGATAAAAAATTATGGGTTGATTTCAGGAGGGCAGCGTCAAAAGGTAAAACGCGCGGCACACGAAACGGCTTACTTGGGATCATCTATCACTTGCAGGCTTGGCTGGGCTGACCTGGGCGGCAGGCGTGCGTGCGGGAATCATGTCGTTGACGGCCTTGAGCTTGGCGGATACGGCTTTGTTGGTCGCGTCGAGCTTGAGCGCTTTTTCATACGATGCCGCTGCCAGCCGTGCGTGGATATCGCCCAGGTTTTCGTGCGCAGCCGTGAACGCGGCATTGGCGCGCACGGCCGCTTCCAGCAAGCTGCGCGCTTTGTCGAAATCGCCCTTGTCTGCGTATATTACCGCGAGGTTGTTGTACGGTTCCGGCAACTCGGGAAAATCCTGCGACAAGTCGGTGTAGATGCGCGCAGCCTCGTCGAGTTTTTTTTGCTGCGTGAAAATCATGCCGCGCAGAAAACGCCCGCGTGCGTCTTTGGGGCGCGTCTTGAGCCACGCATCGATGCGCTCCATCGCGCCCTCGTACTTGCCGCTGCGATAGAGCACCGTGGCTTCCTGAAAATCATTGTTCGGTTGTGCGGGCGCCAGCACGGTTGTTTGCGCGCACGCCACGGACACCGGCAGCGCGCCCGAAAGCACAAGCGCGATCGCAGCGAGCCCGCGCGCGACCATACGGCGGGACACCGCGATGCGACGCTCGTGATCGAACAAATTCACCGCAGGGAGCATGATATAATTTTCACCGAATATCAGGGACTTAGCTTCGATTCGCGGTCGTGTCAATCAGAAGAACTGACCGAGCCGGAATTCTACCAGAACATCGCATTTATCACGCCAGCGCGCACGTTGGCGTTCAGCGTAAGAATAAAGCCACGCACATGCTCAAGATTTATAACACCCTCACACGCAGCAAGCAGGAATTCGTGCCCTTAATAAAGGGCAAGGTCAGCATGTATGTGTGCGGCATGACCGTGTACGACTATTGCCACTTGGGACACGCGAGAGTGATGGTGGTGTTCGACGTGGTGCGGCGCTGGCTGCGCGTGTCGGGATATGACGTGAACTTCGTGCGCAATATCACCGACATCGACGACAAAATCATCAAGCGCGCGCAAGAGAACAACGAGCCGATGAGTGTGCTCACCGAGCGCTTCATTGCCGCGATGGACGAAGACGCCGCCGCGCTGGGCATTGAAAAGCCCGACCACGAGCCGCGCGCCACGCAATACGTGCAGGGCATGCTCGACATGATCGAAGTACTGCGCGGCCGCGGGCTGGCGTATCAGGCCTCTGATGGCGACGTGAATTACGCCGTGCGCAAGTTTGAAGGTTACGGCAAATTGTCGGGCAAATCGCTCGACGACCTGCGCGCGGGCGAGCGTGTGCAAGTCGATATGGCGAAAGACGATCCGCTCGACTTCGTGCTGTGGAAACGCGCCAAAGCGGGCGAGCCGTCGTGGGATTCGCCCTGGGGCAAGGGTCGCCCCGGCTGGCATATTGAATGCTCGGTGATGTCGAGTTCGCTGCTGGGCAAGCATTTCGACATCCACGGTGGCGGACAGGACTTGCAGTTTCCGCATCACGAGAATGAAATCGCACAGTCCGAAGGTGCGCACCAATGCACGTTTGTTAACACCTGGATGCACAATGGCTTTGTGCGCGTGGACAATGAAAAGATGTCCAAGTCGCTGGGCAATTTTTTCACCGTGCGCGAGATTCTGGCGAAATATGATCCGGAGGTAGTGCGCTTTTTTATTATTCGTGCGCAGTACCGCAGCGGCATTAATTATTCCGATCAGCATCTGGATGACGCGAAGCAGGGGCTGACTCGGTTGTATACGGCGTTGAAAGACTTTGACGTTTCGGTCGGCGACATCGACTGGAACAACGCGCACGCCAAACGCTTTCGCGAGGCGATGGATGATGATTTCAATACGCCGGAAGCTGTGGCGGCTTTATTTGAATTAGCGAGCGAAGTCAACAAGGCACGCTCGGCTGATGATGCCAGGTTGCTCAAATCGCTGGCGGGCATTCTTGGTCTGCTGCAGCGCGATCCGACGGCTTATTTGCAATCGGGTATTGGTTTTGTGGTTTTGTCGCCGCTGCAAGCGGTCGGAACGGGTAAACAAACCTTTCCCCAAGAACTGATAGAAAAAATGATTGCCGGCCGCGCTACGGCGCGCAGCGCAAAGAACTTTGCCGAAGGAGACCGCATCCGCAAGGAATTGCTCGACGCCGGCATCGTGCTCGAAGACACGGCGCAGGGCACCATTTGGCGGCGCAGCTAGCAGGTAGGGCGGGTCACGACGCAAAGGGCGCGTCTAACCCGCCCTATGAAAATGGAGTGAAGTGACACTCGCAATTCAAAGCGCATTGGGTTTCATCGTATTGCTCGCCCTCACTTGGGTGATCAGCGAAAACCGTCGCACGGTGCCTTGGCGCATCGTGATTTCTGGCGTCATCCTGATGGTGGTGATGGCGGTTTTGCTGCTGAAAGTGCCGCTGTTCAAGCAGTTTTTCTTCTCGTTGAACGACGCGCTTATTGGATTGGAGAAAGCTACTCAAGCAGGCACGTCATTCGTATTCGGTTACCTGGGCGGCGGCAAACTGCCTTACGCGGAGCAGCCGCAAACCTCCAGCTTCGTGTTGGCATTTCGCGCGCTGCCGTTGATCCTGGTGGTGAGCGCGTTGTCGTCCCTGATGTTTTACTGGCGCGTGTTGCCGTTCATCGTACGGTCGATGTCGACGGTGCTGGAAAAAACCATGGGCGTGGGCGGTGCGGTGGGTTTGTCCACTGCCGCCAACGTGTTTGTCGGCATGGTGGAAGCGCCGCTGGTGATCCGGCCCTACTTGCAGCAGATGAGCCGCGGCGAATTGTTTATGGTGATGACCGGCGGCATGGCGGGTATTGCAGGCACGATGATGGTGCTCTACGCCAGCATCCTCGGCCCGGTGGTGCCGGAAGCGATGGGGCACATCCTGTCGGCCTCGCTGATCACCGCGCCGGCAGCGATTGTAATTGCGGCGCTGATGGTGCCGCCGGTGGGCGCGGCAACGGCGGGCACGCTCGACGCCGTGCAGGAATCGAAAAGCACGATGGATGCGATCACGCGCGGCACCGTCGATGGCTTGGCACTGCTGCTCAACATTGTCGCCATGCTGATTGTATTGATAGCGCTGGTGACGCTGGTCAATCTGGCGCTGGGTCTGCTTCCTGATATCGGCGGGAAAATGGTGACGTTACAACGGTTGCTGGGACTGGTCATGGCGCCGCTGGTATGGCTGATGGGCATCCCGTGGGAGGAAACTGCACACGCGGGCGCGCTAATGGGCAGCAAAACCATACTCAACGAGTTCATCGCTTATCGCGAAATGGCGCAATTGCCGCCGGGCGCGTTGTCCGAACGCAGTCGCGTAATCATGACGTATGCGCTGTGCGGCTTTGCGAATTTTGGCAGCCTGGGCATCATGATCGGCGGCCTTGCAACCATGGCGCCAACGCGGCGCGATGAGATCGTCGGGCTGGGTATGCGCTCGATTGTTTCCGGCACGCTGGCAACGATGACGGCGGGCGCTGTAGTGGGAGCTATATTGTAACTATTTGTTTAAATCGTGTTTATCGCTTTGCGGCGACACACTGCGCCCCCGCATTTTTTTCGGCCCACTCGGTAACCATGTCACCTAAGGCGTAAGGCACGGATCGCCGCAGCCACGGATGGTAAAAGGTGGCGTGTGAAAATCCGACCACGTGCATATATTCATGAGCGAACAGGCCCGCCAACTGACAAATGCTTTGTGCGTCAAACCATTCTTTGCGGGTGTATATGATGCCCGTGCCCAAATCCGTAAACCCGTCAAAGCGCGCGTATTCGGCCGTCGTTGGCGCAATGGATAGCGCCAGAGGTATCGTTTTGCTGAGCGCGTCGTCGCCCGCGCGCAGGCTGCTCAGCGATTTGCCCGACCGCATGATTTGCAAAATCTCGGACGACGAAAAACCTTCGGTGCTTTGCAAATCCCGCCGCTCCGCCAGTTGCCGCGAAAATTCTGTCGAGTTCAGTACAGCTTCCAGAACCCGTGCAGCCGCTTGCGCTTTTTCGCGTCTGGCGGGAGTCCACTCGAAATGATGGCGGATATCCAGTTCGACATTCACGCGCGACAGTGCCGCGATCTTGGTGCGCGTGGCGCCCGGCATTACCGGTGCGGTTGCATCGCAGCCGGCTAGCAGCATAACCATCGAAAAAATTCCCGCAACGAATTTATTTCTGAAAGCGGGCTTCATGCTGCGTGCTGCCGCAATGGCTTAGCGGGCGCTGCTGGGCGCCAGCGCATTACCCACGGGTGAAACGCTGGTAAAGTGCAATTCCGCCAGACGGTGAACCTCTTGCCGAACGCTGTCTGTGGCGCCCACGTACGACGCAAAGGCAGCCAGGCTGGCTTCAATGAACCGTTGGGGCGCGTCACGTAATTCGAGGGCGGTGCCCGTCCAGCGAAAAAGATGGCCGAGTCGCGTTTGCGCATCAAATCGCCGGGTCAGTTCGCGCCGGATTTCAAAAAAAGCTTCAATCTGCACGGGCGAAAGTTCGCCGCTCCATACGGCGACTTTGCGTGCAGGATCGATTAGTTGTCCAGGAAGAAACAGTTGTTTGGCACGCAATTGCAGCCACTCGCGTATCACCGCATAGGAGCGATTGGCGCGCAAGGCTGCCTGGCGCACCGGCGCAGCCCCACCGGCTTGAAGCGCGAGTGCGACGAGTTCGGAACAGTAAAGCGCGCTGGCATCCTCGCCATCGAAGTAGGCATCAAAAGGCGTCCGGCGCTCGTACTGTGCGCGTGCATAGGCTACGACTTTGCCGGCATCCAAGCCCGGCGGCAGTGAATAAATTCCGATGATTTTTTCTTTTGAAACATATTGCGCAAAGGGGATGCGCCGCATGCCGCCGCTGAAAGTAGTCGTCGGGGGCAGACCGGGGACGGGTATAAAGCCGCCATTGGTGTCATAAACGACCGCTCCATCCGCCTCGAGCGACACAATGCCCACATGGGTCCACGGCGCGTAATCTTCGGCGAACAGGCTGACAAAAAGACTGGCCGCGTCTGCCTCGTCTTTTACAACAATCTGACCCGACGCCAGCGGCAGATCATTCAAAGGTACGTCGCGGCGCACGGACTTGAGTGGAGCGGCGACGTTTACCGCAGCGGGCACGCGCGCGGCGTAAGTATTGGCTTCGTCCGCTTTTGCGGCGTCCAGCTCGGCGGAAACTTGCGCGGGCAAGGTGAGGCAGCCAGCAAGCCACACGCAGCCGAGCACGGCGACACCGAGGCGCAGCATTTTTTGCATCACTGAAGAGATTTGTAAGATGTGGCGGGGAAAACAGCAATTTACCAGAAGTCAGGGCCTTGCCGTACCCCGTTCACGCTTTCACACTTTCACAGAACTCAAGTCCCGAAAAACGTCTTCACCTTGTCCATCCAGCCTTTGGCGCGCGGATTATGCTGCCCCGCGCTGCGCTGATCGATGGTTTCGAGTTCCAGCAACAGTTCTCGTTGGCGCGACGTTAGATTCACCGGCGTTTCCACCACCACATGGCACATCAGATCGCCGTGCGTGCTGGAGCGCACGCCTTTGATGCCTTTGCCACGCAGGCGGAATATTTTTCCCGATTGCGTCTCGGCGGGAATTTTGATTTTTGCGTAGCCGTCAAGCGTGGGTATTTCAATATCGCCGCCCAGCGCGGCGGTGGTAAAGCTCACCGGCATTTCACAATGCAAATCATTCTGTTCGCGCTGGAACACGGTGTGCGGTTTGATATGAATCACCACATACAAATCACCCGACGGGCCGCCGTTGACACCCGCTTCACCTTCGCCTGAAAGACGAATGCGGTCGCCTTCATCCACGCCGGCGGGGATTTTCACGGCCAGCGTTTTGTGTTGTTTCACACGACCGACGCCGCTGCAAGTGCCGCAGGGGCTGGCAATCATTTTGCCGGTGCCATGGCATTTAGGACAGGTTTGCTGGATCGAGAAGAAACCTTGCTGCACGCGCACCTGGCCCTGGCCTTTGCAGGTGGAGCAGGTGGCGGGCTGCGTACCGGGCTTCGCGCCCGAGCCTTTGCACGTGCCGCATTCTTCGAGCGCCGGAATGCGGATGCGGGTTTCGGTGCCGCGCGCGGCTTCCTCCAGCGACACTTCGAGGTTGTAACGCAAATCGGCGCCGCGATAGACGCTGGAGCGCTGGCGTCCGCCGCCAAAAATATCGCCGAAAATATCACCAAAGGCATCGGAGAAATTGCCGTACCCTGCGCCGGCGCCCGCCGCAGCGGAAGCGTCAACGCCGGCGTGACCATACTGATCGTAGGCCGCACGCTTGTTGGCGTCCGCCAGGATTTCGTAGGCTTCTTTGGCTTCCTTGAAGTTGCCTTCTGCCTTGGGGTTGTCCGGATTACGGTCCGGATGCCATTTCATCGCGAGCTTGCGGTACGATTTTTTCAGATCCTCGTCCGACGCGTCACGGTTGACGCCCAGCACTTCGTAGTAGTCTTTTTTGGCCATGTTTTCAATCAGAAAAACGTAACCGCAGAGGCGCACAGGCGCAGAGGACACGCAGAGAATTGCATTTCTCTGCGTGCCGTTCGCTGCGTCTTTGCGCCTCTGCGGTGAAGGGTTTGAATTTG
>JANMXV010000802.1:0-5281 GCA_031381325.1 Betaproteobacteria bacterium | reverse complement strand
ATCCTACGGACCGACAGTTCGCCTCCAGTTGCTCCCCACCCCGCTTCGCAGCAACGCAGTTACCTTCGGCTACGGAGCTGTGGCACACTCCGACACGGACTTGCACCGTGCTGATTTGGCGCCATCACGGGCGCACGATTCGGGCATTCGCCAGAATGACGAGGAGTAGGATTAACGTTGAACGTGTCTGTGTAAATCCGTGAAATCTGTGTCGAAAAGATTTTGACCTTCATGTGGAAATTCTTTTACTGGTTATTCAACTTAGTCGCCGCCGGCCAGCGCATCATTGAGCGGCGTCTGACGCGCGCCGGCATGCTGGTGGGCGGCGTGCTGATTGCCACCGCCGCGCTCGGCGCCGACACCAACCAGACGGTTGCGTATCGCATTTTCAGTTTTGCGGCGGCGATGCTGGTGGTCGCGTTGGCCGGTGCGCTGTTGCAACGCGGGCGCTACACGATCACACGCAAGCTGCCGCGTGTAGTGACGGCGGGTGAGCCGTTTCACTATCGCGTCACGGTCGGCAATCTCGCGAACGCGCCGCGCGATGGCCTCGCGCTGATTGACGATCTGGCTGAGCCGCGCCCAGCCCTTGCGGAATTTCGCGCGCGGCTCAAGTTCCCGACCTATCGCGCATGGAAGCGTTTGATTAGCGATAGAAAATCGTGCGAAGTCAAAGAATTGGCTATACCCACCCTCGCACCACGCAGCGCCATTGAAATCATTGTGCAAGGTGAAGCACTGCACCGCGGCAATCAGCATTTTCGCGGCGTGACCGTGGCGCGCGCCGATCCACTGGGTCTGCTGCGCGGTCTATCGATGCACGATGAACCCGCGAATTTGCTGGTGCTGCCCAAGCGCTATGCACTGCCGCCGATCACGCTCCCCGGATCGCGCCGCCATCAACCGGGGGGCGTCGCGCTTGCCACTGGCATCGGCGACTCCGAAGAATTTGTCGGCCTGCGCGACTACCGGCCCGGCGACCCGCTGCAGCGCATCCACTGGAAAAGCTACGCCCGCACCGGCGAACCCGTGGTGCGCGAGTATCAGGACGAATACTTCGAGCGCCACGCGCTGATACTCGACACTTTTGCGGACAGCGCCCGCACGCCTGCGTCAGCGGCGGCGGCATCGAGCGCCGCCGCGTTTGAAGACGCGGTATCCGTCGCGGCATCACTCGCTTACACCGTCAACACGCAAGAATGCCTGCTCGACCTGATGTTCGTCGGCGCGGAACCCTATTGCTACACCGCCGGGCGCGGGCAGCTCTCGGCGGGCAGCCTGATGGAGGTGCTCGCCGGCGTGCAGTTGTGCGCGAGCCAGCCGTTTTTATCATTGCGCAACGCCGTGGTGGCGCGGCGCGGCATGCTCACCGGCAGCATTTGTGTGCTGCTGGCGTGGGACAAAGCGCGCAGCGAATTCATCCGCGAGTTGCAAATGCTTGGTGTGCCGGTGCTGGCGCTGCTGGTGACCAGCGAGCCGCCGGCCGAGCACCCCGCGTGGTTGCGCGTGATTGAACCGGGCAAGGTGCGAGAAGGCTTGGCGCGGCTATGACCGAAACCATGAAAATCCACCCGCTGATGCTGTTCGCAGTAATTGCGTTCTGGGGCTGGCAGTGCGGGCAATGGCTGCCTGCTGCGGTGGCGGCAGTGTTGTTGTGCGCATCGTTTTACACCGCACTGCATTGGCAGCAAAGCAAGACGCAACTTTCCCGCGTGGCCGATTTCTGCTCGGTGCTGGCGCTGCTGCTCGGCGGTTATTTGTATGTGACGTACGGCAATCCGCGCGCAATCATTCTGTTTTTCATGTGGCTGCCGTTCATGTTTTTGCCGCTGGCGCTGATGCACGCTTATAGTGACGCCACGCGCATGGATTTGAGTGTGCTGTTCTGGAGCCTGCGCCGCGATCGTTCCACGCGGCCCGCGCGGCCGGCGACGTTTGGCCCGTGGTTTCCGTACTACGTGATCTGGATCATTGCGGCATCGGCCGCCAACGTGCGCGGCGAATGGTTTTACATCGGGCTCGTCGTGCTGGTGAGCTGGCCGCTGGTGCGCATACGTCCGTGGTCATACCGCGTGGGCAGTTGGGGCGTGGCGTTTTCTATTGCCATAGGCTTGGGCTACGCGCTGCACTACGGCCTGCACGAAACGCAACTATGGCTTGAAGACGCGGTGCCGGAATGGATTTCCGGCAGCGGTTCGCGCACCGACCCGTATCGCGCCACCACCGACATCGGCCACATCGGCAAGCTAAAAGACTCGGACGCAATTGTGCTGCGCGTGACCGTGCCCGGCGCTACGAAGCCACCGGCGCTGCTGCACCGCGCGAGCTACAACACCTATTTCAGCGCGGCGTGGTTCGCGCGTAGCGCGGATTTTCAGCGGGTAAGCGCCGGAACAAATGACGTTTGGCCGCTGTCGCAATCTGCTGCCGCTGTCACGCGCGCCACCATCCACGACTACACTGTGCGGCCCAATCCGGTGCTGAGTTTGCCCGCGGGCGCCATGGCCGTCGAAGCCCTTAAGGCCATAACCATGCAGCGCAATGCGCTGGGCACGGTGCAAATTGTGCGTGAGCCGGGTTTCTTTTCATACACCATAGCCTATGCAGGAGCCGCTGCCCTCGATGGCCCGCCCACGCCGGAAGACACGCGCGTGCCGCAAAAAGAGCGCGAAGCCTTTGAGGCGCTGGCTGCGGAACTGGGTCTCAAACAACTGCGGTCTGATGATGCCGTCGCCGGCGTGAAGCAATACTTTGCGCTCGGCTATCGTTACGCTACGTTTCAAAAGGATGCGCCGCTGGCCGGATCGCCCATCGTGGATTTTTTGCATCGCTCCAAAGCTGGACATTGCGAATATTTCGCCACCGCCACCACGTTGCTGCTGCGCGCCGGCGGCATACCCGCACGCTACGCGACCGGCTTCGCCGTTACCGAAAAAAGTGAGCGTGAGAATGCCTGGATCGTGCGCACGCGACACGCCCATGCGTGGGTGCGCGCGTATGTGAACGGCGCGTGGATCGAAATTGACACCACGCCGTCGTCGTGGTCAGTCATCGAAGCCGAAAACAGCGGCGCGTGGAGCAAAGTAACCGACCTGTGGTCGTGGCTGCGCTTTCGTGCATCGCAAGCGTGGGCCGCCAGCGATGAGCGGCAGTTGCTGATCGGCTCGCTGATGGTGGCGTTTCCGTTTGCGCTGTGGCTGGCATGGCGGCTTTACCGCAGCCGGCGCACCGCGAAAAATAATCTACAAAAACAAATAGTGACAACACTTCAACGCACAGGAGCGGATTCGGAGTTCTACCGCATCGAGCAGCGGCTAACGGAACAAGGCTGGGGTCGGCACGCGTACGAAACCGCGCAGGATTGGCTCGCTCGGTTAAAGACCGATACGCAGATGGACACGGCTACCCTTGCGGACATTGTCAAACTCCACAACCGCTATCGTTTCGATCCGGTGGGATTGGACGATGCGCAGCGCGCCCGGCTCAAAGCTGGTGTGGGAGGATGGCTGGCCGGCAACGGAATCGCGACCCGCACACCGTAGCTACGGTAGCGTGCGCCGGGCGCACGATCAACCGGAGTAGCCAAGCGGTCGTGCGCATGGCGCACGCTACACACTGCTTAGCCGCCGTCGAGCACGCGCTGACACAACGACAAATCAAAAGCCAACTGTGGCCCCGTCCCGAGTGGATTAATCCTCGCCGGGGTGGAAGGCGTAACGGAACAGCCAGTAATAGTCCAGCGCGGTGTAATGCGCCTCGCACGCGCAATGAGCGACATTCGCAACGAGCGTCTGCTCGTCCGGAAAATTTTTCAGCACTACATATTCGGAACCATCCTCGAGTGTACGACACTGATAGGTATTACCGTCGTCGTCACTGTGTGAAATCGGGGTGCTGCTGCCCGCGACGTAGAGGTTATCGAGAAACAGCGCTCGCGCGCCCGGTTGCAAGCGCCGGTTGACCGCTTTGAAGAATCGCAGGCGTTCTCGAACGGGAATGTGCGACCACCAGAATCCCGCGAACACCGCATCGAATACACCCAATGCATCGGGCAGTACATACGCGTCCGCAACCTCGAACGAAACGCGCCCCTGCGGCCAAATTTTCTCCGCCGCCACGGCTAGCGTCTCGTGATTGGCGTCTACCGCCACAACGTACTTTGCGGTGCGCGCGATAAACTGCGTCCAGTATCCCGTGCCGCAGGCAATTTCGAGTACGCGGCGGCCCGCGAACAGCGGCGGCAGCATTTCCTCAATGCGCTTGAGATCGGCCTGTCTTTCGGGCTTGTCATAGATGCGCTCGTATTCGCGCGCTCGCGCGGCGTAGTATTGTTTCAGCGCTGCATCATGGGTCGGCACCGGCTAATGTTACCAAACCGGGCGGGTTAGGCGCGCACTTTGCGCCGTAACCCGACATTCGCGTGCAGCCACCGAAAGGCGGCTTACGCTGCGCTAACCCGCCCTACCGACCTCAGAAGCAGCCGTAGCGTGCGCCCGCCGTGCGCACAATCAGTCTTACTTGCGAAGAGGTCGTGCGCATGGCGCACGCTACACACCTCAGCGCTTCACGCGATACGCCCACCCCATCATCACAATCCCCGCCAGCACCATAGGCAACGACAGCCACTGCCCCATCGACCACCCCATCGCCAGTAAGCCGAGAAAGCTGTCCGGCTCGCGCGCATATTCAACGACAAATCGAAACACGCCGTAGCCGATAAGGAACAGCGCCGACACCGCGCCGCGCGGACGCGGCTTGGCCGAGAACCACCACAGGATGGCGAACAACAGCACGCCTTCGAGCGCGAACTGATAGATCTGCGAAGGGTGGCGCGGCAGGCGATCCACCTGCGGAAAAATCATCGCCCACGGCACGTCGGTGGGCCGGCCCCACAACTCGGCGTTGATGAAATTGCCGAGCCGCCCTGCCGCCAGGCCCAACGGCACCAGCGGCGCCATGAAATCGGTAAGATCGAGCCAGTGCTGCTTACGGCTGCGCGCGAACCACGCCAACGCGACAATCACGCCGAGCATGCCGCCGTGAAACGACATGCCGCCCTCCCACACGTAGAAAATTTTCCACGGCACGTTGATGTAGTCGCTGAATTTGTAGAACAGCACGTAGCCGAAGCGCCCGCCGAGAATTACGCCGAGGATCGCGTAGAACATCACGTCGTCGAGATCCTGCTGCTTCCACAGCCCGTTGGGGTTGGCTTTGATGCGCGAGCGGCCGAACCACCACACCAGCGCGAAGCCAACCACATACATCAGCCCATACCAGC
>JANMXV010000800.1:0-12493 GCA_031381325.1 Betaproteobacteria bacterium | reverse complement strand
ATGTCGTGCGTCACAACGAAAAGTGCAAGCATGGCTTTGACGATCGTATTCATTCCACCGCCTTTCCTTATAAAAACTGTATCCGGTTGCGCCGGCCTATTCCCCACGCAGCCCGGCCGCTTTAACAATAGGCGCCCACTTTGCGATCTCGGCGCGAATCGCAGCCACGAATTGATCGGGCGTATCGGCGATAACGTCGTACGCTTCGCCGCGCAAGCGTTGCTGCACCTCGGGCAATTTCAAAATCCTCACCAGCTCGCCGTTCAGCCGGTCAACAATGGCGCGCGGCGTAGCGGCAGGTGCGAGCACACCGTACCACGCACCCGCCTCAAACCCGGCGAGTCCTGCCTCGGCGACCGTAGGCACGTCGGGCATCACTACCGAACGCTGCAAACTGCCCACGCCCAGCGCCCGCAAGCGTCCCGCTTTCACCTGCGGCGCGGATTGCGCAACGTTGCCGAACGACAACGATACTTCGCCGCTGATGGCGGCGGTAACCGCGGGCGCATTGCCTTTGTAGGGCACGACAATTACGTTGATGCCCGCAGTCTTTTTGAAGAGTTCCGCCGCCAGTTGCGACGGACTGCCGCCGCACGACCAGGTGATCTCTCCCGGACGCGAGCGCGCGAGCGTGATGAGTTCTTTAACACCGCGCACCGGCAGTGACGGATGCGCAATCAACAGGTAGGGTGCAAGCCCGATGCGCGTCACCGGCGCAAAATCTTTCACCGTATCGTACAGCAGCTTGGGAAACAGGCTGGCGTTGATGCCGTGCGTGCCATTGGTAGCCAAGGCCAGCGTGTAACCGTCGGGCGCCGCGCGCGCGGCGAGTTCCGAGCCGACCACGCCGTTGGCGCCGGCGCGATGGTCAACAACCAGTTGCTGGCCCCACGACTCAGCGATTTTCTGGCCCACCGTGCGCACCAGAAAATCGCTGGGGCCGCCGGGTCCGAACGGCACGATCACGCGTATGGGTTTCACGGGATATGCCTGTCCTGAGCCTGTCGAAGCGGGCTGCGCGATGCTGACGGATGCGCACAGCGTGAGCACCGTAGCAGTGACGCCATTCAGAAAACAACGCGGCGACATTTTCTAATGATCCTTCGGATCGGGTTACGCACTGGATACTGGCGTTCGCCAGTATGACGGGGGCTGTATTTCATTTTGTGTTCCCTGCACACCTTGTGCGAACAACCCAACTAACGCTAAATACGGCACACCTCATCGCCGCAACCCAGATCGCGATCCGCCTCCACCAGCAATTGCTCGAACGATTCCGGCACGCGAATTTCACGTCCGATCACGCGCGGGCTGTAGCCCTGCAGCCAAAAACTATTCGTCGGATGTCCGCCGCCCGCAACGATGACTATGAAGTTGTCGGGCGTAGACGTAATCGGCCACGGGTCTTGTTTGAGACTGTCGCGCGTCAACGGGTTGGCGTCTATTTCAATCCACGCTGTGCCACCGTTGCGACGAATCTCCGCTTGCGGAATCTTCGAGTGCTCAAAGAAAAATTCACGCATGGATTTGCGTGTCCATCCCAGGCGCGCCATGGTGTTGGCCACCACGCCCGGAATCAGGATCGCCCCCGGCGTGCCTTTCTCGTAACCCGACAGATTGGTGTAATTGGGGGTGCGCATGAAATCCGCCATGCGGTGCATGCCCTGCAGCGTATCTTCCTCGGGTGTTTCTTTTTTCGCGCCGCGCCGCCGCACATTAATGGCGCCGTTGGAAAACATCAGCGATACCGAATTCGCGCCCGGCGCAAAACCGTGGCGCTCGGTGCTGTGCGGCTGCCAGCCTGCGGGCAGATTGTCTTCATCCTCGGCGAACACCGCGTTGGTATAGCGCATGCCGCCGTAGTTGGCCATCGCGCCGATGCCCGGCAGCGCGCCGCCGACATTCTGCTGAATCAAACGCAGCGCGCGGCCGATGCTTGCGCCTGCGGGACGCTGCGGATCGGGGCCAAGGCACCCGAAGCCGGAATTCAAACGTATCTGCTTCGCAATCGGCCCATTGACGATCACCACCGGATACGCACTGCCGGAAGCCGCCTGCAATTGCTCGGCGTTAGTTTCAGGATGCAGGAACGCCTCCACCGCGGCGATCAACACCGGCAGATATTCCGGTCGCCCGCCCGCCATCACCAACGCAACCGCGCAGGTTTCAACGGTGGTAACGCCGCCGCGCGGCGGGAACTTGCCGATTGCATGCTCGCGCGGCAACGGCGTGCCGCGCAACATGCGATTCACACGAACCTTGGTCGCAGGCCACAACGGCAGGCCGTCGCCCCATAGATTGGTAATCGCCAGATGATTCGCTTTGTCCAGCGCGTCTTCATAGGTTTCGGCCTCAACCTTGAGCATCGGCATTTCGCCTGCCGCAGCTTTTTCATACACGGATTGCCAGCGCGTGAGGCCGTCATAGAACTCCTGCTTGCGCGTGGTAATCGCGGAAATGTCGCTGCCCGGCAAAAACAGGTCGATCGGAAATGTGATCATCGCCGCGTCGGGCGCGAGTCCCAGGCCCGAGATCGCATTCGTCATCACACCCACGAAATCCGCACGCGTCAGCGTGACCGTGGGTATTCCCAGCGCTTCGATTCTAGCGGCTGCACGGCCGCAGGCTGTGGCGCAGGACCCTCAAGCCGCGGCGCCGATGATAACGGCGTCCACCCCGCTTTTCTTTACCAGCCGAGCGGTTTCTTCTTCGCCGATCAGCGCATTACCCTGCGGATAGGCATCGATGGGCAAAATCTCCACGCCCGGAAAATCTTTTTCAAACAAGGATTTAATCAACGGCAGCGTGCGATACGCCTGCCATTGTTCGTTGGTGACAATGCCGATTTTTTTGCCGGCGATGCTGTCGAGACGCGCCGCGTGCGGCTGCGTGATCTCAATTGCGCCGGACGGATCGTAAAATTCGAGTTCTACCATTTGAGTATTCTCCATTGAATCAAAACCAGCAGTTATCGTAGCATGCAGGAGCAGGAACGTCCTGTGTTAGGCTTTGTAAATTCAACCCGATTTATGACGGCACAACTATCTTCGCCGTTCCCCACAACACGCCGGAGATCAAAGTGGGCAAGGTGGCGGTCAAAGCGTTGTTGTAAAAAAAGCCCGCCGCAAAGACGGTGGGATTGTTGCCTCGACTTACTTGGTCAGCGCCAAGTTCTTCAGAAACGCGCGCAATTGCGCGTCATCCCGGTCCATCTGTTTGCGCGCCTCCGCGCCGGGCAGATACTCGTTTGACCAGAAGTTTTCGTCCAGTTCCCGCTTCCACTCCGCTGACTCGGTGAGGCGCTTGAACACGTGTTCCCAGTACGAGAGCTGCGCCGGCGGCATGTTCTTGGCGCCGAGGAAGGTGCGCGAGTTCGACACCACGGCGTCGTAGCCCTGCTCGCGCCATGTCGGCACGCCGGCCAGCACGCCGCCGAGCCGCTGCGGCGCTGCCACCGCAACCACGCGCACCTGGTTATTGCGCGCGAGCGAGGCCGCCAACGCCGCCGTAACGGGTGCTACATCGACGTGCCCGCCCATCAACGCGGTAGTGGCAGCGCCTCCCGATGGGAAAATCACGTTGCGCGTCTTCTTAATGTCTATGCCGGCAAGATGCAACGCTACGGCTAGACCCTGATGATTGGGATTGCCGATGCTGGTGGCGATGCCCAGGCTGAGCGCGTTAATGTCCTTTTTCAAGCGGTCGATGATGTCCGCTCCGCCCTTGATCGCCGAATCGGGCTTGACCGTCACCGAGATGTATTCGGCGAACAGATTGACCACTTGCGTGAACTCGGTATAGCTCGGCCCGCGTCCGACGATGTTGTTGGTCAGCATCGACTTGTTGGCTAGCACCAGATAGTGCCCGTCTGCCTGTTGCGCGATATAGCTGTAGGCCATCGCGCCGCCGCCACCGGGCTTGTTGACCACGTTGACCGGCACATCCATCGTGCGTTGCTCCTGAAACACTTTCACCATCAGGCGCAAGATACGATCGGATCCGCCGCCAGGTGCGTTGATCGCGACGAGTTCAACCGGCTTGGTGGGTTTCCATGCGGGATCCGCCGCGAACGCCGCCGCAGCGGTTAGCGCCAATGCCGCCGCTACCCAAGACGCGTCACGCAAGCGCCCAAAAAGTTGTTTACGCATGTTTTGCTATCCTCCTGATATCGATGTTAACGCGCCGCCCGGATTGGCGCTGACGAAACATGCGTGCGATTTCACGCTATCATCGGTGGCGCAGCTTATCACGCGAAAAATAATGGCCACGACTTCAGCTACAAGCATCACCCTGCGCACGTCCAACAGCACGCGTCCCGTGGTAGACATGCTTGTGCCCGAATTCGAACACGCGAGCGGGCACCAAGTCACACTCATACTCGACACCGCGAAAAACTCGCTGGCACGCATTAAGGCGGGCGAGCGAGGCGATGCCGCAGTGCTGCTTGGCACGTCGATAGATGAACTGGCTGAGCTGGGGATACTCGCCAGGCACAGCCGCCAACCGTTCGCGCGCTCCACCATCGGCATGGCGGTGTTGAAAGGCGCGCCCAGGCCCGACATCAGCACCGTCGAGGCATTCAAGCGCACGTTGCTCAACGCTAAATCCATCGCGCACACCGTGCATGGCCCCAGTGGCGCCTACTTTCCGGGACTGATCGAGCGCCTCGGCATCGCCGAACAAGTCAAACCCAAAACGGTGACGCGCCCCGGCGGTTACATCGGCGTGGTGGTCGCGGCCGGCGAGGCGGAAATGGCTTTCCAGCAAATCTGTGAATTGCTCGCGGTGCCGGGCATTGAAGTGGTGGGGCCAATACCGGAGGAAATTCAGTTCAACTTTGATTCCAAAGCGGCGCTGTTTGCTGAATCCAAAAATCAGGCGGCGGGACAGGAACTGCTGGATTTTTTTGCGCGGGCAGACAATGCGGCAAAATTTACGGCGGCGGGGCTGGGGCAGTTGCGTGGGTAACTCGCATCTGTTGTGATGGGTTTCACTCATCTACGCTTGCTATATTATGGTGTTTGACCCCATTACATCGCCAAAATATCAATATAAACAATGGCTTATTAATAGTCTTTTTGACAAATCTTGTGCAGCCGAGAGTTGCATTGAGCGGCAAGCCTGGATGCGGAAAGATAATTCGTCGCTGCGGCTTATAGGGCGTAGACTAACTGCGCATCATCAATTCGGCATTGCCCGCCTGTGGGACGTAATTCCTCTCCCTCGCCATGCGCGCCTGCGCGCCGACCAGGTAGACTATTCGCACAGCTTGTTTAATCGTGGTTTCTTGTTGCGAGGCGTTTTGACATCTGATATCGAGCGTTCAAACGCGGAAGCCGCGGCCAGAGAAATCTTGTCGGTGACGCGGTTTCAGGAAGAGCTGCGGCTTGGCGTGCAGGCGCTTACGCCGCCCGCGATCGCCGGCGCACTGGCTGAGGTGGTCAAAAGTATCGAGCTCAATCCGGCCTTCGCGCAGTCGCGCCTGCTCGCGCGCGTGCTGTCGGCACTGATCTCGCAGGCCGGTGAGTTTCGCCGTGCGGAAGTGTTTGCGTTAGATTCAAAAACGCGTGCATTGGTGCTCGCGCTGATGGACGCCTTCGCGGCGGGAATACCGGGGCGTGATGAATGGCAACGCGCGGTGGATAGCGCGAACGCGGCGCAACGCGGCTACGGTTGACGACTATCTACCGCCGCAGCGCGTCCCGCACCTTCACCAGCAACTCCGTCGTCGCCGGCAGAACAGCGCCTACTTCTTCACCAGTTTTTGCACCCGCCAATTCAATGGATCGGCGATGTAAATATTTTCCTTGGCATCGAGCGCGATCAAATGCGCTTCGCCGTACTGATTCGGCCCTTTGCCCTGACTGCCGGTAATGCCGAGCACCTTGCAGTTTTCATCGAGCTTCATGATTTTTCCAGTGTGGCCGTGCGCCATCATCATGTGTTGCTGATCGTTGCACAGCGCGAGGCCGCACGGCGTGCCGGGGTGGCTGGTTTCACGCACGTAGTTGCCTTCGGCGTCGAACACCTGTATGCGCTGATTCGAACGGTCGGCAATGTAGAGCAAGCCCTTATGATTGATCACGATGGAATGCGGCTGATCGAACTTGCCCGCCTCTTTGCCGGTACCACCCCAGGTTTTGATGTGATCGCCGTTAGGTGTGAACTTGTGTACCAGCGAATCGCCCTTGCCGTGGCCTTGCGTAATGTAGATCTCGCCCTTGGGGCCAAACGCGAGATCGTTGGGTTCATTAAAGCAGCGCAGATGCCCGGCCTGATGCCACTCGCCAGCGCGTCCTTTCACACCCAACACCATGAGGATGCGTCCGTCGGCGTTCATCTTGACGACGATATGCGAGCCGGTATCGGTGGCCCAGATGTTGCCTTCGCGGTCGATACGCAGGCCGTGCGGATTGGTGAAAATGCCGCGTCCCATGGTGCGCACATAATTGCCGCTGCTGTCGAACTCCATCAGCGCGTGTTCGCCGCGATTGAATACCAGCACATTGTTTTTGGCGTTGACCGCCACGCCGGAGCAGGGCCCGAAGTTGATGCCTGCGGGCAGTTTAAAAATATCAGCGACAGGCGTGTAACCGAGATCGGGAATGGTGTTGGACATGATGGGCCTCACAGTAAGTTGATCGTTCCGGCCCACGGTGCGCGGTGCCGATTTTTTGAAAATTTTTCACAGCGTATCAGGTCTACTCGCGCGATGCGACCACGATGCACTGACGGGTTTGTTGTATTCACTTTCTGCTGCGCCTGCGCGATCACGCTGGCAGGGGTGTGCAACGCCGCGTTCGCCCAGCGTACAGAGCGCACAGAGCACACCGGAGACGCGGCGCGTGGCTATCCGTCACGTCCGATAAGAGTGGTGATCGGCTTCACGCCGGGCGGCCAACCCGACATCGTGACGCGCCTGATTGCGCCCAAACTGGGCGAAGCACTTGGCCAGCCCCTGGTGGTGGACAATCGCCCCGGCGCGGGCGGCGTGGTCGGCACAAAAATCGTGGCCGATGCGCAGCCCGACGGTTACACGCTGTTAACGGCGTCATCCTCGCACGCGATAGCGCCCGCCATTTACGCCAGGTTACCGTACGACTCGTTGAGGGACATCACCGGCATCTCGATGACTTCCAACGCCACGTATGTGCTGGCGGTAGCACCCGCGCTCGGCGTGAAAAGCGTGCAGGAGTTGGTGGCGATGGCCAAAGCCAAACCGGGACAGCTTAACTACGCCTCGGCCGGCGCCGGCAGCGGCACGCACTTCGCGGGCGAGGTGTTCAAGCAGGCGACGCAAATCGACGCGGTACACGTGCCTTACAAAGGCGTGCCCGAAGCGTTGAATGATACGGTCGGCGGGCGCGTGCAATTCACCATGGCGCCGCTCGGCGCATCGATAGGTTTGGTGCGCGACGGACGGCTGCGCGGGCTTGCGGTGACCTCACCCAAACGCGTCAGCGTACACCCGGAGTTGCCGACCGTCGCGGAATCGGGCTATCCCGGTTTTCGCTGGGACTCGTGGGGCGGCTTGTTCGCGCCCGCGAAAACACCGCGCGCCATCATCAATAAATTGAATCGCGAAGTCGTGCGCGTGCTGAATGATCCCGAAATCCAGCAGCGCTTCACGGCGTTGGGCATGGAAGCCGCGCCGTCAACGCCCGAACAACTCGACAAATTTGTCGCGGAACAACTGGCGCTGGTGATGCAGTTGGCGAAAAAGGCCGGCATACAAGCGCGTTAAGCAAGTTACTTCGCCAGCCCCAACTCGATCAAAAACGTGCGCAGCAAGGCGTAGTCACGCTCCATGGCCTTTCGCGACTCCGCGCCGCGCATGAATTCGCTGCTCCAGAAATTGGCTTCGAGTTCTTTTTTCCACTCGTCGGTTTCGCTCATGCGCCGCAAGGCTTCTTCCCAGAATGTCACTTGCGCATCGGTCATGCCTTTGGGGCCGATCACATTGCGCCAGTTGGAAACCACGGCGTCGAAGCCCTGCTCGCGCCACGTCGGCACGCCGGACAACACGCCGGACAGGCGCTGCGACGAGGTGACCGCGATCACGCGCACCTGACCGCTGCGCGCCATCGACGCCGCAAACGCCGCGGTAATCGGCACCGCATCGACATGCCCGCCCAACAGAGCCGTGGTCGCCTCGCCGCCCGACTGAAAAATCACATTGCGCGTTTTGCGGATATCAATGCCGGCAGCTTTCATCGCGGCGGCGATGCCCTGATGATTGGGATTGCCGAGACTGGTGGCGATGCCGAAGCTCAGGGACGACGGATCTTTTTTTAGCCGCTCGATCAATTCACGGCCGCTCTTGATCGGTGAGTCGGGTTTGACCACCACCGAAATGTATTCGCCGAACAAGTGCGCCACGGTAGTGAACTCCGTGTAATTGAGCCCGCGCCCGGCGATATGGCCGGTCAATATGGATTTGCCCCCGACCGATAAATAATGTCCGTCGGCCGGCCGCTGGCTGAGATAGGTATAGGCCACATTGCCGCCACCGCCCGGTTTGTTGACCACATTGAGCGGCACGTCGATAATTTTTTTCTCCCGCATCACGGTGGACATGATGCGTGCGATGCGATCGGAGCCGCCGCCGGGCGCGTTGATCACCACCATTTCGGTAGCCTTTTCAGGTTTCCATGCAGACACCTGCGCGTGCGCGCCGGCAACCGTCACCCACATTGCGCAAGCCACCCATGACCACTTCGCCATCACCATTCCTCCGCTTCTATTTCACTTCTATCCTGCGCTCTTTCACCACGCGCCGCCACTTGGCGATTTCTTCGGTGACGTGATGCGTCATTTCTTCCGGACTGCCGGGCCGCATATCGCCGCCCGCCTCGGTGAACTGTTTTATCACGTCATTGCCGGCCATGATAGCGCGCAGCTCACGATTCAACTTCGCGACGACGGGCTTGGGCGAGCTGCCGGTCGCGCCTATGCCGGCAAAAGAAGTGACTTCATAACCGGGCAATACCTGCGACACCGGCGGCAACTCCGGAATCTGCGGCGAACGCTCTTTGGAGCAAATCGCAATCGGGCGTATACGGTTCGAGCGGATGTGCGGCGTAGCGCCGGTGAGCGTCATGAACATGAAATCGAGGCGCCCGCCGATCATGTCGGTGAGCGCGTCGATGCTGCCTTTGTACGGTATATGCACCGACTCCGTGCCGGCCATTGAATTGAACAACTCAGCGGCAAGATGAAACACCGAACCGATGCCCACTGAGCCGTAGTTCAGCTTGCCGGGATTTTTCTTAGCCAGCGCAATCAGTTCGGCCGTGCTGCGCGCAGGTGTGTCGTTGCGCACGGTGAGCACGAACGGATAAGTGACGATGGTGGTAATCCAGTCGAAATCCCTGAGTGCGTCGTACGGTGTTTTTACCGATGCGGCGTGGGCGGTAAACGCGCCACTGATGAAGATCAGCGTGTAACCATCCGGCGTAGCCTTGGCAACGAGGTTAGCGCCGATCGCGCCGCCCGCGCCGGGACGATTCTCGATAACAAAGGTTTGGCCGAGGCGCTCGGTGAGTTTGGGCGCGAGCACGCGCACCAGAAAATCAGAACTGCCGCCTGCCGCAAATCCGGACACGATGCGCACCGGACGCACGGGGTAATCCCTGGTTGGATCGGCGGCGTACGCCGCCGACGGTAGAGCGGCGAACAGTGCTGCAGCCGCGAGTAAGGCCTTCATTGCATCCTCCGGTAGCGCATAACAAATGGAACAAACAAATCGAGCAGGTAAAATCAATCCTACACATTCCGCGCATTGTTTTGGAGATTTTCTTCATGAACCCCGGTAATGCGCTGGAATTTGCCGGTGACATGGCGAACGCGTTAACCCTTACCAAGCGCGCGCCGCTGTTCGTCGATTGCAACGCCATCGCACCCGATACGATGCGCGCAATCCACGAAAAAATCACTGCCGCCGACGGGCGTTGCGCCGACGCGGGCATCATGGGGCCGCCGCCGCCGGATTCAGTTAAATCACGCTTGTTCGTTTCAGGACCGGAGGCAAGGGTGCTGGAACAACTCGCCACGCCGCAGTTAAGTATTCATGTCATGAGCGAACGCATCGGCGATGCCAGCGCGCTGAAAATCTGCGACGCGGTAATGGCCAAGGGCGTCACCGCCATGCTGCTGCAAATGCTGGTGGTGGCGCGCCGGCTCGGCATCGAAGACGCTCTCGATGACCAATGCGAAGGGCCGCGACGCTATTTTCACGACTGGATAATCCGTACGCTGCCCATCGTGCCGCCGAAGGCGTACCGCTGGGTGCCGGAGGTCGAACAGATCGCGCAAACGTTTGAATCCGCGGGAATGTCCGGCGACATGATGCGGGCTGCGATGGAAGTTTATGAGCAGGTTGCACAGACTGCGTTGGGTAAGGAGGCGCCCGAAGATCGCGATCCATCGCATAGCGGCAAAGACGTGGCGCGAGTGTTGGAGGAAAGCATGCGCCGTTGATTATTTTAGTTTGAGCTTGATCTGGTATGCCGCATTCGATTTGGCCGAGAGTTTCGCGCTATGAGAGGCAGGAGCCGCCCCAAAAACTGAATTTGAAGAAATCCCTTCGAAGCAGTCATTGATAACCACCTGCTTCCAGGTTGACGCTGTCGTGCCACACCCTCCTCAAATGTGCAAATTGCGATCCTTGACATAAGGTCAAAATGCATCTACATTTTGCCTAATGATCACCTGGGACGAGCCCAAGCGTAAAACCAATCTCAAGAAGCACGGCATTAATCTCGCTGATCTTGAGAGCGCTTTCGATTTCCCGATGGTCACGGTGGAAGACGATCGCGAGGTCTACGGTGAACTACGGCTGCAAAGTTTGGCGATGTGGCGTGGACGGGTCATCTTCCTGGTGTGGACAGAGAGGCAGGATGCCGCTCATTTAATCTCGTGCCGCTATGCAGACCGCTCACAAATCCAAGACTATTTTGAAAAGCTATACCCCTAAGCAAGTCGCTGCCGCTAAAGCTGCAGCCGCACCATCTGAGCCTCCCGACGGAATCGATTGGAGCCGTGGGGTTGTCACGCCGGGTGGAGGAGTTGCGGCAACAATCGGCGCACTGCGAAAAGCCCGCGGAAAGAACAAGAACCCAACAAAAGAACAGGTCGCCATCCGGTTCGACCCGGAGGTTCTCGCAGCATTTCGCGCCGATGGGCCGGGGTGGCAGACTCGGATGAACACGGCCCTTAAGCAGTGGCTCAACGAGCATCAGCGTGGGCCAATTCGCCGCCGCACATCACATACAGGCTAACTACCGCTCGTCCGCTCTCGTCCCAACTTCTATAACTAATCGGAACGAATACCCGCGTCCTTGATCAGCTTGCCCAGCCGCGCCGTGTCGGCTCTTATCGTCGAAGCAAACTGTTCAGGCGAGCCCGCGACGATTTCCGTCGCGAGGTTGAAGAGTCTGTCTTTCACATCAGCGCGATTGAGTACCGCGATCACCTCGCGATGGATGCGTGCGATCAATGCCGGGGGCGTTTTTGCCGGCACGAACATGCCTTGTATCGTAGCGGATTCGTAGCCGGGCACGCCGGCTGCCGCTACTGTCGGCACGCCCGGCAACAACGCGGATGGCTTAGCACTGCTCACCGCCAGCGCGCGCAGGCGGCCTGAGCGAATGTGAGGCAGGCTGCCGTTGGATACGGTGAACATCATCTGCCCTTCGCCGCCGAGCAGCGCGTTCAGCGCCGGGCCGCTGCCCTTATACGGGATATGCACGATGTTGATGTTGGCCATCGACTTGAACAACTCCGCCGCCAGATGCGTGGGCGCACCCGCGCCGCCCGACACAAAATTGATTTCACCGGGGCGCGCTTTCGCCAGCGCCAGCAGCTCGCCCACTGATTTCGCCGGCACGGTGGGATGGACCACCAGAATATTCGGCGACAGCGTTCCCTGGGTGATCGTCGCCAGATCTCGCAATGGATCGTACGGCACGCTTTTCAGCAGCGGCTGCGTCCAGATGGCGTTGTTGTGCCACAACAGGGTATGGCCGTCGGGTGTGGCGCGCACCACCAACTCCGCAGCAATCACACCGCCACCGCCGCCGCGATTGTCGACGATGACTTGCTGGCCAAGGCTGGCGGTCAATCCCTGCGCGATCAGCCGCGCAGTGAAATCCAGCCCCGCGCCCGGCTCGTTGGTGATAATGCGCACGGGCCGCACCGGGAAAATCTGGGCATGGGCAAGCGGTATAGCGCCCAATGAAATAGTCAACATCGCGATGCGCAAGATCATACCGGTATCAATGGCACTATTTTGAGGCGTTGGACATAGAGGGAAAATCGTATAAATCTCAACTCGTCATTCTGGCGAATGCCAGAATCGTGCGCCCGTGATGGCGCCAAATCAGCACGGTGCAAGTCCGTGTCGGAGTGTGCCACAGCTCCGTAGCCGAAGGTAACTGCGTTGCTGCGAAGCGGGGTGGGGAGCAACTGGAGGCGAACTGTCGGTCCGTAGGAT
>JANMXV010000786.1:0-2256 GCA_031381325.1 Betaproteobacteria bacterium | reverse complement strand
GTCCTACTCGTAGGGTGCGCATCGCGCACGCGTTGCGTGGGTGGCCGGTGCGCGATGCGCACCCTACGAGTAATCAGTCAACTTCCTCCCTCACCCCTGACCCCTCTCCCGGAGGGAGAGGGGCACCAACCCTCGCCCTTCGGGAGAGGGTGGCGCGCAGCGCCGGGTGAGGGAGGCTTTTGACTTTTCGTTCACGCTGAATAGAGACCTGGATTCCAGCCTGCGCTGGAATGACGGGGCAGGAAGCGCCGTCAAATCTGGCGTGTGCAATATGACGCGCCAGTCTCACTCCAGCGCCGCGCGCACCCGCGCCGCACCGTAATCGCGCTCCGCCGCCGCGCGGGATACTTTACCGCTTCGTATGTCGGCAGCGATGGCGTTGAGCGCACGCTCGGCTGGCGGCCCATAGCCCGCGCCTCCTGGGGTCTCAATGCGCATCGAGTCCCCAACCTTCAGATCCACCCGGGCAACCTTGGAGTACAGCTCCTCCTGATCGGCGCGCCCGTAGTTGCGAATGAGCTTTGCTCGCCGCCCATCCAAGCCGCCGAACACGCCGGTTGGAACACCCACCGTGTGGCTGTCCGAGCGCACCGAGAAAATCGTTCCCGGTACAAGGGCGCGGATCTGCCGTGCGATGCCGAGTCCACCGCGGTGTAAGCCCGCGCCGCTGGAATCCTCCACCAGCGCGTACTCGTCGACCAGCAGCGGGTACTCGACTTCGAGCGCTTCTACCGGCAGGTTCGAGGTATTGGTCATGTGTACATGCACCGCGTCCATGCCGTCGCCCCCGTGGCGCGCGCCACTGCCGCCGCCCAGCGTTTCCAGGTATACGTAGTCGCCGGAACGGCGTGTAAGGGCGCCGGAATAAACGATTGCAGGAATGACGTCATTGCCCGACGCCAGCACGCGCTCCGCGGGCAGCAGGCCGCGAAAGGCGCCGAAGATGGCGCCCGCCACCTTCTGACAGGTGATCGAACGCGCACCCACCGCTGCCGGCGGATTCGGATTGACGATGGTGCCCGGCGGTGCATTGATCGTTACCGCGTCGAACAGTCCGGCGTTGGGCAGCAGCTCGGGATCGAGCAGCGCTTTCACAGAGTAGTACACGCAGGCCTGCAGTGCGTTGATCGGCACGTTCATCGCGCCGCGCGCCTGCCGGCCCGAACCGGAAAAGTCGAGGCTCAGTTTGCCGCCGGCTACCCGCACCGTCACCGCGATTGGCACCGGCTCGCCGCCCATGCCGTCATCGTCGAGCCACTCGGTAAACGAATACTCGCCTGCGCGCAGCTCGGCAACGCGATTGCAAATGCGCCGGCGCGTGTAGGTGATGATGTCATCGATCGCACGCCGCACCTGTGGCGCACCCATCTGCCGCATCAGCTCGCACGCCTCCTGCGCGCCGCGCGCGTTGGTCGCCACCTGCACACGCAGGTCTAGCCCACGCTCTTCAGGGTCACGCGTGTTGTGGGTAATCAGGTTCAGCGTTTCAACGTCGAGCACCCCTTCGCGCACGATACGCACCACCGGCAGGCGGATGCCTTCCTCGAAAATCGAGCGCGAGCCGCCGGCGATCGAACCGGGTACCGTACCGCCGACGTCGGCATGGTGTCCCACGTTGGCCGCGAAGAACTCGAGCTTGCCTTCCCAGAACACGGGCGTAACGCAACTGATGTCGGGCAGGTGGGTGCCGTTCGCAAGGTATGGATCGTTGCACAGGAATACATCGCCATCGCGTATGCGTTCGACAGGACATGCGGCCATCACCGCCGCCACGCCGCCCGCGAGAGAACCGAGATGCAGCGGAATTTGCGTGCCCTGCGCGATCAGCCGGCCACGGTCATCGAACAAGGCCACCGAGCAGTCGCGCCGCTCCTTGATGTTGGTCGAGAACGACGAACGCACCAGGGTGTTGTTCATATCCTCGGTGATGGACAAGAGGCGGTTACTGAACACTTCCATGGCGATGGCATCGAACGTCCGTTGTGCTGGCGCATTCATGGTTTGCATCTAACCTTAATGTTAATTACCTCGCGTAAACGAAAATTCAAAAACTTCCCTCACCCGGCGCTACGCGCCACCCTCTCCCGAAGGACGAGGGTTTGTTCCCCTCTCCCTTCGGGAGAGCAACTGTGTCGAAAGTCAAGCGCTTTTAGGGCTTTTGAAGTTAGGATTCCACGGGACATTGGATTTGAAAATAGCATTCATAATGGAAAGCAATTTGTGCATACAAGCGACCAGAACAACTTTTTTTGGTTT
>JANMXV010000782.1:0-4817 GCA_031381325.1 Betaproteobacteria bacterium | reverse complement strand
GATAAAGTGAAAGCGCTGGTGCTGGTGGAACCGGCGGGGCCGGGCAATCCGAACCTCGCGGACAATCTGAAAAACACGCCGATACTGGCGGTGTATGGCGACTACATCGACGAAGATCCGCGCTGGCCGGCGATACGCGCGAATGAACTGAAATTCCTGCAACAAGTGGCTGCGGCAGGCGGCAAATACGACGTAGTGAATCTGCCGCAGATCGGCATCAAAGGCAATTCGCACATGATGATGATGGACAAGAACAGCGATCAGATCGCTGAGGTGATTCAGAACTGGTTGGCGAAACAGGGGTTGTATCGATAAATGAAAGTAGGTCTCTTCGTCACCTGCCTTGTCGATCTGATGCGTCCCAGCATCGGCTTTGCGGCATTGAAACTGCTGCAATCCGCGGGTTGCGAAGTCCTCGTACCTGACACGCAAACTTGTTGCGGTCAGCCGGGTTACAACGCCGGTGATCGCGCGTCCGCGCTGGCGCTGGCGCGCAAGGTGCTAGATGAATTCGAGGCTGTTGATTACGTCGTAGCGCCATCGGGTTCATGCGCCGGCATGATCCGCACGCACTATCCCGATTTGTTTGCAGGGCAGCCGGAGCACGCACGTGCCGCAATACTCTGCGCGCGTACGTACGAGTTGACGGATTTTTTGGTGAGCGTGATGCACTTTGAGGGTGTAATTAAAAAATCAATAAAAACAATAACTTATCACGACTCTTGTGCAGGGCTGCGCGAGTTGGGTGTGAAAGCGCAGCCGCGCGCATTGTTGGCGCAAGTCGAAGGCCTTAGGTTGATAGAAATGGACGAGTGCGAGACCTGTTGCGGTTTTGGCGGCACCTTCGCGGTGAAGTACGGCGACATCTCCACGCATATTGCTGATCGCAAATGCGAGAACATTGCGAATTGCAGTGCGGATGCAGTGGTGCTCGGCGATTTGGGTTGCATGTTGAATATCGAAGGCCGTTTGCGCCGGCGTGGCGATAGGAAGACGCAGGTGTTGCATGTGGCGGAAGTGCTGGCGGGGGAAGGGCATGGATCAGCGAGCGTTGTTCGGTAAGTTGCGTGATTTCAGTTCAGGAAACTGTACCAAGGTAATCAAAAAGCATTCCCTCATCCCCGGCCCTTCCACCCCTCCGGGTGCTATACCGAGTCCCGCAGGGAGAAGGAAGAAAAACAGTGCGCTTTCGCGAGGCATGTCGCACGGTGTTCCCCCCTCTCCCTCCGGGAGGGGCGGGGGTGAGGGAGGCTTTTGAGATAGTCCGGCGATGAACATTTCACCACTGAAGATACGCACCATACGCACCATACGCGCCACCGCGATCAAAGTACCGATGACTTATGTACTCGGTACCAGCGCACAGGCCATACGTGAGGCGCCGCTGTTATTGATCGACCTTGAATCTGAAGAAGGCGTTACGGGTCACGCTTATAACAGTTGCGGCCTGGGACTGATGGCGCCGCAAGCCGTTGCCGATGAAGCGGAAAAATTGCTTGCCGGCGGCTTTCGTGCGGTGAAGTTGCGGCTGGGTTACGCCACGCTGGAAGAAGATTTGGCCGCCACACGCGCCGTGCGCAATCGCGTGGTGGATGCCGTGGCTATCATGACCGATTTTAATCAGGCATTGACTGCTGAAGAAGCGTTACGGGTTGGCTGCGCGCGGCAAGTCTCGCGCGCGACGCGGGCATGGAAATGTCGTCGCATCTGTATCCCGAGGTGAGTGCGCATCTGCTGGCGGCGACGCCAACCGCGCACTGGCTGGAGTATGTCGATTGGGCGAATGCGTTTTTGGTGGAACCGCTGCGTATCATCGACGGCTACGCCGTGCCCGGCAACAGACCGGGTAATGGACTTGAATGGGACGCGGCCTCGGTCAAGCGGTATGCTTTGCAGTGAGGTTTGAACGCCCAAACATTCAGATAGAAAGAGAAAAATGAGTACCACCGCAAGTCAATCAAAAAATCCCCAAGCACTTCTTGACGAAGACCAACCCGATACCATCCGCCTTTCGGTCGCCGACGTGCGCGCCATCGGCGAAACCGCCGTGCAGCGCATCGGTTATACCGCCGAAGATGCGCGCATCGTTGTCGATCAGTTGATCGACAATGCGCTGTGCGGTTACAAGTTTGCAGGGCTGCCGCGCATATTGGCGATGGCGCAGGAAGACAAAATCAACGTCAAGCGTACGCCGATCAAAGTGGTGAAGGAAACGCCGGTGTCCGCGTTGATGGATGCCGGCAACAACATCGGTTACGTCGCGGCCTATCGCGGTGCGGAAAAAGCGCTTGAGAAAGCCAAGGCGCACGGTATCTCGTGCGTCGGCGTCTACAACAGCTACTACAGCGGCCGTAATGCGTATTTTGTTGAGCACATCGTCAAGCAAGGCTATATCGCGATGCACACCGCGAGCGCCAAGCCGCGTGTGGTGCCGCCGGGCGCGGCGCGTCCGGCGCTGGGCACCAATCCGATTTGTTTTGGTTTCCCGTCGGACAACGGCCCGGTGATTTTCGACATGGGCACGGCGTCGCTGATGTGGGGCGACGTGATGCTGCATGCGCATCTCGGTGAACCGCTGCCTGAAGGCATCGGTTTTGATGAGAACGGCAAGCCTACGCGTGATGCCGCCGCCACGTTGCGCGGTGGCGTGGCGCCGTTTGGCGGCCAGGATTACGTTCATAAGGGCTACGGCCTGTGCTTCGCGGTGCAGGCGCTGGGCTTGCTCGCCGGCTCGTCGATCATTCGCAATCAGGTGCTCGACTACGGCTTTTTGTTTTGGGTGATCAATCCGGCGATTATGCTGCCGGGCGATGATTTCAAGCAGCAGATGTCCGAGTTCGTGCGCCAGATGAAAGCGCTGCCGAAACAGCCGGGTGTTGATGAGATACGCATTCCGTCCGAGCGCGCTGCCAAGGAGCGCGAACGGCGGCGCGTTGAGGGTATTGTGATCGAGCGCAAGGTGGTGGATTCGTTGAAGGCGTTGTAAAGGCTTTTTGCCACAGAGGACACAGAGATTCACAGAGGACGCCTTCTTTTTATTTTCCTCTGTGTCCTCTGTGGCAAATGTTTTTGAACTGGTTAGACAATCCAGACGATCCAGGTCCATGACGCAAGACACCGACAAACCCGAAATCTATGTCAGCACCGATGTGGAAACCGACGGCCCGATTCCCGGGCCATACTCCATGTTGAGCATCGGCTGCGCGGCGTATCTGCCAGACAAGACGGTGCTGGGAACATTTTCCGCCAATCTCGAAACGCTGCCGGGCGCGAGCGGGCATCCCAGAACCATGGCATGGTGGGACACGCAAAAGCCTGCGTGGGAAGCGTGTCGCAAGGATTGCGTGTCACCCGAAAAAGCGATGGGTGATTGTCTTGCATGGCTGAAGGCGCTGCCCGGCATGCCGGTATTCGTAGCGTTTCCAGTCACGTTTGATTTCATGTTTGTGCAGTGGTATCTCTTCCGATTCACAGGGAGCAGCCCGTTTGCGCATTCGGGGATCGACCTGCGCACGCTGGGCATGGCGCTGACGAACTCAACCTGGCAGCGCTCGACCAAAGCCCATTTGCCGAAGCGCTGGTTTGATCCGCTGCCACATACGCACGTGGCGCTGGATGACGCGCTGGAGCAGGGCGCGATGTTTTGCAATATGCTGGCGGAGCTGCGGCAAAAAAATCAATCATGAGCGGGCGCGCATGACCATGCAGGAATATGTTTTTAAACGATAAAACAATGAAAATACTGGTAATGGGTTCCGGCGGCGTCGGCGGTTTCTACGGCGGCCGTCTCGCTAACGCCGGCTGCGATGTCACTTTCGTCGCGCGTGGCGCGCATCTCGCGGCCATGCGCGAGCACGGCTTGCTGATCGAGAACGAAGCGCAAGGCAACCTGCTCATCAATCCCGTCACAGTCACCGGCGATCCAGTATCCGCAGGCACGCCCGATCTCATCATCTTCGCGGTCAAGCTGTGGGATACGGAGGCAGTGGCGCGTGTACTGAAGCCCATCGTTGGTCCGCATACGGCTGTGCTGTCGCTGCAAAACGGCGTGGTGAAAGACGACATTTTGGGCAGCGTGTTCGGCGAAAAAGCGCTGATGGGCGGCGTCGCGTATGTGGGCACGCATATCGCGCGTCCCGGCGTGATTCATCAGGTGGGCACGCTGCAGCGGCTGGTGTTCGGCGAGTATGACGGCAGGAAATCCGCGCGCTCGGAAGCGCTGCTTGCCGCGTTGCTCAATGCGGGCATACAAGCCGAGTTGTCGACCGATATCCGCCGCACGCTGTGGGAGAAATACACCTTTCTCGTCGGCCTGTCGGGCGCCACCGCGAGCATGCGCACCACCATCGGCCCGGTGCGCGAGAACGCGCAAACACGCGCATTTCTGTATGACTTGATGAAAGAAACCGTCGCGGTGGGCCGTGCGCTGGGCGTGGCGCTGCCGGAGAATTATGCCGATGACCGGATCAAATTTGCAGACAGTGTTCCCGGCACCATGGATTCCTCACTGCACCATGATCTTAAGAACGGCAATCGCCTTGAAGTCGAATGGCTCGCCGGCGGCGTAGTGCAATTGGGCAAGAAAGCCGGCGTGCCGACGCCATGCAACCGCGCAGTGTGGGACGTACTGGCGTTGCACGCGCTGGGCGCGGCCCGCTGAAGGAAACCGCCGCCTTGGGCTGCGCGATGCGCAAGGCACGGCGGGCATGGCGTGTTCACGATTGTGGAACGCGCTGCGATTCTGTTCCACAACCGCAGCATGCACCCATAAAAAAAGCCGGGCAGAGCCCGGCTTTTCAAATACAGATGGGTGCTTA
>JANMXV010000762.1:0-1716 GCA_031381325.1 Betaproteobacteria bacterium | reverse complement strand
CGACGCTTTACAAGACACCAAACACCTGTATATAATATCAGTCATGTGAAAAAATTCTAAATAAAGTCAATCACTTACCAAAAATTAGTACGTCCGAAATCGGAAATGTAAACACCATCAGTTTCTGCGCCATCAGTTTCTGCCGCCCCCAAATTGCTGGATCAACTTCGCCATCAAATTCGTCGGCTGCACACCACAGCATAAGTACAGCGAAGGCATATGTCTACTCTCTGGATAGTGTGGGCCGGCGCCGCAGTTCCGCAAAAGTTCGAAATCCGCTTTCATCCCGCTATACTTTGTAATCGCTCCTGGCACTACGGGATATGCCATGTCTGCTCGCCATGCCTTCAACTTACTGGCGCTCGGTTTCGCGCTGTTCGGCGTGCAGGCGAGCGGCGCCGGGCACACGTCTATTGCCATCACACCGGCCGGCTCATCGGCGCAGATTCCGGCTACGCTGATCAAGCCGGATGGCGAAGGGCCGTTTGCGGCGGTGGTCATGATGCATGATTGCAGCGGGCTCGGGCCACGCTCGAGCGGCGCGCCTTTGCGCTGGGCCGAAGAACTGGTAGAGCAAGGCTATGTCGTTGCATTGGACTGGTACCGCAGTCGATTACTACGCATTGAGCGCCCGTGTTGTCCAGCCTGAAAGAAAATATCTGCTGTTTCGAGGCGCTCGACCAGGCAAGGAATGCGGCAAGCGCAACGGCCTGCGCACCCCTCACGCCCTGCGCAAGATTGTGGGTGGGCGCGGCACAGCGCTCGGCCTCTGCAAACGCCCCCACCGCCGTGCTCACCGCGAAACCGATGGGGCTGGCGCGCACGGCGCCACCGTTACCAAAGCTGTTGTACGGCTCCATCGACTCGTAGAATAGCCATTGCTCGAAACACATAGACTGTCAGTTCGTGAAAAAGGGAGTTTCAATTTCCTGGCGCGGCTTGTGGCCGCAACCAAATACCAGGCGAATTTTCTTTACCGAATACAAAGAAGTCGCGGCAAAGAAATCTATACTCCTATCACCAACCCTGATCCAATCATGCCATGACTGACGCTATCGCCCGTGCCGCTGGAAAACTCGATGACCCCCTGATGTTGGAGTGGGCCTTAGGGTATTACGACAACCTGCCCAACAGTGCCCGTGACAGCCGGGCTGGTATCGAAGCGACGTGGTTTTACGACCTCTTTGTGGCCCAGTTGATCGAACGGGCAGACCCCGAAGTCCTGTGCCGGTTGTTTCGTTCTTTGCCTCCCAGGCATTTTGCAAATCTCACGCCCTTGATTGTCAAGCACTGGCCGCAATGGTCAGATCAAGTCGCCGGCCCGGCGACCCTTGTGTTGGCTGTCAACGCGCCGGAGGATTTGTTCAGTTTGTTCGAGACCGAACTGAATCGGTGCGATCAGGGTATTCCTCTCGACCCAGAACGATTCCTTGACGTTGACTCGCTGGCGAACAGCGGAACGCAGGAACGTCGTGGGATGTTTTTCAAGCGCCTTTGCTTGAGAGTCCTGGCACTACCGGATCGCGACATTGGGAAGTCTCTATTGCTCTCAACGTTATTGAGTTTGGCGGGAAACCTGTGTGCAGACACATTAGTTCCGATACTCGATGCGGCACTCCGCAATGAGACGAGGGAATATGCTCGCGAAGCATTGCTGAAACAATTGTTTCAGGGCCTGTTTGGGCATGCTGAGTATCTCGATCTGGCGATCGCCCG
>JANMXV010000753.1:0-5295 GCA_031381325.1 Betaproteobacteria bacterium | reverse complement strand
ATGCTAACGAAGGCTTGTTCCACATCCGCAATTAAATCGTCCAGGTCTTCAAGCCCGATGTGAAAACGAATCACCGGGCCTTCCGCATTCCATTTCGTCGCCGTGCGCAGCGACGCGATGTTGGGAGCGGTGACCAGTGATTCATAGCCGCCCCAGCTTGAGCCGATACCAAAAAGTTTCAGCGCATTCACGAAAGCCGCGATTTGCTTTTTGTTCACGGGATTCAGCACAAATGCGAACAACGATGCCGCGCCTTCGAAGTCGCGCTTCCAGATGGCGTGACCGGGGTCGCTTTCCAGGGCGGGATACAACACGCGTTTGACTTCCGCGCGCTGTTCCAGCCAGCGTGCGACCTTGATCGCGTTGGCCATCTGCTGCTTCATGCGTACGCCGATGGTGCGAAAGCCACGCAACGCGAGATAACAATCGTCCGCGCTGGAGCAGTAGCCGTACTCGGCCACGGTTCGGCGTACCGGCAGCCAATATTTTTCGTTGGTGACAATCATGCCGAGCATCACATCGGAGTGACCGACGATGTATTTAGTGCCCGCGTGTATCGACACATCTACGCCGTGCTCGAAGGAGCGAAAGAAATACGGCGTACCCCAGGTGGTGTCGGCAAGCACCGGAATGTTGCGCGCATGCGCCTCGCGCGCAATGGCGGGTATGTCCTGCATTTCAAAGCTGAGTGAACCCGGCGCCTCGCAGAATATCGCCTTAGTATTTTCTTTTATCAGGTTTTTTATGCCTGCGCCGATGAGCGGATCGTAATATTCCACCTGCACGCCGAACCCTTTCAGTTGTTTGTCGCAGAAGGTGCGCGCCGGCCCGTAGGCGGAATCGGTTACCAGCAAATGGTCACCCGCCTTGACGAAAGCACACAACGCCGCATTGATTGCCGCAAGGCCGGAACACACCGCGACGGCGTTGTAGCCGCCTTCCATTTTCGCCACTGCTTCTTCCAGCGCCCAGGTCGTCGGCGTGCCGTGTATGCCGTAGCGCGGCGTCTTGTAATCATCGGCGGGGCGCGTGCTGTAGGTTTCGAGATCGGGAAACACAATCGTGGATGCGCGAAACACCGGCGTGTTGATGGTGCCGTGATGTTGTGAAGGGTTTCGTCCAAGGTGGCCGAGCAGGGTGTCTTTTTTCATGGGTTACCTGTGTTTATTGTTTTGATATTATGCCTGTCCCTGATGAAGGGTAGGTTGAAAGAGGTTGTTGTAAATAATACACAATAAAAACAAATAGCTACCGTTACTACAGTGGAGAATTAATTTGAGCAAATTGCAGCGCACAGTTGTATTCATGCTGGCCTTGTGTTGCGCCATGTTGCCCGTTGCCGCGGACGCGGCCGACATCGCCGATAAACCCTTCGAGCCGGAGGTCGGACAGCAGGGCAAAGACGTAGTGTGGGTGCCGACACTATGGCCGGGAGCGGCTGGAACGCCGTGCGCGTGCGTTAGGTCTGTGTGAGTCGATAATGAAACGAATGCTGTCTATTCTAGCTGCCGGTGTTGGAATGAAACACCAGCCCCGCGTGTTCGCGCAGGGCGTGAAAGCGGATGTTGGGCCAATGTTCGTGCGCGACTTTGATCTCCGCGTCGTAGGCCGCAAGAAAAGTCGGCGCTTCCACTGCGTCGTACGCGATGCGATGCGCGTTGGCCTCGATGAAGCGCTTCATCTCTTTGGGGTCGTCCGCCGTGACCCAGCGCGCGCTGTTGTAACGCGCCGGCGCTAACCGCGCTTCGCAGCCGTATTCGTGCTTCAGGCGATGCGCCACCACTTCAAACTGTAATTGCCCGATGGCGCCCAACAGCAGCAGGCCGCCTGCCACCGGCTTAAACACCTGAATCGCGCCTTCTTCGCCGAGTTGCGCGAGGCCGGTGCGCAATTGTTTGCTGCGCAGCGGGTCGGCGATTTCCACCGTCTGAAAAAGCTCCGGCGCGAAAAACGGCAGTCCGGTGAATTGCAAATCCTCGCCTTCGGTCAGCGTATCGCCGAGTTGCAGCACGCCGTGATTGGGAATGCCGATGATGTCGCCGGCGTAAGCGTCTTCCACCCTATCGCGGCGCTGCGACAAAAACGACACCACGGTGTTGGGACGAAAATCCTTGCCGGTGCGGCAGTTCCTGAGCTTCATGCCGCGCTCGAAATGGCCCGAGCACACGCGAATGAACGCCACGCGGTCGCGGTGGCCGGGGTCCATATTGGCCTGAATCTTGAACACCACGCCGGTGAACTTGGGTTCCATCGGATCGACGGTGCGCTGAATAGCGCGCCGAGCGCGCGGCGCTGGTGCGAACGCTACCAGTGCATCGAGCACTTCCTGCACGCCGAAGTTATTGATGGCCGATCCAAAAAACAGCGGTGTTTGCCTGCCGGCGAGAAAAGTCTCGCGATCGAAAGTGGGTGACACGCCCCGCACCAGCGACATTTCCTGGCGTGCGTGAACAAACACGTCGCCAAAGCGTTCGGCTGCTACCGGATTGTCCAGTCCCTGTATCGTATCGTGTCCACCGACGCGGTCTTCGCCCGGCAGGAATACGCGCATGCTATCGTGCCGCAGATCGAACACGCCCTTGAACTGCTTGCCCATGCCCACCGGCCAGGTGCAGGGCACTACCGGCATGCCCAGCGTGCGCTCGATTTCATCCACCAAATCCATCGGCTCGCGCACCTCGCGATCCATCTTGTTGACGAAAGTAATCACCGGCGTGTTTTGCGCGCGACACACTTGCAGCAGTCGCAGCGTTTGCGGCTCAATGCCATTGGCGGCGTCGATCACCATCAGCGCCGCATCCACCGCAGTCAGTACGCGGTAGGTGTCTTCGGAGAAATCGCGGTGGCCCGGCGTGTCGAGCAGGTTGATCACGCAGTCGCCGTACTCCATTTGCATCACCGAACTCGCCACTGAAATGCCGCGCTGCTTTTCGATTTCCATCCAGTCGGATGTGGCGTAGCGTGACGCCTTGCGTGATTTCACGCTGCCGGCGATATGAATCGCGCCTGCATACAACAGCAGCTTTTCCGTGAGCGTGGTCTTACCCGCATCCGGATGCGAAATGATGGCGAAGGTGCGGCGGCGGGAGACTTCTTTTTCGATGCTCATGCGTGTGCCTGTGGATGGTTCCGCTCGCGGTGCGGGAGAATCGCAAAAAGGCGCGCATCATACGATAAATATCATTCAAAAACAATAAGATACATATTGTAGCCAAGCACTACCGATGATCTTGAGACCTTCGATCCCTATATAATCCGGGTATCAAATCGGAGGAGAACACTTGATGCACACGCCACGCTTATTTCGCGCCATTTTTTTGCTTGCCGCATTGTCGGCGCTACCTGCGGCGCAAGCCGCCCAGCCGGCGTGGCCCGACAAACCCATCCGGCTCGTGCTCGGCAGCGCAGCAGGCTCAGGCCCCGACATTATTTCGCGCGTGATGGCCGACCGCTTGTATGGCGTGTGGGGCCAGCGTGTGGTGGTTGACCCGCGTCCTGGCGTGGCCGGCATTTTGAGCGCGGACATTGTCACGCGCTCGGCTGCCGATGGTTACACCTGGATGATGCTGACTTCGCAGTTGCTGGTGGCGACGAACGTGTATTCCAATCACAAGGTCAACCTCGCAAAAGATTTCGCTTCGATCAGCCTGATCGGCAGTGTGCCATTCGTGCTGGTGGTCAACCCGCAAGTCCCGGCCAAATCGGTCGCCGAACTGATAGACCTTGCCAGGAAATCATCGCCGCAACTGCGCTATGGTTCGGCCGGCACGGGCGCTTCCGAGCACCTGTGCGGGATTCTGTTCACGCGCATGACGGGCACCGGCATGTTGCATGTACCGTACAAGGGGGTGGGCCAAGCCATTGCCGATACGGTGGCGCGCGAAGTGCATCTGACCTACGGTGTTGTGCCGGCCGTGGTGTCTATGGTACAAGCCGGACGCGTGCGCGCGTTGGGCGTCACCACGCGCAAGCGCGCCGCGCTGTTGCCCGATGTGCCCGCTATTGCCGAAACGGTACCGGGCTACGAGATGTTCGGGTGGTACAGTCTGGTCGCGCCCACCGGCACGCCGCAAGACGTGCTGGTCAAAGCGAACGCCGAAGTGGTCAAGGCGGTGAAAGAACCCGCCTTCGGTGAACAGCTTAAAGGTCTGGGCATCGAAATCGCCGGTAGCTCGCGCGCGGAGCTGGATGCGTTTCGCGCCGACCAGACGCGGCGCACCAGCGAACTGGTGAAAGCCGCCGGCGTGGATATCAAATAGCGACGCGGAGCACGTTGCTAAGGCTTCATGATGAGCTTGCCCATCACCTGTCCCGATTCGAACAACCGGTGTGCGCGCGGCGCCTCGGCCAGCGGAATACGCTCGAATATCGGCACCTTGATCGTGCCGTCACCCAGCATGCGAATCAGTTCATGGGTGGCGCGTGCGCGCAGTTCAGGCCAATCATCCAGCGTATGCATGGAGAAATGACGGAAAGCCGTACTGCGCACGGGCGCTTTCTCGATGGCCGCGTGTATGTTGCCGGTGGGCGGGCCTTCGAGGCGCCCGTAAAGCAGCAGCATGCCGAAGCGGTCGAGGCAATCGAACAGCGCAGTCATGGCGGCGCCCCCGGCGAGATCGAGCACCAGATCAACGCCGCGCCCGTTGGTGAGTTGCTTTACCTGATCGACGATGTTGCCGCGCTTGCGGTCGATAATGTCATCCGCGCCCTGCGCACGCGCGAACGCCGCGCGCGCGTCGGAACTCACCACGCCGATCACGCGTTTCCCCGCCGCTTTTGCAAGCTGCACCAGCGCCGTGCCCACGCCGCCCGCCGCCGCAAGCACCAGCACCGAGTCATACTGAAAACCCTTGAGCGCGGAGTTGAGCAAATGCCACGCGACCTGATAATTGGATAGTCCCGCCGCCTGATCGAGATCGATGCCTTCAGGCACGGCGTAGATCGTGTTTTCGGGGGCAGCCAGATAGTCGGCGTAACAGCCGCCGCGCTGCTTGAATTCACGCGCCGACACAAACACCGGCTGTCCCAAGCGTAGTGTGCTGACGCCACTGCCCATCTCGACAACCGTGCCGCTCATTTCAATGCCGGGTATCAGCGGCAGCGGCGGCATCCACTGATAGGTTCCCTTGCGCACCAGCGTTTCCGGCATGCATACGCCGATGGCGTGCGCTTTGACCAGCACCTCGCCGGGGCCGGGCTTGGGCGTCGGCAGATCGACGTATTTCAGCACCTCGGGTCCACCGGTCTCGGTGATTTGTACCGCTTTCATGAAGGCGCACCGAGTTCGAAGCGTAC
>JANMXV010000728.1:0-5136 GCA_031381325.1 Betaproteobacteria bacterium | reverse complement strand
GCAAGCGGAACGCTCTTGGTGGCTGCGCGCCACGGACGCCGTGCGCCAGGCGTGGCAGCGGCGCGGCGAGCGCGGCCGCTGGATCGTCATAGGCGGGGCGCTGGCGGCAGGGGTTATTTTATTTTTGCTGCCGGTCACTTTTAACGTGGGTGCGCCCGCGCGCGTGGAAGGCGCAATACAACGCGTGGTGGCGGCGCCCATGGACGGATTTTTGCGTCAGGCCCGGGTACGGCCCGGTGACACGGTGAAGAAAGGTGACGTGCTGGTGGAGTTGGCTGACCAGGAATTGCTGCTGGAAAAGCGCCGCTGGGAGAGCGAGCTCACGCGCCATCAAAACAATTTTTCGGCGGCGATGGGGCGCTCCGACCGTGCGCAATTCGCCGTCAATGTCGCGCGCGCGGCCGAGGCCAAGGCGCAACTCGATCTGGTTGTGCAGCAGCTCGCGCGCTCGCAAGTGGTTGCCCCCATGGACGCGCTGGTGATTCAGGGAGACCTGACGCAGAGCATCGGCGCGCCGGTCAAGCGCGGCGACACCTTGCTCACATTGGCGCCGCAAGACCAGTATCGGATTATTGTCGAAGTCGATGAACGCGATATTGCTTACGTTCACCTGGGACAACGCGGCCGGCTCGCGCTGGCGGCTTTGCCCGGAGAAACCCTGTTTTTCACTGTGCAGCGCATGACGCCCGTGGCCACTATCACGCGCGATGGACATAACGTGTTCGATGTCGAGGCCACGCTCGACGCCGGCAGCACCTTGCCGCGGCATGGCCTGCAAGGCGTGGCAAAGATCGCTTCGGACCGGCATGCGTTGGCGTGGATAGTCACCCGCCGTGTGGTTGACTGGTTGCGGTTGAGTATTTGGAGTTGGTTGCCGTGAGACAGAGAACAAGTGCAGAAATGGGACGGACTATGAGGCCAAATACTTTGCGGCATCGAATTAACGCATTGCAGAGGGCAGCGCTCTTGCTGCTGCCTATACTGTGCGCCGCGACACCCACCCACGCGCAGCAGCCGCTCGGCTGTCTGATCGAGCCCGACTACGTGGCTGAGGTGGGCAGTCAGGTGGTGGGCGTCATCGAATCGATGCAGGTGGAACGCGGGCAGCGTGTGCGCAAAGGGCAGGTGATTGCCACGCTGCGCGCGGATATTGAACGCGCGGCAGTGGGTGTGGCGCGCATCCGCTCCGAGGCGGTTGCGGATATTCAAGCGGCAGCGGCAAACGCGTCTTTCGCGAAACAACGGCTGGATCGCGGCAAGGATCTGCTGGCCCAGAAATTTATTTCGGACCAGGCTTACGATCAAATGCGCACCGAAGCCGATGTGGCCGAACAAAAACTTGCGCAGGCGCGAGAGCAACAACGCCTGGCACGATATGAGTTGGAACTGGCGTCGTCGCAACTGGGCATGCGCACCGTGCGCAGCCCTCTGGATGGCATTGTCGTCGAACGCTACATGATTGCCGGGGAGCGCATTGAAGACAAACCCATGGCGCGCGTCGCGGTGGTGGACCCGCTGCGGGTGCAGGTGGTGGCGCCGTCGTCGATGTACGGACGTATTCAGATCGGCGCCACGGCGTCGATCATTCCCGAACTCGCCAATGCAACGCCGGTGTCCGCGCGCGTGATCCTCATTGATAAAGTGCTGGATTCGGCAAGCAATACTTTCCGCATCACGCTCAAGTTACCGAACCCCGGCAATGCGCTGCCGGCGGGCCTGCGTTGCCGCGCGGATTTCGGGCTGGAGGGCGCGGCGAATACTACGCGCCGTGCGCCGCCAGCGGCTTCTGCGGCTGGGCGTTAAAGGAACCGTCATGGCACACGGCGCAAACACGCTACGCAAAAGCCGGCCGCCACGCAGGCGGCCTGTGGTGGAGGGCATGGAGCCGCGCATACTGTATTCCGCCGATGGCCTGTCGGGCTTGCTCGATCCGCTGCACACAGATGCGCATCCGGCGGATGCGCAGCCGCTGCTGCCGGTACTAGTGCCCGATAGCCACAATGATCAAGCGGCGCTGCCCGCCGTAGCGCCAACGCCGGCACCAGCGCCAGCGCAAGACGCAACTCCAGCGCCAGCACCGCCGGTTGAATTGGTGGTGGTCGATCCGCGCGTAGCTGATTATCAGAGCTTGGTCGCGGATATCAAGGCACACGCAGATGCATCACACCCTGTAGAAATTATTGTTTTAAATCAACAAGTTAATGGTATACAGCAGATCAGTGCATTGCTCGCCACGCGGCATGACGTCAGCGCCGTGCATATTTTGTCCCACGGGCAGGATGGCGGTGTGCAACTGGGATCAGGCTGGATTGATGGCCAAACGCTGCAACAGCAGGCTGCGGCACTGGCACAGTGGCGTGATGCGCTAACCGCTAATGCCGACGTTCTAATTTACGGTTGTGATGTGGCCGAGGGCAGCGCCGGGCATGCTTTTGTTCAGGATCTCGCGCGGCTGACAGGGGCGGATGTTGCTGCGAGTAATAATCTTACCGGCAGTGCGGCGTTTGGCGGGGATTGGGTACTTGAAGATCACACGGGGACAATCGACACTAACATTGTGTTGAGTGATGCCATGCGCAACGCATGGTCAAGCACGCTGCTTACGTATACCGTCGTCAATACCGCTGACAGTGGCGCCGGCTCGCTGCGCGATGCTATTACACAAGCGAATGCCTCGGCTGGGGTGCCCGACATCATTCAGTTCAGTATTCCTGGCGCCGGTGTGCAAACGATAAGCCCGGCCACAGCGTTACCGACGATTAGCGACAAGGTGACTATCGACGGCGTCACTCAACCGGGCTATGCGGGCACGCCGTTGATCAGACTTGACGGCAACAGCGCAGGTGCTGGAACTGACGGACTCGTTCTCGGTGCGGGATCCTCCGGCAGCGCCATCGACGCGTTGATGATCACCCGCTTTGCCGGGTCAGGTATTGGGATTGACGGCAGCAACAACAACATAATCACCGCGAACTATATCGGGACCGATGGCGTTGCGTCGCTAGGTAACCTAAATGCGGGCGTCAATCTGCTCAACGGCTCAAGCGGCAATTTTATCGGCGGCGTAAGCGCCGGCGCCGGCAATGTAATTGCGTTTAACGGATTTGATGGTGTGCGCCTGCCGAATACTGCTGGCACCGGCAACGCGGTCCTCGGAAACTCCATTCATGACAATGTGCAGGCCGGCATTGACCTGGGCGCCAACAGCACCACGACAAGCGATCCTAACGATCTTGACGATATTGATACCGGGCCCAATAATTTTCAGAATTGGCCGGTGATTAGTTCGGTCGCAGCCGAAGGCTTGCAAGTGCATATTGCGGGTTCGCTGAACAGCGAAGCGAACAAAACCTACCGCATTGAATTCTTCGCCAACACAGCCAACGACATCGAGGGTGAGCGGTATTTGGGTTTTACTACAGTCACAACGCCGGTCGGCACTCCCTTCACCGTGAACTTCACGGCCACACTCGCCGCCTCGGTAACCGCGGGCGAATATATTACCGCGACAGCGACGGATCCCAGTAACAACACATCGGAGTTTTCGGCAACGTATCAGGCGCGTGGCGACTCCGGTTTGTGGCTTTCTGGCACTGGCACTAGTACTGCAGGGGGCTTGACTTGGGACTTTAACGACGTCATCCAGTTTGGCGACCCGAATCTCAGGTTCGAACCACCGGCGCCGAACGTGACGACGGGCACGTTCTTTGCCACAGGGTTCGATCTCAACATATTTGGTGCGGGCGTCGGCAACTTGAACGGCCTGCATTACGTGTCTCGCACGGTCACGGTAGGCAGCGCGAATGCAGTAACTTTGTTGCCAGGCGACGTGTTGTTCAGTACGGCTGCAAATGAAACGCTGGGCGGCGTAGCGATCAACAGTAATGACATTGCCTTGTTTCGGCCCACGACACTTGGCAATTACAGCAGCGGCACGTTTTCGATCCTGCTGCAGAACCCGCTGAGTGCTTCAACACGCGACTTCGCGCTGGTTGAAACGGCCACCGCCGTTGGCGGCGTTACACTTAATGCGGGCGAGTTCTTGTTGACCGGCGCCGGTGGCGCTATCGACAAAGACGTTACCCGTTATCAGGTTACTGACGTCGGTCCCGGTACTACCGCAGGCACGAGTTCCGTGCTGATCGACGGTAATGGCAGTGCAGGGATCGGTTTTACACAACAAATTTATGGCCTGGAGTTGGTTCAATCCAACGTAACTCTGGGTGGCACTGCGCTAACCACTGGTCAATTGCTTATCGCTGTCAATGGCAACGACACCGTCGGCACCAATGCCCTGAACGTGACGAAGTTCGACATATTCGTTCTGACGGTCACTGCCACCGGGGCGGGCACGAGTTCCGGTAGCGCTGCGCTGCTGGTTCAGGGGGCGGATATTGCGCTGACCGCCGGCGGCGAAGACTTTGATGCCATAGCGTTGTTGCCGCTCAATCATGCGCCGGTTTTGGACGCATCAAAAAGCCCCGCGCTTAACGCGATCAACGAAGATGCCGGCGCACCGGTAGGTGTTGTAGGCACGCTGGTCTCAGCCTTGGTGGACTTCGCTTCGCCTTCCGGGCAGGTGGACAATGTGACCGACGCCGACAGCAGCGCTGTGCTTGGTATCGCGGTCACCTCGGCCCCCTCGGCGAACGGCGCCTGGTGGTATTCGACGAACAACGGAACCAACTGGAATGCGTTGGGTGCAGTGACTGGAACTACTGCGCGGCTCCTGGCCGCTGACGCTAATACGCGGCTTTACTTTGAGCCGAATCTTAATTTCAATGGTACGCTGGGCTCCGCGATCACGTTTCGGGCTTGGGATCAAACAAGCGGCGCTAATGGCGGTATCGTGGATGCATCCTTAAATGGCGGGGCGTACGCATTCTCGACGGCTACCGATACGGCTTCCTTGACCGTCACAGCGGTCAACGACGCGCCCACCGCCACCAACTTGAACGCAGCGGAAACCTACACCGAAGACACCGCACTGAACTTGACCGACATCGTGGCGAGTGATGTGGACAGCGCCAACCTCACCGCCACCCTCACCCTGTCGAACACTGCGGCGGGCGCGCTGTCCACCGCGACCTCGGGCGCGGTGACCTCGACCTACGTTGCCGGCACGGGCGTATGGAC
>JANMXV010000723.1:0-3923 GCA_031381325.1 Betaproteobacteria bacterium | reverse complement strand
CAAGAAACTCCTGCGTAATGCGAAACTCGTTGGAGTTGACGCGGTCGTGGGTCATTAACAGCCAGCGCGCCATGCGCTGTGTCACCACATGGAAGCGGTTGCATGCGGCGGTCTGCGCGATCTGGATCATCAGTAAATGGGTGAACAGGCACAACTCTCGCCGCAATGCGACGCTCTCGCTGAAATTGCGGCGAAAGTCCGCTATCTTCATCCGCAGGGCTGTGCCGCCGCCCTGTACCACGGCAAGAAAAGGCGAGACGGTGATACCCAGCGCCGCGGGAAGCCCAACCATGCCTTCACAACCGATGAGTCCGACTTCCGCAGCCCGACCGCCGTCCACGGTAGTCAGCATTGAGACGAAGCAGTCGTTGGGAAAGTACAAGTGTCGAATCGGCGCACGGGCTTCATAGAGAATCTCCTCATAGGCCAGCTTGACCGGATCGAGGACGCGCAGCAGTTTCTGGTATTCCTTGCGGGGCAATGCGGCAAGCAGGTGATTCGATATCGAAACTTGATGTGCGCCCAGCATGAGACACTCCCGGTGTGTAGTCTATGCAACGCCTTCGGCGGGAGCCACTCTTCGAACTTCGGAATGTCGATCCCGGACGCGGTCGAATGGAAGCCTTCGAAGGAAGAGTGGAAGTGTAATTTGCCCTTATAAAAAGATGCAATTTTGTTCGGAACCATACATAAATGTCCCGGCAACCAAAAAGCACCAGGCGAACAGGACAAACTGACAGAGAGTTCGGCCCTACGGCTTGTGCAGTGCTGCCGGCCTAGCGCGCGCGGGCGGCTTTGACGAAGGCGAGCGAGGCCTGAAACAGCTCGAGATCCTTCTCGTAGTCGGCCGCCTCGGCGCGGTCGATCTGTATCCATTCCCTCGAACTTGCCATACCGCCGGGCTGAAACGGCACCACGTTGTCCCTGGAGAAATGCAGTTCAGTCGCGGCGGCGGCGGGCAGGCGCAGTCCGACGCCGTTGCCGCTGATACAGGCGAACATCTTGTCGCTGACGAAGTAGGCGTCAAGGCCGTTGATTTTTTTTGCGCTAACGCCCGGGAGTTTGAGAAGCAGAGCGTCGATCCGCGCCTTGCGGCTGGACTCGGGAGTATCGGTATTCAAGGGGATCCGCCGGGTTGTTTGTTGAGGTGCGTTCCTAAATTTTAGCCCGAACGGCTGCTGGTTGCTCGAAATCAGTTGTGGGCGGACTGCATAAAGCTTGATTTTGGTGAGGAGTGCCTTGTCGACTGTCGAACTTCAATAAGGTGGCGGGCTTGAAGTTCATACAACGCGCCGGAATGCGATGGCGGCTCACGAAGGGGTGGTCAGTGCGGGCGCACCGCGCTGGAGTCCGTAGCATGGGCTGAACTTTTACGCCACGCGCGGTCTGAACATCATCACACCAACCTGCTCTTGACTTGGGCGCCATCAGCCCCTCCCAACCATGCGTCATATTCCTGCCTGTCTGCTTTTGCTTGGCGTCTGTTTCGATGCGGCGGCGAGCGATCTTTACACTGAGATCAACCGGCTGCGCGCGGGTGAAGGCCATTGTGCGGTCGCGGAAAATTTGCCGCCCCTCAAGCCGCAGGCGGCCCTCGAGCGCGTCGCCAGAGCGCTTGCGAGGGGAGATAAGTTGCAGCAGAGCCTGAACGCTGTCGGCTACAGAGCGACACGTTCCAGTGCGTTTAGCATCAGCGGTGATGGCGTCGGCTCACGAGCGGCAGCGCTGCTGGCGAAACAAAGCTACTGCCCGCGGTTGCAGAGTGCCGCGATGACGGAAATCGGCATTTACCTGGATGCGCGCCAGGTGTGGATCGTGATGGCGGCGCCGTTTGCGCCGTCGGTGGGGCTGTCCGAGCCAGCGGCGGGGCAGCGCGTGCTCGATCTCGTTAACCAGGCGCGCGCGACGCCGCGTTACTGTGGCAGCACGCCGTTCAATGCGGTGCTGCCGCTGCGCTGGAACGACACGCTTGCCGAGGCCTCGCGGCTGCATGCCGAGGACATGGCGCGCAACAATTACTTCAGCCACCGCGGCCGCGACGGTTCCAGTCCGGCGCAGCGTGTAGAGCGCGCGGGCTATCGATACCGCGCTACCGGTGAAAACATCGCTGCCGGCGGGCAAATGAATGCCGAGAACGCCGTGGCGGGCTGGATCAAAAGCCCAGGGCACTGCGCCAATCTGATGAATCCGGCCTATACCGAAATGGGTGTCGCCTTCGCAATTGATGCCAGGAGCGCAATGGGCGTGTACTGGACGCAGGCGTTCGGCACGCCCGGCTGATTCATGTACGGACTATCAGTCATTTTAACAAATGCCGCGCAGCGTACGTCACTACTTCCCCGTCCATACCGGCTTACGTTTCTCCATAAACGCACGCCTGCCTTCAACATAGTCTTGACTGGCGAAGCAGTCCGCTACGGCTTTGTCGGCGAGTGCCTGATTGCGCGCTGCCGGGTCCTTCACGTATTCGTCGATCACGCGTTTGGCGGAGACGATGGATAGCGGCGCATTGGCCGCCATGGTTTCGGCGTAGTTGTTGACGAATGCTTCGAGCATGCCGGCCTGCAATACGTGATTCACCAGCCCGATGCGATGCGCTTCATACGCAGTGTAGCGGCGCGCGGTGAAGAGGATTTCTTTGGCGACGGAAGGTCCCGCCAGTTCGATCAGTTGCGCCAGCGATTCGGCGCTGTAGCCTATGCCCAGCCGCGCGGCGGGCACGCCGAATTGCGCGTCTTCCGAGCAAATGCGCAGATCGCAGTTCAAGGCGATGGCGAGACCGCCGCCCAGACACCAGCCGCGAACCATCGCGATGGTGGGTTTGCCGATGCCGCGCAGCGAGGTGCGAAAGCCAGAGGTTATTTTGGTATACGCCGCGATTTGTTCAGGCGTGGCACGATTGCCTTCGTATTTGGAGATGTCGCCGCCGGATACGAACGCTTTGCTGCCGGCGCCTTTCAGCACCACCACGCGTACCGCGGGATCAGCGGCAAAATCGTCGATCACCGCTGCTGCCGCTTGCGTCATTTCCGGAGAGATGGCGTTAAGTTTTTCCGGGTTGTTGAAGGTAAGAAAGCCAATGGCGCCTTGTTTGGTGCCGAGAATTCTGTCAGTAGCGATTGAATCCATGATGGTGTGCTCCGGTTAAATCACGCCTTTGGCGCGCATGTCATGCAGTTGTTCTTTGGTGTAGCCCACGGAACCGAGAATCTCATCGGTGTGCGCGCCGGCATCTGCCGTGGCGGTGCGAATTTTTTTGCTCACGCCGGTGAGATTGATGGGCGAGCCGACGAGTTTGATGTCGCCGAGTTTTTCGCTCTTTACCGGCGAGGCGATGCCCAGGTGCTGCACTTGCGGATCGGCAAACGTTTTGTCAATGGTATTGATCGGGCCGCACGGCACGCCGGCCGCTTCCATCACATCGACCCAGTGCGCCGTGGGCTTGTGTTTGGTGACTTCGCTGATCGCGGCGTTGATCGCCTTGCGGTCTTTACTGCGCTTGCCCTGGGTGTTCCATTCTTCGCGATTTTTCCATTCCGGCTTGCCCAGTGCGTCACAGAAGCGCGCGAACACACGAGCCGAAGAGGCAGCGATGTTGAACAGGCCGTCGCTCGCGGGAAACACGCCGGTAGGCACGCCGGTCGGATGATCATTGCCGGCCTGGCCCGCAACTTCGCCGCTCATCAGGTAACGCGAGGCCTGGAAATCCAGCATGAAAATTTGCGCTTCGAGCAGGCTGGTATGCACCCAGCGGCCGACGCCGGTCACTTCGCGCTCGAACAGCGCGGTCATCACGCCAAACGCGAGCAAGTTGCCCGCGGTCAAGTCGGCGATGGCCACACCCACGCGCACGGGACCTTGGCCGGGCAGGCCGAGTGGGTTCCAGGGCAGGACGTCCTGAAACTTGAGGATCAGGAACAGCA
>JANMXV010000626.1:0-2700 GCA_031381325.1 Betaproteobacteria bacterium | reverse complement strand
GGGCGCAAGGTTGCCGCGCAGCACGGCCAGCCCGCCGGTCGCCGATAGCGGATTCGAGCGCGGGCGGATAACGTCAGCGTTATAGGTTTTAGCACCCGCGATATTTTCGCCGATGGTCTTGCCGTTGACGGTCTGGCAATCAAGATTGAGCAATTCCCCCAACTCGGCCAGCATCGCACGCAGTCCGCCGGCGTAATAAAAATCTTCCATCAGATACTTGTCGCCCGCCGGACGGATATTCGCCAGTACCGGCACACTGCGCGCAAGTTCATCAAAGCGTTCGAGCTTGAGCGGAATGCCCGCACGGCCCGCCATCGCCAGCAGATGAATCAACGCGTTGGTCGATCCCGACAGGGCATGCACTGCGACAATCGCATTGTCGAATGATTTCGCGGTCAGGAAATCCGAGGGCTTCCAGTCCTCCCACACCATATCGACGATGCGCTTGCCGCTGGCGGTGGCCATGCGCGGATGGTTGGCGTCAGCGGCGGGTATCGACGCCGCGCCGGGCAGCGTCAGGCCGAGGGTCTCGGCAATCGAAGTCATGGTCGACGCCGTGCCCATCACCATGCAGTGGCCGTAGGAACGTGCAATGCCCTCCTCTACTTCATCCCACTCTTTCTGGTTGATGTTGCCCGCGCGCAGTTCGGCCCAGTATTTCCACGAGTCGGTGCCGGAACCGAGATGTTTACCGTGCCAGTTGCCGCGCAGCATCGGTCCCGCCGGCATATAAATCGACGGCAAGTTCATCGACAGCGCGCCCATAATCAACGCCGGCGTGGTTTTGTCGCAGCCGCCCATCAGCACGCAGCCGTCTATCGGGTACGAGCGCAGCAGTTCTTCGGTTTCCATCGCCAGCATATTGCGATACATCATCGTCGACGGTTTCTGGAACGGTTCGGCCAGCGCGATTGCCGGCATCTCCAGCGGAAACCCGCCCGCCTGCCACACACCGCGCTTCACTTCCTCCGCACGCGTGCGAAAGTGTGCGTGACACGGGTTGATATCGCTCCACGTATTGATGATGCCGATCACCGGTTTGCCCGCAAAATCCTCGCGTGAATAACCCATCTGCAAGGTGCGCGAACGGTGGCCAAACGAGCGCATGTCGTTCACGCCAAACCATTTGTGACTGCGTAATTGTTCAGGCGTGCGGCGCGGACGCGTCATGGGTAACCTCCGTGTAACTTATTGATTTTATAGAAAATTATCACGCCGATGCATCGGACTTCAGGCCCGCTGCTTCAACGCCCTTGGCTGCACATTCTTCGTCTTCGTCACCGCTGGCGCCGCTAATACCCGCCGCGCCAAGAATCGCGCCGCCGGCGTCACGAATCAACACCGCGCCCTGCTGCGGCAGAAACTTGCCCTGCGCGGTCGCCGCCAATGTAAGAAAAAAATTCTGATTGCCCTTGGCGCGATTCGCCAACGCTCGGCTGGAACAACTCATCGCCACAGCGCCCCACGCCTTGCCCAGCGCCACATCGTAACGGAACATGCTGGCGCCGTCTTCGCGTTGCACGGCTTTGACGTTGCCAGCGTCGTCGAGCACCACGATGGTGAGCTTGGCGAAGTTTTTCGCGCGCGCGTGTTCGAGGGCTTTTTCGCAAATGGTATTGGCTTGCTTCAGAGTGAGCGGCATGGGTGTCTCCGGGAAATCGGGTGATTAAAGGAAGTGCGGAAGGGAAACCTGCTGTGCCGACTATACAAACCGGCTTAGCGCGTGTCAATTTAGCGTGCGTCTGTTTACGCATGCATCCCTCAGGGCGAGTAAACTCAAAGTTGCAGGTGTGACGTGAGCTGATGAGGGTTCGACTTAACCGGAGGGGAGATCATGAAGAAGCTGCTGGCTGTTTGCTTGTGTTCGTGGTGTGCGTGGGGCACGTTTAGTGTTGCCCAGACCAACGAAGAATTACTCAATAAAAACAATAACACCGAAAACGTGACCACGCAGGGCATGGGCTATGACCTGAAGAATTACAGCGCGCTCAAGCAGATCAACAAGTCAAACGTAAAGCGCCTGGTGCCGATCTGGAGCATGAGCCTGATGAACGATTTTGGCGAAACCGCGCAACCCACGATCTATAACGGCGTGATGTACGTAATCAATGCCAAATGGACATTCGCCATTGATGTGGCGAGCGGCCGGCAACTGTGGCGCACCGAAGCCGAATGGCCGCCGGAAGCAGCGGCGCAAGCCTGCTGCGGCGTGATCAGCCGTGGCACCGCAACCATTTATAACGGCAAGCTGTTTCGGGTGACGCTCGACTCGCATGTGCTGGCGCTCGACATGAAAACCGGCAAGCAAATCTGGAAGCAGAAGTTCGCCGAGTACAAGGAAGGCTACACCGCCACCAGCGCACCGGTCATCGCCAACGGCGTGTTGATCACCGGCATGGCGGGCGGCGAATTCACCACGCGCGGTTTTCTCAATGGTTGGGATCCGGAAACCGGCAAGCACCTGTGGCGCCGTTACACCATACCCGCGCCGGGTGAACCCGGCGCCGAAACCTGGCCCAAGGACAGCGACGCTTACAAGTATGGCGGCGCACCCACCTGGCGCAGCGGCTCGTACGATCCGGAGCTCGACCTTGTGTATTGGGGCACCGGCAATGCTGAGCCGTGGAATCCGGCGCTGCGCGGCGGACTCGATAGTCTTTACGCCAGCAGCGTGCTGGCCATACGCCCGAAAACCGGCGA
>JANMXV010000625.1:0-6544 GCA_031381325.1 Betaproteobacteria bacterium | reverse complement strand
TGCCGACTCCTGCACAGCTTCGGGCCGCGCTCACCAGCCTGGCGCCGTGCTGATGGATATCGAAGCCCTGCGTCAGGCGACGGCGCAAGCCGGGTTCGGCGCCCTGTGGATCGGACTGGTGACGGGCTTCGTCTTCAGCTTTAATCCGGTCGCGCTGGCAGCCATCCCCGTTTCACTCGCCTACGTCACGAAATCGCGTACACCGCGCCAAGCTGCGCTCTTAGGCGGGCTGTTCGTACTGGGCATGATCACGACTCATGGGGTCCTGGGATTGGTCGCCGGACTGGGGGGCTCGTGGGTGCAGCATCTACTCGGCCGCGCATGGGGTTTGGTGCTCGGCCCCTTGTTGATTGCCCTGGGCCTGATCTGGCCCGGATGGTTGCGGTTGCCTCTGCCGGCATTGCAACTGCGCGCCAAGCCCGTGGCGGGCGCATGGGGCGCTTTTGCGCTGGGCGTGCCGTTCTCGGTAGCGATCTGCCCGTTTTGTACGCCGGCGCTGGTGGTTCTGCTCGGTGTAGCGGCAAGCGTCGGCTCCCCCGTTTTTGGAATGACCTTGTTGCTGGCATTTGCCTTGGGGCGCGCGGTGCCGATCATGCTCGGCGCGGTTGCGGTGGGATGGCTGGAAAATCTTTCGGGATTGAGCCGGTTCCAGAAGATCTTTGAAATCGTCGGCGGGATTCTGCTGATCCTGTCGGGCCTATACATGCTCAACGCCTATTTCCTTGTCCTGCCCGGGTTGGCGGTGTAAAGCGGATTTGTCGGTGAAAACTCGAGCCGGCGTACGGCGTCTGCGCATCAGCAGATACGCAGCCGGTATCACCAGCGCGCACTGGCCACCTGCGCGATCCGCTCGGCGCGGAAACCCATTTCGCCAGTGAATCGTTTATCGATGAAGTGGCTGCTGCTGCGAATGCCGACCCGGTGGCGTTCCGCTTAAAGTATCTGACGCGCGAACGCGACGTGGCGGTAATCAAAGCCGCCGCCGAAAAAGCGCGCTGGAAACCTGGCGAGCGCGGCAGCCGTGGCAGAGGCGATCTGATGCGCGAACGCGGATTCTCCTACACCGAGCGCAACGGCACCGCGGCAGCCCTCGTCGCCGAAGTCGAAGTCGAGCGCAAAAGCGGCCGCATCTGGGCGAAAATAAAGTACTTGGCGTGCATTGGGCAACCTACCCCATTTTGGAACTCTCCGACGTGCCGGAGAGCATAGAGATCGCGCTGATCGATCACCCGGAGATGTCACCTCAAGGTGCGGGCGAACCGTCACATCGCACGGTGCCAGCGGCAATTGCGAATGATTGCGAATGCGATTTTTGATGTGACGGGGCTGCGCATGCGCAAGGTGCCGATTACCGCGCAGCGGATGAAAGAGGCTTTAGCGCGGGCGTGATGTCTCTGATGGGGCTGTGACCGGACAGAAGACGCCGGCAACCTGAAATTGCCGTAGACGGCCCGGCGAAGTTTTTTCATTCACTTCTGCGCGGGCTTGTGCGGATGGCTGTGGTAGTGCTGGCGCAGCAGATCCTTGCCATAGTCGTTGCCGTTGGGCGTGCGCACCACGGTGTGAATATGCTCAATGCGCGGTTGGGTGGGGTTGGCGTACATGAAGCGCAGGCTGGCGGGAGTTTGATGGTCGAACTCGATCAGGATGACCGGGCTGTGAATGCGGTAGTAGAACACGCTGCCCGGCTCGGTGCCGCCGATCCAGGCGAACCAGGTGCGGTCGAGTTGCGCGCGCACTTCTTCCATCTTCACGCGCGCGTGGCCGTCGGCTATATTGTTCACGTAGAGTGCCGTCAGTTCGAGCAGTTGCCGGCGCTGTCCGGCGGAGAGTTCTTTCGCGCTGACGCCAGCGTAGTCGAGAACCACGTTGTCCCTCCATGCTTCGGTGAGCACTTCGTTGCCGGTCTTGGAGACTTTCAGAATCGCCTTCTTGCGCTGGTCCGCAGTGAGCGCGTTGATCATCGCCAGGCCCTGGTTTTGCTCGTCCTGCAGCACCACCGTCCCTTTGTACTTGCCGGCGGCGGCGATCACCGGCTCGGAGCCGGCGAACGCCGGCGTCATCACCACCTGATCGCCCAGCACGAAGTAATTGATGACCGCGTGATGGCCGTCGAGTTGCCAGCCCCAGGGCGCGTTGGCGGACGGATCTCCCATCACCGTGATGTGGTACTGCCACTCGCCAAACTCGGCGTGGTTGTTGTTGGTCATTTCGGCCAGCGTTTCGTTAAGGCGCATGATGTCGCGCGTCTGCTGGAGCCCCTTCGCGCTCAACCCGGCGCGCAGCAGGTTGAAAGCGGCGGCGCGTTGCTTTTCGTTCATCTCAAGGAAACTCACGCCTTGGCGAATGTAGAAACTTTGGTTCATCCACTTGCGCCACTCGTTGTCGTCCACGGCGAACTTCGTCTTGGCCCGTTGTGCGTCGCTGAGGCCGGCAAGGAAAGCGGCAGCGGCAAGGCGCACCGGTTCAGTGGAAACACCCGTTGAGCGAATGGCGAACAGGCCGGGCTCGATCTGCCTGTTGGCAGTGATGCCGCGAAACGGATCGGCCAAGCCGGGCGTCTCCGCCGCGAGCGACATGCGCAGCAGTTCCGCCGGGGGCCGGGGCGCCGGAGGCTTTGGTGTCTCCGGCGATTGCGAGAGGCCGAGCGGCTGTTGCAGCACGACAACTGCCAATGCGAGGGCTGACCAGCCTGCGAGTAATGCAATGCGTGACATAGGTACTCCCTGGGTACGGTTACGTCTATAGCGCTCGTGGCGTGCCCGCAATGCCTGCCACACCACGCGCAATCCTCCAAGGCGCCAATTGTAGCAGCCTGTTTTACAATAGCACAAACGCGAACTGGTTTACCCCACTACAGTCAGTCCGCCTTAGCCCTCGCCGCTCTTACCACCTTCGTCCATTTGGCAATCTCAGCGCGCAAGAATTCACCGCACGCCTCTGGAGAATTGCCGACAGACTCTGTGCCCAAAGCAGCGAAGCGCTCTTTCACCGCTGGACTATGCACCGCCTTGATGATTTCACTGTTGAGTTTGGCGATGATGTCGCGCGGCACGCCGGCAGCGGCGAGCATCATGTACCAACCGGTGACTTCGTAACCCTACACGCCGGATTCGGATACCGTGGGAATCTCCGGCGTCAGCGACAAACGCTTCGGGCCGGTAACCGCAATGCCGCGCAGCCGTTCTGACTTGATCGGCGTTATGGCCGCACTGAGCGTTTCGTGTGCCGCCGGCGCATCAACAGATACGCAGCCGGAATGACGAACATCGACAGCAACGGCGCGGTGATCATACCGCCTACCATCGGCGCGGCAATGCGCTGCATGACTTCGGCGCCGGTGCCGCTCGACCACATGATTGGCAGCAGGCCGGCGAGGATCACCGCAACGGTCATGGCTTTGGGCCGCACGCGCAGCACCGCGCCTTCGGTAATGGCGTCCACCACCATTTGCGCGCTAGGCGCTTCGCCGGCAGCGATACGCTTCTCCAGCGCCTGCCGCAGATAGAGCAGCATGATGATGCCAAACTCCGCTGCCACGCCGGCCAGTGCGATGAAGCCGACAGCCGCCGCGACCGACAGGTTGTAATTTAACAGCCACATCAGCCAAAAGCCGCCAATCAGCGCAAACGGTACGGTTGCCATGATGAGCAGTGCCTCATCAGCGCGGCGGAACGTGAGATAAAGCAACACAAAGATAATCGCCAGCGTGAACGGAATGACGAGCGTCAGACGCTTTTTTGCGCGCTCCAGATATTCAAACTGTCCCGACCACGACACTGAATAGCCCGCGGGGAGCTTTACCTGTTCGCGTACTGCTTTTTGTGCGTCGTCCACCACCGACTGCAAGTCGCGTCCGCGCATGTCCACATACACCCAGCCGGACAGCCGCGCGTTCTCGCTTTTGAGCATCGGCGGACCGTCGACGAAGGCGAGTTCGGCTACGGCGCCGAGCGTAATTTGCGCGCCGCGTTCAGTGACGATGGGCAGGCTGCGCAATTTTTCGAGAGAGTCGCGCAGCTCGCGCGGGTAGCGCACGTTGATCGGGAAACGTTGCAAGCCCTCGACGGTCTCGGCAATATTCTCGCCGCCGATTGCCGCTGAAACGATGGTTTGCACGTCGGCGATGTTCATGCCGTAGCGCGCGGCAGCCAGACGGTCTATTTTGACGTCGATATAGCGCCCGCCGGTGAGCCGCTCGGCGAGCGCGGAAGTGACGCCCGGCACGTCTTTCACCACACGCTCGATGTCCTGCGTTACGCGCTCGATTTGCGCGAGATCCGCACCGGACACCTTGATGCCGAGCGGACTCTTGATGCCGGTGGCGAGCATGTCGATGCGGTTGCGTATCGGCGGCACCCAGATGTTGGTGAGGCCCGGCACCTTGACGGTTCGGTCAAGTTCTTCAATCAGTTTGTCCTGCGTCATGCCGGTACGCCATTCACTGCGCGGCTTGAACTGGATGGTAGTTTCCACCATTTCGAGCGGCGCCGGATCGGTGGCGGTTTCTGCGCGGCCGACCTTGCCGAATACGCGCGCAACTTCCGGTATGGTTCGAATGAGGCGGTCGGTGAGTTGCAGGATTTCAGCCGCTTTGCCCGCCGACAAGCCGGGTAGAGCGGTCGGCATGTACAGCAGATCGCCTTCGTCCAGCGGCGGCATGAACTCACCGCCCAAGCGTGACGCCGGATAGGCGCTCACGGCAAGCAGCGCAACGGCGATTACCAAAGTGATTTTGGGAAAGCGTAATACCGCCGCCAGAATGGGTCGATAGATAAAAATAAGTAACCTATTGATTGGATTCGCGTTTTCATCCGGAATACGGCCGCGTATCCAGTAGCCCATCAGCACCGGAACCAGCGTCACGGACAATCCCGCTGCCGCGGCCATGGCGTAGGTCTTGGTGTACGCGAGCGGCGCGAACAGACGACCCTCCTGCGCTTCGAGCGCGAACACCGGCACGAACGAAAAAGTGATAACGAGGAGGCTGAAGAACAATGCGGGACCCACTTCGGCCGCCGCTTCGCCGATCAATCGCCAGCGCTCTTCGTTGGCGAGAGAGTCATTCGGATGCGCATGACGCCAGGATTCGAGATGCTTGTGCGCGTTTTCGATCATCACCACCGCGGCATCCACCATGGCGCCGATGGCGATGGCGATACCGCCGAGCGACATGATATTGGCGTTGATGCCCTGGTAGCGCATGACGATAAAGGCGATCAGGATGCCGAGGGGCAGGGTGATGATCGCGACCAGGCTCGAGCGCAGGTGGAACAGGAACACGATGCACACCAGCGCAACGACGACGAATTCCTCGATCAGTTTATCGCGCAGATGATCGATCGCGCGCAGGATCAATCCCGAGCGGTCGTAAGTCGGCACGATTTCCACGCCCGCGGGCAGTCCCGGCTTGAGACTGTCGATCTTGGCCTTTACCGCGGCAATGGTTTCGAGCGCGTTCTTGCCGCTGCGCATGATGATGACGCCGCCGGCGGTTTCGCCCTCGCCGTCCAGCTCCGCAATGCCGCGCCGCAACTCCGGGCCGACCTGCACGCGCGCTACGTCTTTCAGCAGCACCGGTGTGCCGCCATCGCCGACTGCGATGGGGATTGATCTAAAGTCATCCAGTGTTTTCAGATAGCCGCGGGCGCGCACCATGTACTCAGCCTCGCCCAGTTCCAGCACCGCACCGCCGGTTTCCTGGTTGGCGTTCTTCACCGCCTGGATCACGCGGGAGACCGGTATCGAATACGCACGCAGCCGGTCCGGATTGAGAACGATCTGGTACTGCCGCACCATGCCGCCCACCGACGCCACCTCGGCGACGTTGGCTACCGATTTGAGTTCGTACTTGAGGAACCAGTCCTGCAACGCGCGCAATTGGCTCAAATCGTGGCGACCGCTGCGATCGGTCACCGCATACTCGTAGATCCAGCCGACCCCGGTTGCATCGGGTCCCAATGCCGGCTTTGCCTGTGCCGGCAGGCGGCCCTGCACCTGGTTGAGGTATTCAAGTACGCGGGAGCGCGCCCAGTAAAGATCGGTGCCGTCCTCGAACAGTACGTAAACAAAGGAGTCGCCGAAGAAGGAATAACCCCGCACGGCTTTGGCGCCGGGGACCGACAGCATGGTCGTCGTCAGCGGATAGGTCACCTGATCCTCGACGATCTGCGGCGCCTGCCCCGGATAGGTGGTGCGGATGATCACCTGCACATCGGAGAGATCGGGAATCGCGTCCAGCGGTGTTTTCATCATCGACCAAACACCCCCCGCAGTGACCATGAGGGTGGCCAACAACACCAGAAAGCGGTTGGCGATAGACCAGCGTATGAGCTGCGCGATCACTGCGCCGCCTTCGCGGATTTTTTGGTGATGCGCAAGATGACGAAATCCCCGTCTTTGTCCGGCTCGCCGCGCATCTCGAATTCAATCTCGTCGCCGGGTTTGACAGCAGACAGTTGCGACTTGTCTTCGACGCGAAATCCCATTTTCATCGCCGGCCACTTCATCGAGGGGATCGGGCCATGGCTGAGGTCGATTTTTC
>JANMXV010000616.1:0-11151 GCA_031381325.1 Betaproteobacteria bacterium | reverse complement strand
GGGCCGCCAACACCGGAACGTTGTCCGGACGTGTGTGGCTGGATGTCAACCACGACCGCGTGCGCAACCCCGGTGAATTTTTGTTTGAGGGCTTCACCATACGCATCTACGATGCGGCGGGCGCCACCCTCGTCCGACAAGTGACCACCGATGTCAACGGTGCGTACACGGTTACGGGTCTGCCGGCGGGTGTGAGCTATCAGATCGAGTTTCGTGATCGCTCGGGCAAGGTGGTGTTTGGTTTGCCGGTAACGTCCGAAAGCGCGGGTGTGGGTGCGGGTTTTGCCAGCACCACCACTTGTGCCACGCTGGCGGAAACCACCTCGCCGAATATCGTTTCGCCGATAAGCGGCGGCAATTGCTACAGCCTGACCAACGGCGGCTCGACGGCGCAGGTGCAGCGCAGCGGACGCACCCTGGTGTTACTGCAAGCGGGCGACAACGTGATCGAGCAGAGTCTGCCGCTCGATCCCTCGGGCGTGGTGTACGACTCGGTAACGCGCCAGCCGGTGGCGGGTGCGACGGTCACTTTCAACGGTCCGGCGGGATTCGATCCGGCGCTGCATCTGATGGGCGGCGCGCCAAACCAGAGTCAAGTCGTCGATGCGACTGGCTTCTACCAGTTCCTGCTGGTGGGCGGCGCACCGGCAGGCAACTACACGCTGACGGTCACGCCGCCCGCAGGCTATGTTTCGCCCTCGGCGCAGATACTCCCGGCGGCAGCGCTCGATCCGACGGGCCTGGGTGTGGGCGGGGTGTTCCTGGTGCAGGCGCAAGCCACGCCGCCCACGGGCGCGCAACCAACGATCTATCACCTCGCGTTCATTCTGGCGCTGGGTGACCCGAACGTGATCAACAACCATATTCCGCTTGATCCCACGGGCGGCGCGGGCGGTGCGCCTGCCACGTTAACGCTGGTCAAAGTGAGCAACAGGCCGCTTGCTGCGGTGGGTGATTTTGTGCAGTACCAGTTGAATCTGGGTAATCCAGGCGTCGCTGCGGTGGCTGCTGTCACCATCACCGACCGCCTGCCTGCGGGATTGCGTTATCGCAAAGGCACTGCGCGCATCGCTGGCGTGGCGGCGCCTGATCCGCTGATCTCGGCGGATGGCAGTACTTTGACCTTTAACCTCGGCAACGTGGCTGGCGCAGCAGCGCTGGAGATTCGCTATGTGGTTGAAATCACAGCAGGCGCCACGCTGGGTGAAGCGATTAACACCGCGCAAGCGGCAGGCGCGAATGGCGCGCGTTCGTTAACCGCGCGTGCCACGGTGAATGTGAAAGAAGACCTGTTCCGCAGCCGTACCATTCTGATGGGCCGCGTAATCGAAGTGGGCAATAGCGGGCCGAAACTTGCGCAGGCGGGCAGCGTTGGCGACGCGCCGCTACAGGCCGCCAACGCGGGCCTGTGCAACGCCGAGCAGTTCTTCGGTAAAGGGGTCGAAGGCGCGCGCATTGTGATGGAAGACGGGGTCTACCTGCGCACCGACAAGGAAGGCAAGTGGCATCGTGAGGGGGTCAAGCCGGGCACACACGTGGTGCAGCTTGACGTGAAATCGCTGCCCGACGGCTACGAGCCGGTGCTGTGCGAAGACAACACGCGGCACGCGGGGCGCGCCTTCTCGCAGTTTGTGAATGTGCGCGGCGGCACGATGTGGCGTGCCGATTTTTATGTGCGTAATACGGGAAAAAGCAGCACTGGTCATGAAGCGGGTCACCGCCTGCTGCTCAAATCCACTGACGGCGGCTTGAAGGCAACGCTGGAGATCAAAGGCGTAACCACTGCCGCGCGCAATCTTTCAACCACCATCGCGCTGCCTAAGGGCTTGACGTATGTGCCCGGCAGCGCACGCATGGATGGCGCTGCGTTTGCCGAGCCGGAAATCAGCGGTGACATGCTGGTGTTTCGCGCAGGTGACACCAGCGGCAAGTGGACGAAATCGCTGGCGTTTGAAGTAAAGGGCGCGTCCAGCGCCGGGATGGTGTTGCAGGCGATGACGCAATTCCAGAGCGCAGACGGCGAAACGCGCCGTCTGCCACCGGTGCGCGTGGCGCTGGATGTGCGCTGGTCAACGCAGTTGGTGTTATCCAGTGACCCACAAATTATTCAATATAATCAAATAGTTAAAGAGGTTTCTCCAGCGCCTGGCGCAAAGCCGGGCATCAGCCCCGTGGCGGCGCAGCCGGGTGTGGGCAATCTGAATATTTACGCGCCGGGTGCTGAAAAATTTGATGCGGTGTGGCTGGCCGCAGCAACGCCGGGGCTGGAAGTGGTGTTTCCGTCAGACACCTTTATCCCCGGCATCAACGCCACCAAGATTTTTGTTAAACATGATCCGGCGCACAAGATTGCCTTGACCATGAACGGCGTGCCGGTGCATGCGCTCAATTACGACGGCAATGACCAGAACGCGCAGAAGACCGTCGGCATTTCGCGCTGGGGCGGTGTGGGCTTGAAAGACGGCGCCAATAAAATCGTTGCCATCGCCACCGATGCGTCAGGCAAAGAAGCAGGCCGCGCCGAGCGCATGATGCACTACTCAGGCGCGGGTGTGGAAGGCCGCTTTGTCAACGACGCCTCGGTGTTGATCGCCGATGGCCGCACCGCGCCGGTAATCGCCGTGCGTATATTTGACCGCGAAGGCAAGCCTGCGCGTCACGGCACCGAAGGCGAAATGGGCATCTCTGCGCCTTATCAATCGTTTGAGGTGGCGCAGCGCCAGGATTCGCGTCCGTTGTTGAACGACAGCACGAATAAGCCGCGCTGGCGTGTGACAGACGATGGTCTGGCGCTGATCAAATTGCAGCCGACCATGACTTCGGGCGAGGTGGAGCTGACCTTTAATTTCCCGGGCCGTCAGCCGCAAATCATCCGCGCGTGGCTCAAGTCCGAGATGCGCGAGTGGATACTCGTGGGCCTGGGCGAAGGCACCATCGGCCAGCGCAAACTCACCGGCGCGCTCGAAAATATCCCGGCGGACATGGCCGACGACAAATTATGGAAAGACGGTCGTGTGGCGTTCTACGCCAAAGGCCAGGTCAAAGGCGATTTCCTGGTGACGCTGGCTTACGACACCGACAAAGAGCGCAAGCGCCTGGGGCTTACTGGTGCAGCCGGTGCTGCGAACGGCGGAGCGCTATTGCAAAGCCTTGATCGCAGACAGTTTTATACTATCTACGGTGACACCACCAGCGCCCAGAGTGATGCCGCCAGCACGCGCAAGCTGTATCTGAAAATTGAAAAAAATCAATGGTATGCGCTGTTTGGTGATTTCAACACCGGCATGACGGTCACCGAACTGTCGCGCTACTCGCGCACACTCAATGGCGTGAAAAGCGAGTTCCGCGGGCAGAATATTTCGGCCACGGTGTTCGGCACCAAAACCGCGCAGGCGTTTGTCAAAGACGAACTGCGTGCGGACGGCACCTCGGGCTACTACCGTCTGACGCGCGGCAACATCCTGGTCAACAGCGAAAAAATCACCATCGAAACGCGCGACCGCTTCCGCAATGAAGTCATCGTCAAATCCGAGCCGCAATCGCGCGGCATTGATTACGACATCGATTATGCGCTGGGCAGGTTGATCTTCCGCAAAGCCATCACCGGCAAGGATCAGAGCTTTAACCCGATGTATGTCATCGTGGATTACGAATCCGAAGACCCCACGCGCGATGAGCGCATCACCGCCGGGGGTCGCGTGGCCGTACGCACCACCGACGGCAAAGCTGAGGTCGGCGTCAGCGCAGTACACGAGGGCGCCATCGGCGCGCGCGGCGATCTGAAGGGGGCCGATGCCACGGTGAAGATCGACGACAAAACCAAACTGCGCGCGGAGTATGCCCACAGCAGCCGCGAAATGTCAGGCGTGCCGGGCAACACCGCCTCGGGCAACGCGTATCTGGTTGAAGTGCGTCGTCAGGATGCCAACGTCGCCGCAACCGCTTACGTGCGGGGACAGCAAGGCGCGTTTGGCCTGGGTCAACAGGCCGCAGCCCAATCGGGCACCACCAAAATAGGTGGTGACGTCTCGGTAAAAGTCAGTCCGGAAGTGACCATCAATGCGCGTGCGCTGAATGAGCGCACTACCAACGCAGGCACGCAAGCCGAGCGCTCGCAAATTGAAGCGCGCGCCAATCTGACCAAGCCGGAGTACGGCGCGTACGTCGGCGGGCGCATTGTGCGCGATCAAGTTGCCACAGGCGGGACCGTGAATTCCAATCAAGTCGTTGCCGGCGGCAGCCACAAAATGATGGATGGGCGGCTGAATTTGCGCGTGGATAGCGAAATGAACATCGCCAGCGGCAACAGTACCGGCAGCGCCGATTACCCGCATCGCATCCGCGTGGGCGCTGATTTCAAAGTCACCGAAAAGCTCTCGCTGTTCGTGGATCATGAAATGACGGTGGGCGCTATCGAAAACACCAGCACCACGCGCGTCGGCACCAAGTCAAAACTGTGGGAGGGCGCCGAGAGCGCGAGCGCGCTCAACGTGCGTCAAACCCCGGATGGCTCGGCGATCTCCACCACCAGCAGCGCCACACAAACCATCAAGCTCACGCCGACGCTGACAGTGAATGCGGGTATGGATCGCACCAGCACGCTGCGTAAGCCCGGCGCAACCGGTAGTACGCAGTTGAATCCGAATGTGCCCGCCGCGCAAGGCATCAATGCAGGCGCGGGCGCGGCTTCGCAAAGCGTGTTGCCGCCGGTGGGCATTGCGGCGGCGCCGGTTGAGGATTACACCGCGCTGTTCGCGGGCGCGACGTGGAATCAGGGCCCGTGGGGCGCCACCCTGCGCGCCGAATATCGCCACGGTGACACTGCCGACAAGGTGAATGTGGCGGGCACCGTGCATCGTGATATCAAATCCGGTCAGGCGATCGCGGCGACCGCGCTGTATACCCACACCACGGGTAGCGCGTTGGGCAACAACACCGCACTCGACTTGCGTTTGAGCTACGCCTTCCGCCCCATCGACAGTCTGTGGATTGTGTTAAGCCGCCTGGATTATATTCAGGAAGAATCCAGCGCCACCGGCGGCTCGCGCAGCCGCCGCTTTGTCACCAACAACAACGTCAACTACCAATATAACCGCGCCACGCAAATCGCCTTCCAGTATGGCGCGAAATACGTGCTCGATTCGTTTGACAGCACGCGGGTGGCAGGCTTCTCCGACCTTTACGGTGCTGAAGTGCGGCGCGATCTGGGCAGCAATTTCGACATCGGCGTGCATGCCTCGCTGCTCAACACTTGGCAATCGCATACGCACAGCACGTCTTATGGCGCGTCCGTGGGTTTTTCGCCAGTGACCAATCTGTGGCTGGGCGTGGGTTATAACCTCGCGGGTTTCAAAGACCGTGATTTCAGCAGCGCCAACGCCACCGCCAGGGGCTGGTATCTGTATCTGCGCATGAAGGTGGATCAAGGTGTGAAGGACACCACAACCCAGCGTCAGGTGATGTTTGAGGAGGTCAATCGTTGACCCTCTTGAGTAAAATAGTCGACGCGCATGACGGCGTGTGTGAGGTTTTGCGCTCTGCAATATTCTCGCTGGCGGCGTTGCTGCTGGGCTGGGCGTTTATCCCTGAAGTGTTGGCGCAGGCAACGTGCCCTGCCACGCCAGTTGCAGCCTGCGTACTGAGCGGAGCAGTCAACGATTATTGGCAGGGCAGCGGAAACGCGGCTGCCGCCGCGACGACGGTTACCCTCGGTGCACGCCGCGCGGGCGGCGCGGGAAGCACCATTGCCTCGGGCGATCTGGTGTTGCTGATCCAGATGCAGGATGCCGATATCGACACCACCAACAGCAATGTTTACGGATCAGGCGTGGCCGGCAATGGCGGCTCAGGATCGAGCGCGCTCAACAGCGCTGGAAAATACCAGTTTGTGCGTGCAACCGGTGCAGTTGCTGCCGGCGGTGGCGCGCTCACGTTTACCCCGGCGCTAAGTTTCGCCTTGAGTACCCGCAACAACACGGGTAGCGGTACACCCGGCCAGGCGCGCTGGCAGGCAATCCGCGTACCGCCTTGCGCAACCGCCAGCGCGAGCAGTGTCACCGCGCCGGATTGGAATGGTCTGGCCGGCGGCGTGGTGGCGCTGGATGTGCTGGGCGCGCTGACGCTGGGGGGGGGCACTGCGATTAATGTCTCCGGCCTCGGTTTTCGCGGCGGCGCCGGCCGCCAGTTGACAGGCGCCGGCGCGGGCGCAAACACCGACTACCGCACTATCGCGCCGGCCGCTGCCGCAGCCGCGAACGCGTCCAAGGGAGAGGGGATCGCGGGTACGCCACGGTTTGTAAATAATGTAACGACTTACAACGGCGCGCCGGTGCTCACCGATACTGCTCTTGAGGGCTATCAGAACGGTTCGTTCGCAAGGGGAGCGCCGGGTAACGCCGGTGGCGGCGGCACAGACGGAAATGCTGCCGCCAATGATCAGAATACCGGTGGCGGCGGCGGCGGCAACTATGGCGCGGGGTCAGTCGGAGGCAACTCCTGGAACAGTAATCTGGCTGTCGGCGGGCGCGGTGGATTCGGATACGGCGCAACGCTAAACATGGGTGTGATATTCATGGGTGGAGGTGGCGGCGCGGGTACAACCAACAACGCTACCCAGGATGCCGCAACCTACGCTGCTCCTCCGGGTGTGGGCTGCAGTCTGGCGGCGCTTTGTTCGAGCGGCGCGCGGGGCGGCGGTATCGTCATCGTGCGTGCGGGCAGCATTTCCGGCGGCGGGGTAATCGATGCGCGCGGCGCGGACGGTTACAACGTGGCGAACGATGCCGGTGGCGGTGGCGGCGCGGGTGGCTCAGTGGTATTGCAAACCTATTCCGGCGGAAGTGCAACGATAAACGTTGCGGGCGGCAATGGTGGAAATGCGTGGCGCTCTCAGGCCCTGGGCACACCGCCGGATAACCGGCACGGTCCCGGCGGCGGCGGCGGCGGGGGCTTCATTGCCTTCAGTCCGTCAACGGGGCTTACAATTTCAGCGACAACCGCAGGGGGCACGTCCGGAACGACCACCACCACGGCGGATGGCTACGGCACGGGTGCGGCCAGCGGCGGCCTCAGCGCATTCAATACGCCCGCCGTTCCGGGTGCGTCGTCGTCGGCCTTCTGTCCCGCTGCGATAAAAGCGGTGCGTTTGTTTACCGACGGCGGTATTACTGGACAGGTCAATCCGGGCGACACCATCGAGTACACGGTGCTGTTCCGCAATGGTACTGGCGCCGCGATCGCCGGATTCAATATTACCGACACGCTGCCATCGGGGTTGACCTATGCAGCAGGCTCACTCGTGGTGACCGCGTCGGGCGGCGCTGCCGCAGCAGCAAATGGGGCGTACACCGGGCTGGTGGGGGCGAACACTTTGCTGTCGGCAGCGATATCGTTGCCGGCCGGCGGGATTATTCAGACCACCTTGCGTGCGACAGTCAACACCGCGGCTACCGCTGTGTGCGGCAACATTACCAACCAGGCGAGCGGCGCCACGTTGGGACTTTCCGACAGCGCGGACAACACTCAAAACAGCAACGGCTTACCTGCAGTCACCTTTATTACCCAGTCACCGGCATTCCCGATCGCCGGCGCTACCGATGCCACCGGTGTGGTTGACGTGTGTCCGCCGGCCATCACCAAAGTGACGGCGCTGATCTCCGACCCGGTTAACGGGGTAACCAATCCCAAACGCATACCCGGCGCGATCGTGGAGTACACGCTGCTGGTGAGCAACCCCGGCGTCGCGATGACGGCAAATTCCGTGCTGGTGGTGGATGCGCTGGACGCGAGCACGGCGCTGGTGGTGAGCGATATCGGCGGGGCGGGTTCGGGACCGCTCGCCTTTACGCAGGGGGCGGTATCCAGCGCTTTGACCTATACCTACACCAATGCCGCGAGCGCCACCGACGATCTGGAGTATTTCAACAATACCAGCGGCGGCGCGCGCATTACTGTACTCACGCCCAATGCCAACGGCTGCGACGCCGCTATCAAACGCATCGAAGTCAATCCGAAGGGTACCTTTGCCGACGGCACGGCGGCGGGTACCGATCCCAGTTTCACCTTGCGCTTTCGCGTGTGTATCAAGTAGCGGCTATAGGATGCCATTTTAAATATATATTTATGGCGAGCCCAATTCGGTTTCTGTGCCGGCGCGTATCGCCTGGGCGGCGTCATTTTGACAAGAGCAACCCTCTAATGCAGCGGGGCGTTTTCCAGATATGCATGCTGGTTGTGCTGCTTAGCGCGGGATCCGCTGCGCGCGCGGCGGCAATTATCTATGGCATCAACAACACCCTTACGCCGGGCGGCGCAATAGTACGCATTAATGCGGCAACCAGTGCCAGCACAATTGTTTATTCAGGTGCGCCGTTTCCATTAGGCACCCGTTCCGCCGCGATCGCTCAGTGCGGCAATGGTCTGTTGTATTTTATATCCGGCGGAACCAACGGCCAGCTCTATAGTTTCAATCCTTATACCCCCGGTATTGCGCCAGTATTGATTGGAACCACCGGCGCGGCCATCCCCGATTTGATCCGCCTGTCCTGTCAGCCCGCCACGAATGTCCTTTACGGGATGGGCACATCACCGGCTACGATCTACACCATCAACCGTACCAGCGGGGCCGCCACAGCCATCGTCCTTGCGCTGCCGGGTGCTACGCCCCCTGTATCGGGTAGCGGCGACATCGCGTTCAGCCCTGCAGGCGCACTTTACTATGCTGGAGAAGCCACTGCTGGAAGTGCTGCCTCGGTACGTCTATGGACCATCGATCTGACTACAAACACGATCGCTAACGTCGGTGCTGTTACCGGTCTTGGCGCTGTTGTGAACGGCATCGAGTTTGAACCCGGTGGAAATTTACGGCTGTCGCTAACCGGCGGCACCCAGCTTTTTTCCGTAGCTGCGACTGGAGGGGCTGCAACGGCAGTCGGTGCGGCGGGGGCCATGCCGTCAGTGTTCGACCTGGCGGGTTTCGACGGTCTGTCCAACCCCGACCTTTCGATTACCAAAACAGATGGACGAACTTTTGTCTCGGCCGGTGACACGGTGACCTATGCTATGGTGGTTACCAATAACGGCACGTATGCGGTTACCGGGACGGTGACCGATACTGTACCCGCGAGCATCAGCAGCGTGACCTGGACGTGTGCTGCGAGCGCAGGATCAACTTGCGCCGCCGCCGCCGGCGCCGGAAATACCATCAATACCAGCGCAACACTCGCCGCCAGCGGCACGGCGACTTATACCGTTACCGGAACGTTGTCGGCGGCGGCGACCGGCACCTTGAGCAATACCGCCTCCGTCGCGCTGCCATTTGCATTCCTTGCCGACGCGACGCCGGCGAATAACACCGCCACCGATACCACGACGATCAATACAAATCCGAGCATCGCGAAGGCATTCACGCCTGCGACGATTCCGATCAACGGCACTTCGATATTGACCTTTACGCTCAGCAACCCGAATGCGGCGGCGCTATCGGGTATAAGTTTTACCGACAATTATGCCGGCATCGTCAATGCGACGCCGCTGACCGTCGGCGGCACTTGCACCGGCGTAACACACACCGCGACGGCAGGTGGTGCGACCTTTAATGTGACCGGCGGCAGCATAGCGGGAGGCGCCCCCGGAACCTGTACCATTACAGTTCAGGTCACGAGTAGCGCACTCGGCACGTATAACAACACCAGCAGCGGTGTGCTGACGGCACAGACCACCACTGCCGGGGCTGCATCCAACACCGCAGCGCTCACGGTGGTTGCGAATAGTCTGTCAGTGACCAAGACCGTGATTACGCTATGCGATCCCTTCAATTTTGCCGGTAACGGAACCACGGTGTTTCCCAAAGCGATCCCGGGCGCCTATATGCGCTACCAGATTACAATCTCGAACGCCGTGGGCGCGGCGAATTCGATAACCTTGGGGACTATAGGGGACGCACTGGACCTGAATCTTAATTTCGATGCGGATTTGCGCACCGGTAGTGTGAGCGCCTGTGCAGTGTCGCCACCGGAGAGTGCCGCCGGCAGAGGATTCAAACTCACTTGCGCGGGCGGCACGCGCGCCTGCAACACGCCGGTGTTCTTTAGCTCAGCGGCGGACACTGACGCGATGGGTCTATCGGGATCGAACATTACCCTGACCTTTGGCGATGGCCCCGCCGGCGCCAAGGCGTTGCCGACCGAAGCCGGATATACCGCAGGCGAGCTCAAGCCCGGCGAGTCGGTGACGATCCGCTTCAATACTATCGTCAAGTAGGAGGCAGTACGTGAAACTGTTTACATTCTATGGACGTGCTCGCTGGGGTTACGCCCTCATACTGTTGCTGGTGTCCGCAGCCATCGTCGTGATGGCGGTATACAGCTACCGGGCGATCGATCGCGAGCTTACCGAATCGGCGCTGTCGAGAAGAGCCTCGGTATCGTATCTCGCGGCCTTCGTGTTAGCCGAAAAGTTCGATCGCCTGGTCGATATCGGCATCTCAATGGCCTCGCGCGTCCGCTTCCGGGAATTGATTGAGGCCGGGAATTGGGCCGAAGCGGCCAGGATTCTCGGCAGCGTTCCTGACGATTTCCCGTTTATCGACCGCTTTACGATGCACGACCCGCGAGGGACGCTGATGGCGGATTTTCCGGCCGCGCCTGATCTGAGAGGGCGGAATTTTGCCCATCGCGACTGGTATCAGGGCGTCATGCGCACCGGGCAACCTTACGTATCGGAGGTCTACAGGCGCGCAGCCTCACCCCAGGTGAATGTCTTTGTCGCGGCCGTTCCTATCAAGAGCGCAGCCGGGAAATTGCTGGGCATCCTGGTCGTGCAGGTGCGGACGGATACTTTCTTCGAGTGGATCAAGGGCGTCGAAGTGGGCGCTGGCGGGATGATCTACGTGGTCGATCGCCGCGGCATGCTTGCCGCGCATCCGAAATACCCGCGGCAAGATGAACTCATCGATTATTCCAGTGTGCCGGCAGTGCAGCAGGTGCTGCGAGGAAACAAAGGAGTCGAGATTGAATTCAACCCGGTCGAAGGCGAGAAGCGCGTTGTCGCTTATGAGCCATCGAAGCATGGATGGAGCGTTGTTCTTGCGCAGCCCGCCGCCACGGTATTCACGACCAGAGACCGCCAGCTAAAGTGGGTCTTAAGCGCCTA
>JANMXV010000611.1:0-7016 GCA_031381325.1 Betaproteobacteria bacterium | reverse complement strand
CACTTGGCCGAAGACGAGTGCGCCGGGGGTTGCAATGGACGCGGTGGCTACGACGAATGCCCAAACCACGATACGTTTCAGCATGGTTCCTCCAAAGAGAATGAAAACCTCAACTGCTTTGTAACTGTTCCGGTTCCTGCGGTTTTTCCAAAATCTTTCCCTCACCCCCGCCCCTACCCATGAACCTCCCCGCTCGGGCGGGGACTCGACGCTCCCTTCTCCCTCCGGGAGAAGGGCTGGGGATGAGGGAAGAGACGCCACGTTCACGGACGCAATTCGCGACGTACGCGTCGTGGCGTCTCTCCCGAAGGGCGAGGGGGGAACGTCAAACAAGCGCATAGCGCAACTCTGCTTGATGTGTTTATCCAGGATCATGACGTCGAAGCAAGGACAGCCGCCGCACTCGGCGCATCTTGACGTGCATCTCGCCGACGGTGAACATCTGCATGCCGACATGGAAATTGTAATGGGCCACCCGGATAACCCGATGCGCTGGGATGATTTGCGTGTAAAGTTTGAAGGATTGGTTGAGCCTGTAATGGGCGCGCAGAAGGCGAAAACCTTGTTCGACACCGCGCGCAATTTTGAGCAGCCGGGATCGTTACCGCAAATTTCGGCATTGCTGTCTGCCTGAGCACTATTCCATCCATAACGCAACAATTTCACCACGCAGAAAGGAAGACCTTATGACCACCGAAGCAAGTCTCAGCCCGGAAACTGTCCTCGCTGAAATGAAGAAAAACGGCATCACGCATGTGGTGTGGCTGCCGGACAGCGAAACCAACTGGCTCTATCTGCTGATGAAGGCCGAGCCGTCGATCACGCTGGTGGCCGTGCCGCGCGAAGGGCTGGCGTTTTCAGCCGCGGCGGGCATTTACATCGGCGGCGGCACGCCGGTCATCCTGATCCAGAATACCGGCATGATGGAAGCGGGCGATTCGATGCGCGGCTGGGCGATGGGGCTCAATATTCCGGTGGTGATGATGGTGGGCTATCGCGGCTACACGCGCCACGGCGTGAACAAAGACACCGCCGCGACTTATACCGAACGCTTTCTGAATGCGTTCAACATTCAGTACTACCTGGTCGAGCACAGCAGCGATGCGCCGCGCATTTCAGTTGCGTTCGAAGAAGCGAAGAAAACCAAACGGCCGGTGGCGATACTCGTGGGTGACGAGTACCACGGCTTCAACCGCTAATCGGCAAATGAGGAGTGCATGATGATTGCAATGGAAGAAATGTTGAAAGTGTTTCAGCAACACCGCGGCGACGCCATCGTGGTGTCGGGACGCGCTAACCGCTACTGGGACGGGATCAGCACGCTGAAGAACCGGGACCTGTCGCTCGGCGATCCGGCGATGGGCGGCCACGCATCGTTCGCGCTCGGTCTCGCGCTCGCACAGCCCGACAAGAAAGTGATCGTGTTCGATTCCGAAGGCGATTTGCAGATGAGCCTGGGCGTGCTGGCGATGATCGCAGAACAAAAGCCGAAGAATTTCTATCACTTTCTGCTCGACAACGAGTGCTACGCCACCACCGGCGGTCAGCCCGTGCCCAACGCAAAGACCATCGCTTATGATGCGGTTGCCAAGGGCTGCGGTTATCCGGCGGCGTACGCGTATACCAATCTCGAATCGTTCTCGGTCAATATCGGGCGCATCCTGTCCGCAGCGGGGCCGACGTTCGTGGCGATGAAAATCGTGCCGGAAATCGAGAACGCGCCGATAGGGCAGCGCACGCCGCGTTTGCGGCGCACGAAAGAACAGGGGATTGCGGATTTGCGCGCGGCGTTGGGCGTTAGCAATTGATTTCGTCGATGCCGGGCTGCACGGAGTAGCTGATGGCGGTAATACTCGGCTTCGACGCAATGCGCGCGCCACCGAGCCGATACTGCAAGGTGCATGGCTCGCCGACTGCCGTCTGTTATGCGCGGTGGGCAATACGCGCAGGCAATACGCCGAAGCGGATGTGCAATGCTTTCGCAACGCAAGCCTGGTGGTGGTGGACACGCTGCATGCGCTGGAAGAAGCCTGTGAATTACGACTCGCGGTCGAAGCCGGCGCATTGCCGGACAGCAAACGCGCCACACTGGGGCAGATTGTCACGGGCGCTGCGCAAATTCCGGACAAGGGGCTCATCGTGTTCAAGTCGGTAGGCTCGGCCTTACAGGATTTGACGTTGGCTGCGCGCTATTACGAGATGTTGGGATCGCGGCCCGGATTGCCCGCGGCTTCCGATCTGGGGAGCCTGCGTCAGCCGGTGTGGTCATCGAAGCCGGGTATGTAGCCCAACCACCGTTCCCGCGCAGGCGGGAAGCGTGCGCCGGTGAGGGCGCCACATCAGCACGGCGTCAAAATTGTTTAAAAACAAATAATTATTGAACTACTTCAAACTGAATTTCTTGTGCCGGATAAACGCGCCGAAGTCCGCGCGCTCCGGCACGGAATAGTGCCGGGCTTTATCTTCCGACCAGCCGTTGAAGGGCGCATCGGGGTAGAGCTTGCCGTGGCGCTGTTTGCGCAGCGGATGCACGGCGTGACGGCGCTGGTCGTAGGCGTCGATATTTTCTTTGAGGTTGGTTTCGTCAAAGCGGTCGGTGTGGACGGTGACATCCAGTTGCAGGCGCGGGCTGATGCGGCCTGCTTCGAGCGGGTAGCCCGCACACAAGCCGGCGAGCGGGAACACGCCGTCGGGCAAGCCGAGAATCTCGCTGGTTTCGCGGGGGTGATTACGCACGGCGCTGATCGGCACGGCGCCCAGACCCGCGGCTTCGGCGGCGCGAATGAATTGCGACAGGATGATGCCCGCATCGACGGCGGCATTCATGAAGTGATCGAGGTGTTCATTGACGAAGGGCTTGCCGCGCCATTCACCGATTTGACGGATGCGACGGTTGTTGCCGCAGAACACCAGAAACACCGGCGCGTTGTTGATCCACGGCATATCGGGAATCAAATCCGCGATCGCCTTGATTTTGGCGCGATCGGCAAGGTGGATAATGTCAGCCTGCTGCAAATCCGATTTGGAGGGCGCCGACATCGCGCAAGCGAACAAAAGTTTGAGCAGCGCTGCATCGACCGGCTGCGGCGTCCACTTGCGATGGGAACTGTGTTCGAGCATGCGCCGGAGTTCGTCGGCGCCCGGCAGGCCGGCTGACGGGGTGATGGATTCTCCAAAGCGTTCGAAGGCGGCTTTTGCGATACCTCCGGATTCGGATGTGCCGCCTTGGCTTGGGGTACTGATCGTGGTCATGGTGGTTTCTTTGTAAGGTTTAGTTTGAAATAGTTATTAAAAACAATAAGTTAAATATAATTCTCAGCAAGAAATGCCGGTCGGTTGCTTGCGCCGCCGCACTGGGGTTTTCCTTGCGCCGAGGGCAAAGAGTGTCGTAAAATTACGCCCTTTCGATTTCTCCCGCGCTGGCTTTTACTCTTTTTTACGTTTGCGCAGCGCGAAGCAGGTCACAAGTAAGGATGGAACTCCCATGGTAGTGATTCGTTTAGCGCGTGGTGGCGCCAAAAAGCGCCCCTTTTTCAATCTCGTCGTCGCGGATTCGCGTCGCGCCCGTGACGGTCGTTTTATCGAGCGTATCGGATTTTACGATCCGAAGGCGCCGCAAGGCCACGAAACATTCCGCCTTGACCGGGCGCGCCTGGCGCATTGGCGGTCGGTAGGCGCTCAACCTTCCGACACCGTGCAGCGTCTGTGCAAGCAGTTCGCAGCGCCCGAAGGTACTGTTGGCGCTGTTGCCGCAATTGAGCAACCAGCCGCCTGAGACACTGGTGGAAATGGGGCGCATCAGCGCCCCGTTTGGGATCAAGGGCTGGATCAGGGTCCAGCCCTATAGCAGCCCAGCCGGTTCCACCAGCGGTCTCACGAATTATTCGACGTGGTGGCTGGGCGGGCCGCAGGATTCGCCGGCAGGTTGGCGCGAATGTGCGGTAGAGCAGTCGCAAGCGCAGGGCGCAGATGTGGTTGCCAAGCTTGCAGGGTGTGATGATCGCGACCTGGCGGCCAGTTTTAAGGGTCAACTCGTGGCAATACCCCGGGAAGCCTTTCCGCCGGCTGAAAAAGGCGAGTTTTATTGGGCCGATTTGATTGGTCTGCACGTCAGAAGTACCGAGGGGCTGGATTTCGGCGTCGTGGCCTCAATGATCGAAACCGGCGCCAACGATGTGATGGTTGTGCAACAAAGTGCGGTTGATGGTACTGAGCATGGCAATGACGAGCGATTGATTCCGTTCATTGCCGATGTGGTCAAGCGTGTGGATATTGCAGCAGGTGTGATCGAAGTCGACTGGGGTGCGGACTTTTAGCCGTAAGTGAGACGTAACTGCGCATGCTGCAATTTGATGTAGTCACGCTGTTTCCGAAAATGTTCGACGCGATTACCGGGTCGGGCATTACCGGACGGGCGCTGGAGCGTAGGGCGTACCAGTTTTTGCCGTGGAATCCGCGTGATTTTTCGATGAACAGCCACCGCACAGTGGACGACCGCCCTTATGGCGGCGGACCCGGCATGGTGATGATGGCCGAGCCGCTGGAAAAAGCGGTGTGCGCGGCGCGGCAGCGGCAGATCAGTGCCGGCGTGGGCAAGCCGCGCATGGTTTACCTGTCGCCGCAGGGGCGCTTGCTGAATCACGCGCTGGTGATGTCGCTGGCGGCCGAAAAGGGCATCGTTTTGGTGGCAGGGCGTTACGAGGGTGTGGATGAACGGGTGATCGCACGCCAGATTGACGACGAAATCTCGATTGGAGATTACGTGCTGTCGGGTGGTGAAGTGGCGGCGATGGTGGTGATGGATAGTGTGATTCGGCAGTTGCCCGGTGTGTTGGGCGATGCGCAGTCGGCGGATCAGGAATCGTTTGTGGGCGGCTTGCTCGATTGGCCGCACTACACGCGGCCGGAACTGTACGAAGGCGTTGCGGTGCCGCCGGTGTTGATGTCGGGTAACCATGCGGACATTGCCCGCTGGCGCTTGAAGCAGGCACTGGGCAGGACGCAAAACCGCCGGCCGGATTTACTGGCGGCACGCGGGATGAGCGCCGATGAACGCGTGCTCCTCGATGCGTATATGAAAGAACAGTAGTCGAATCTTTGGTTGAAAATTTGGTTGAAGCACAAGGAGCAGTAAAATGAATTTGATTCAAGAACTCGAAAACGAAGAAATCGCACGCTTGGGCAAGAATGTCCCGGATTTCTCGGCGGGCGACACCGTGGTGGTCAGTGTCAAGGTGGTCGAGGGCGAGCGCAAGCGCGTGCAGGCCTATGAAGGCGTGGTAATCGCCAAGCGTAATCGCGGCCTGAATTCAAACTTCATCGTGCGTAAAATTTCCTCGGGCGAAGGTGTGGAGCGTACGTTCCAGACCTATTCGCCGTTGATCGCCAGCATCGAGGTCAAGCGCCGCGGTGATGTGAGCCGTTCCAAGCTCTATTACCTGCGTAACCTTACCGGCAAGGCCGCGCGCATCAAGGAAAAGCTCGCTGTCCGCGGTAGCACCGCCGCGGTGCCAGAAATGTTGCCGGAAGCGCCAGCCGAGGTTGCCAAATAAGCCGCCAAGTAGTCGTGGAAGTTCGAATCTTTTGAGAAAGGCGGCTAATGTAATTTAGCCGCCTTTTTTTTCGATAGAATCCAGCTTCTACCTGATTTTCGACTTTTCGACTGGTTTTTTCCCGCATGATTTTCACCACAGTTCAGGAGCAAACATGATTCACATACTGGTTCATGACAAGAAAGACACCGTGGGCGTGGCCGTGGTTGAAGGCATCAAGGCCGGCCAGGAATTGGTGGGCTGGGTGATGGAGGACGACTCGACCATCAAAGTTAAAGCCATCAACGATATTCCGATCGGTCACAAGGTGGCGACCGCGGGCATCAGCAATGGCGACACCATCATCAAGTACGGCTTCGACATCGGCAAGGCCGTGGCCGACATCAAGGTCGGCGAGCACGCGCACGTGCATAATATCAAAACCAAACGCTGGTAGGCTTGCGGGGTTACCCGTTCACTCATTCACCCGTTCACTATTCACGAGGGTTCAATATGATTAACAGCAAAACCACATTCATGGGCTATCGCCGTGAGAACGGCCGCGTCGGCGTGCGCAACAAGGTCATCATTCTGCCGCTGGATGATCTATCGAATGCCGCCTGCGAAGCGGTCGCGCACAACATCAAGGGCACGGTCGTGGTGGGCCATCCGTATGGACGCCTGCAGTTCGGCGCCGACCTCGAATTGCATTTCCGCACGCTGATCGGCGCGGGCTGCAATCCCAATGTGGCGGCCGTGGTGGTGATCGGCATCGAAGAAGAGTGGACCAATCGCATCGTCCAGGCCATCGCCAAAACCGGCAAACCCGTTACCGGATTCGGTATCGAGTTGCACGGCGACCACGACACCATATTGCGCGCGTCAAAAGTCGCGAAGGAATACGCGCAGTGGGCGTCTGAAATCCGGCGTGTGGAATGCCCGATCAGCGATTTGTGGGTGTCGACCAAGTGCGGCGAATCCGACACCACTTCCGGTTGCGGTTCCAACCCGACCGTCGGCAGCGCCTTCGACAAGCTTGATCCGCTGGGTGTAACGATGTGTTTCGGCGAAACCACCGAAATTACCGGCGGCGAGCACATTGTTGCCGACCGTTGCGCGACGCCGGAAGTGCGCGCGGCGTTCATGAAAATGTTCGACCGTTATCAGGACGTGATCGAACGCCACAAGACCAGTGATTTATCGGATTCGCAGCCGACCAAAGGCAACATCGCCGGCGGTCTCACCACCATCGAAGAAAAAGCGCTGGGCAACATCCAGAAGATCGGCAAGAAGTGCAAGGTCATCGGCGTGCTCGACAAAGCCGAAATGCCGACCAAGCCCGGCCTGTGGTTTATGGATTCGTCCTCGGCGGCGGCGGAAATGGTGACGCTGTGCGCAGCGTCGGGCTACGTCGTGCATTTATTCCCCACCGGGCAGGGCAACGTGATCGGCAACCCGATTCTCCCCGTGATCAAGCTGTGCGCG
>JANMXV010000552.1:0-3532 GCA_031381325.1 Betaproteobacteria bacterium | reverse complement strand
TTTCAAAAAGGCGATTGTCGCAGCGCGTGAGGCCAATCAACGCATAGCCGCCGTCCTCCGCGGGAATCAGCACAGCGTCGTTGCCGGCGGCAAGCGCTGTCTGCGCGCCGTGCAGATGTTGCACAGTGAGCACCGGGCAATCCGTGCCGATGATGATCACGCGGCCGTGGCGCGCGAGGCCGTCGTCGAACGCGTTGCCCATGCGCGCACCGAGATCGGCGCCGCGCTGTGGTGCGAGCGCCACGCCAAAGCGTCGCGCGCTGTCTTGTAGAAAGGCATCGTTAATACCGGGCGCGGCATGCAACTCCACCGGCCCCAGGCTCGCGCCGGTGGCAGTGAACAGCGTGCGATGCACGAGCTGGCGATGCAGCGCAGCGGCGCCTTCTGCACCGAGCAGCGGGATCAAGCGCGTCTTCACCGCGCCCGCCTGCGGCGCTTTGGCGAAAACGATGGTCAGTGCGTCACAGCTTGTGGGGGACATAACGGCGAGCGAGTTTTCCAGGGTCGGCCCCCAGCCAGAATTGCAACCGCAGCCGCCACATCAACAGCAGCGTGCGCAACACACCGTGCTTTTCCCAGCGCCTGCCCGACACCACCATGCGGTGACGCAAGTTGAGCGGCGAGCCGTAGCGCTTGAGTTGCTTGCTCAGCGCAACGTCCTCCATCAACGGAATTTGCGGAAATTTTCCCACCGCTTCAAACAGCGAACGCGTGACGAAGAGACCCTGATCGCCGGTCGAAACGCCGGTCAAACGCGAACGCCAATTCATCAACGCGCCCACCATCGACAGCAGCGGACTGTGCCCGGTGAGTTCCACATCAAAGCGCCCCCAGGTTTTTTGCGCGCGATTCAGGCCATCGGTAATCAATCCATCCGCCGCCGCCGGCAGCCGGCAATCCGCGTGCAGAAACAACAGCATGTCGCCGCGCGCCTGCGCCGCGCCCGCATTCATCTGCATGGCGCGGCCGCGCGTCGCGGTGATCACTTGATCCGCCAGAGGACGCGCCAGCGCGGCAGACTGGTCTTCGCTGCCGCCATCGGCCACCACCACTTCCACGCCGCGCGCGCGCAACGGCGCAAGCGCGGTGAGCGTATCGGCGATGCCTTCGGCTTCATTCAGACAGGGGATGATGATGGACAGCAAGGGGGGATGAACGTCGGAAGATTAAGGTGTAATCATAGAGCATGTGCCGCCGGGCGGTCAGCGTACCGCATCAAAAAACCGCCTGCCCATGAGCGGCAGCTGGTAACGGTGACACAGCAGAATCAAAACAACGCGCATCGTGCTGCGCACAATGCCCTGCGCGAGAAACTTGCGCGCGTCGGTGGTCACCGTTGCCGGCAGCAGCACCGGTGCGCATCGCCGGCGCAGCCGTTCGGAGAGCTTCACGTCTTCCAGATCGCTTTCGGGAAATCCGCCCAGCGCTTCGAACACGTTACGGCGCACGAACATGGCCTGATCGCCGTACATGATGTGCGTGCGCCGGCAGCGCCAATTGTGCAGCCACGACACCGCGCGCAGCAGGGGACGCGCATCGCTGAACGCCTGATGAAAACAGCCGGCCTCAAGGTGCGGCGGCAGTTCCTCGATGGCGCTGAGTGCAGCGCAAGGCAGGTGGGTGTCGGCATGTAGAAAAAGCAGCCAGTCGCCGTGTGCGTGGCGTGCGCCGGCGTTCATCTGCGCACCGCGTCCGCGTGGCGCGTGCAACCACTGTGCAGGGGCTTTTCGCGCAATGGCTTGCGTGAGATCGGTGCTGCCGCCGTCGGCGACTATCAGTTCGTACGCGGCATTCTGGGCGGCGACATGCGCCAGCGTTTGCGGCAGCGCGCGTTCTTCGTTGAGCGTCGGGATAACGATGGAAATCAATGAGGGTGCTGTTCGTTTGCGTGCGCGTGCTCATGCCAGGCGCTCAGCCGCGCGTCTACGGCCGTCCAGAATGCGCCGGCGTCGAGTCGCGCGTCGTCGAGCAGCGCAGCCACTTGCAGCGCGGTGGCGCGCCCGATGGCGCGGTAATCCTCCAGTGCGGCCAGCGCATCGTCGTTGCGATTTTCTACACGGTTCACGCCGAGCGTCTGCAGACAGCGTGCGCCCAACAGTACGTGGCCGTGCTCTTGGGCCAGCACTTTTTTGCGTAGCGCATGCAGCAGCACGCCGGCGGGATGTTGATGGCGGCCCAGCAATTCCAGCAGCGCTTCGCCCAAATGTTCGATCACACCTTGCAGGCCCAGTATCGACGCCGCGAGGTTGCCCGCATCCAGATCGTGATTGATGCGCCGGCGCAGCGCGAGGGTGACATCGGGCGCGCGTTGTTTGGTAGCGACCAGTGTCAAGGCGGCGGTGACCATGGCGGCGTGACTGCGTTCCTGCGCGGCCTGTATGCACAGTGCACGCGACATCCACGGCGCGGGCGCAATTTGCGACTGCCGCAATGCAACGTGCGCGGCGAGCTCTTCTCCCCCGCGCAGGACTTCAAGCAGACGTGATAGCCGCGTCGCACTCATGTCTTGTCCCGCCCCTGAATCGTGCTACCGCTTGGCGTCATTCAGGCCCCAGTCATAATCCAGATACCTGATCTCGGCTTTGCCGTCGCGGATGATTTTTTGATGTTCGGCGTTGTCGCTGAGCAGATTTGCATATTTGCCGAAAAAACCTTCGAGCGTTGTAAATCCCTTGTGCCCCTTACGGAAATCGCCGCCGTACCAGGGCGAAGCATCGAATATTTTCGACACTTCCAGCTTGCCATCCGCGCTCACGCGATTGCGTGAGCGGTCGGACAGAAAGCGCACCGTCTGTTCTTCGAGTTGTCTGTCGATGCGGTCGCCGACGTAGGCTTCTTCGCGCAGCATGGGGCAGCTTATCGATGCACAATTTACGGCAAAGTGTATGCGCGGATCGTCGTACGCACCGGGAGCGCGGATGGTGTCATGCTCGATGTTGTCGAGCGAAAATTCACGGCCAAAGAGCTTGAAGAATTTGTCTTTGAATGGATTGCCGAAAAGCTTGCCGTAATCCCACACCGATTTGATATTGGGATAACGCAGCAGGATTTTTTCCACCATGTTGGCGTTGTAGGCGTTGATCAAAAACGCGAGTTGCTGATTTTTGTTCCAGCTTTTGAAGTCGGCTTCGCTTACGGCGGCGAGTGAGTCAAGGTAGCTTTTCAATTGCGCGCGGTCGGCGGCCATGCCCGCGTAGCGCATTTGCGAGGCTTTGCCGCTGTCGATAACCACCACGTGCTTTTTTAGCAGCGTGCTCCATGCGGCGTGCGTGTGATCGAATTGCGCCCACGCCGCGGTGGCTGTGATCACCCACAGCGCAATAACCGTAACTATTTGTTTATAAATCATTTTTATCTCCTGGTTGCTGATGCGATACGGTCAGTGGCGCTCGGCTTGCGGCGCGGCTTTGGCGCCTTGGCCGAGTAACCCTAACGCGGCGCCGGCTACTGCGCCGACACCGCCCGCGCCGCGCCGCCACTCGTTAAACGCCGCCGCGAAATGCAATTGCTGCTGCGTGGTCTGCGCTTTTTT
>JANMXV010000060.1:0-8090 GCA_031381325.1 Betaproteobacteria bacterium | reverse complement strand
CGATCACACCGAGAAAGGCGCGCTGTTTGATTTGCTCGACGCCAAACGCGCGGGCATCACCTTAACTGAAAGCTACGCCATGTGGCCTGCGTCGTCGGTGTGCGGCTTTTACCTGGCGCATCCGCAGTCGCAATATTTCGCGGTTGGCAAGATCGCGAAGGATCAGGTGGAGGACTACGCGCAACGTAAGAATATGCCACTGAGTGATGCCGAGCGCTGGCTGGCGCCGGCGCTGGGTTAATCAGCGCCGCCTTCAACGAATTTATCGTAACTATTTGTTTTAAAATGATAAATTAGTTAGTCTCGTTTTGTAAGGATCCAGGCGGGCGAGCGACGAAAGCTGGTGTACGATAATATTTAACGTGTTCAGCATGCCGCTTTCGCCAATTTCGCCAAATCTTTTATTTCTGGAGGTGTTATGACGCATCGTCGCAAAATCACAACCGCAGTTGCCGTCGTGTTGGCCCTTGGGGCCGCGGTACTGATGGCACAAGGCACCGTGGGGCCCAAGGATGTCGCGTTTCCACAGGGCTTCGAGACATGGCAGATGTATCAACAGTTAAATCGCCATGACGTCAAGCAGTACCGCGAGCTGTATGCGAAACCCGAAATCGTGAAAGCCGTGCGCGACGGCAAGCCGATTCCCAACGGCGCGGTGTTGGTGATTTCGATTTTCGCCGCACAGGAAGGTGCGGATGGCAAGCCGGCGCGCGATGCCAAGGGCAATTTCATCAAGGGCAAGCCGGTCGGCGTCACCGTGATGGAAAAGCGCGCGGGCTGGGGCGCGTCGGTGCCGGAGGCGTGGCGCAACGGCGACTGGCAGTACGCGGCCTATACCACGGACGGCAAGCCCAATGAAAAAGCCAATGCCAATACCAAGGCATGTTTTGAGTGCCATCTGCCGCACGCAAAACAGGATTTCGTGATTTCGCTCGCGGGCCTGTCGGGCACGGCGCCGGGTGCGGCGCAAAGGCCGTCGGGACCGGGGACGGTGGCAATTGCAGAATTCTTGTTCGGCCCGGAAAAAGTCTCGGTGAAAGCCGGACAAACCGTCACCTGGACCAATATCGACGATTCGCCTCATCAGGTGACGGTGCAGGGCTCGACCACGCTGCGCACGCCGGTAGTGCTTAAAGGGCAGAGCACGGTACTACAGTTCAACGATGCGGGGACATACGGGTATATCTGCGGTTTGCACACGGGGATGAAGGGCGAGATTGTTGTCACGCCTTGACTGCTGTGAAGGCGTGAAAGTGTGAAGGAGTGAAGGGGGTGCCTCTTTCACCACTTCACTCCTTCACTTTTCACTCAACTCTAACCGCCAATCTCTCCGCCATCGGCCTTGGTAATTGCCACCACCGCAGGTCGCGGCGGCATATCGGGTTTGAAATCCGGCCAGCGCGTTGACGGCTTGTCGAAGGATGAGCCTTTTTCGTCACCCGGATGCTGTATTGAGAGAAACAGCGTCTTGCCATCGGGCGTGAATGCCGGCCCGGTGATTTCCGAGCCGCGTGGTGAACTAAAGAAGCAGCGCGTCACGCCGCGTTGCGGGCCGCTGGTTTCGGCGGCATAGACACTGTCGGCGAAACCCGCCCATTCTTCCTGACCGTCGGTGGCAATCCAGATGCGGCCCTTGGGATCGAACGCCAGATTGTCGGGCGCGGCAATCCAGCCGGTAGCTGATACTGCACCTTGATAGCGCGCGCCGTGTTGCGGATTTTTCGGGTCGCCGCCCATGATGAAAAATTCCCACTGGCACTCGGCTGCGGTGTGGTCTGCTTTGCCGTTCGCCATCGGCGGCACGATTTCGATGATGTGGCCGAACTTGTTCGGTCCGCGCGGGTTAGCCACATTCACCTGATCGGGCTTGCGCTGCTCGTTGTAAGTGAGCACCACGTAAACGCGGCCGCTTGCGGGATTGGTTTCCACGTCCTCCGGCCGGTCCATGGGTGTCGCGCCCAAGAGATCGGCGGCGCGGCGCATTTCAATCAGCACGTCGCCCTGATTCTCAAAGCCGTTGGCCTTGGTCAACGGCCCTTGTCCGAATACGATGGGCAGCCATTGCATTTTCCCGCCGGCGTCGAAGCGCGCGACGTAAAGCGTGCCATTGTCGAGCAGATCGCGATTCGCTTCGGGCTTTTGTGCGTCGTAGCGGTCGCGCGTGACGAACTTGTAGACATACTCCATGCGCTCGTCGTCGCCAGAGTAGACCGCGACGCGTCCGTCATGGCTCATCGCCGTGGTAGCGCACTCGTGCTTGCAGCGGCCCAGCGCGGTGCGTTTTACCGGCATTGATTTCGGGTCGTAAGGATCGATCTCCACGATCCAGCCGAAGCGGTTGGCTTCGTTGGGCTCGCGATTGAGATTAAAGCGGTCGAAGTATCTACCCCACGCGTTGTGACCGCGGCCATTAATGCCATAGCGCTTCCACGCGGCTGCCTCGCGCCCGGTGCTGGCGTCGCCGCTAAAAGCGTAGTCGATATTTTCCTCAGCAGTGAGCACGGTGCCCCATGGCGTTACGCCCCCTGCGCAATTGCCGTATGTGCCGATTATGCGCGTGCCGGATACATCCGCGCGCGTGGCCATGCGGGGGTGACCAGCGGCAGGACCGGATACTCGCGTCACCGTACTGCGCGCGGAAAAACGCCGGTTGTATGGGCTGTCGCGCACCACGCGCCACGAGGCGCCATCGCGAGCAATCTCAACAACACTGTGCCCTACCGCAGCCAGCTCTACCTCGCACTGTTCGCGCGTCATTATCCTGCCGGCGGCGCCCGGTGTCATTCCCGGCCACATCAGGTGCGCCATGGCGTACTCGTGATTTACGCACAACAGCCCGCGCGTTGAGTTGGTTGAGGCGCGCGGCAGCGGCATGTAGGCTACAAAATCGTTGTTCATGCCGAATTGGCGTTCCTGTTCGTCCGCCGTTTGCCGGCCCGGACGGAACTCCGGTGCATCCGCGTGCAGCGGGTCACCCCAACGGATCAGCGTGCCGACTGTGTAGCCGGGCGCGACGTGATGCGTTTCATCCATAAAGCGGCCGGATTCGGTGAAGGTCAGCGTGGTCGGCGAAGACGAAGGCGAAGACGAAGGGCCGCCGCTCTGCGGTGCGGGCGTGGCGCAGCCGAACAAGCCGTAGACGCCGGCTGCCGCCATGCCTTGCAATGCGCTGCGCCGCGTCATGCGCGCTTCCATGATTTCGGAAAGGGTTACCGTAACGACGGGATTGGAAACGGGATCGTCGTCCATGTTGTGGCTATCCAACGCGCTCATGCGTTTCTCTCAAGAGGTTAGGCGGTTAAACTGGCAACTATCCGTATGCCGTCTATTTTGCCTTTCTAGCACACATATTCAAGCGTACGCGGAATATGCCAAGGAATAAAATGTTTACGTTGTAACCAAACGGGCAAAATCAACGAATTATCAGGTGACGCCGGTGCAAATTCGCTTTTTTGGCTTGCGGTTCAGTCACTGTGCGACCCCATTGTGAAGCTTTCATGAAAAATATCCTGGTACTGTTCCCCAAAGATTGGGACCGCGACGAACTCGAGCAGCCGCGCTACCGCACGCGCTACGCGTTTTTTTACGAAGGCTTCGACCTTTTTACGTTCCCTGAAAACGCGCGCCTGCTCACCTTCAATGTGCGGCGCTACGTCGATAAGCTGGTCGCAAAATATCGCGGCCGCATCGACGGCGTTATCAGCAATAACGAACAATTCGGCGCGCTGATTGCCGCGGTGGTGGCACAGCGGCTGGGCCTGCCCGGCACCGATCCAGCGGTGATTATTGCTGCCCAGCACAAGTATTACGCGCGCTGTTTGCAACAGAAAATTGTGCCGGAGGCGACGCCCCGCTTTTCGGTGTTTCCCTACGTGATGGAATCGGCAGCCGAAGTGGGCCTGCCATTTCCACTCTACGTGAAGCCGGTCAAGGCCACCTACTCCGTGCTGGCGCGGCGCATGGATAACTTTGCGCAATTGCAATCGCACCTGCGATTCAATCCGCTTGAAACCCTGATTCTGCACAAACTGGTGACGCCGTTTAATGATTTGATGGCGCGCTTCACGCCGTTCACCATCGACGCGCATCATTTAATCGGCGAAGAAATCATGAGCGGCGTGCAGGTCAATCTCGATGGCTACATGCACAACGGTAAAATCACCATCCTGGGCATTGTGGACGAGGTGATGTATCCCGGCACGCAAGCCTTCTTGCGCTTTGAATATCCGTCGCGCTTGCCCGCCGAAGTGCTGGAACGCATGCGTGCGCTGGCTGAAAAATTGTTCACCGGTATCGATTACGGTTACGGTTTCTTTAACGTAGAGTTGATGTATCAGCCGGAGACGGGGCGCATACAGATTATCGAGATCAATCCGCGCATGGCCTCGCAGATCGTCAACCTCTATCGTCGCGTCGATGGCTACGACCCCTACGCGATGTTGATTGATCTGGCGTTGGGCATAGCGCCCAGCGTGACGTTTGGCAAAGGCGCATTTGGCGCCGCAGCAAGTTTTGTGTTCCGCCGCTTTGATGGGCGCGAAGTGACGCGCGTACCCAAGCCGGCACAAATCGAATCCGTGCATCAGCGCTATCCCGACGCACGGCTGATGTTGTATCTGAAGCGCGGCGCAAGCCTCGCACGCGAGATGAAATGGCTCGGCAGCTACCGCTACGCCGTGTTGAATCTCGGCGGCGCGAGTACGGAAGACCTGCATCAACGTTACGACGAGATACGCCGCGAATTGTCGTTTGAGTGAGGGGTGTGGCTTGACAGCGTGAAGGCGTGAAAGGGTGAAGGGGTGAATGGGGTACCCCCTTTACGTCTTCACTCCTTCACTCTTTCACGGCGTTTGAGTTATTCTCGCGCTCAATCATGCACATCCACATCCTTGGCATTTGCGGCACTTTCATGGGCGGCATCGCGGCTATCGCGCGCACCGCCGGACACAAAGTCACCGGCTGCGACGCAAATGTTTATCCGCCGATGAGCACGCAGCTCGAAGCGCAGGGGATCGAACTCATCGAGGGCTTTTCCGTCGAGCAGATCAAGCTCGAACCCGATTTGTTCATCATCGGCAATGTAGTCGCGCGCGGCAATCCGTTGATGGAAGAGATTCTCAAGCACGGCTTGTCTTATACCTCCGGGCCGCAATGGTTGGCCGAGAACGTGCTGCGTGACCAGTGGGTGTTGGCGGTCGCGGGCACGCATGGCAAGACCACCACCACCGCGATGCTGGCGTGGATGCTTGAATACGGCGGACTCCATCCCGGCTTTCTTGTCGGCGGCGTGCCGGAGAATTTTGGTGTGTCGGCGCGGCTTACCCCATCGCCGTTCTTCGTCATCGAAGCCGACGAATACGACACCGCCTTCTTCGACAAGCGTTCCAAGTTCGTGCATTACCATCCGCGCACGGTGATTTTGAACAACCTCGAATTCGATCATGCGGATATTTTCGACGACCTAGCGGCCATAGAAACGCAATTTCATCATTTGGTGCGCACCGTGCCGGGCAACGGATTGATCCTCACCAATGGCATGGACGCCAACCTCGCGCGTGTGCTCGCACGCGGTTGCTGGACGCCGGTCGAGCGCTTTGGTAAAGCTGGCGTTGCCGGCGAATGGCAGGCTGGAGTACGCCATAGCGATGGTTTCGAGGTGCTGTTGAAAGGTGCGATGCAAGGCCGCGTGCGCTGGGATTTGCTCGGTGAACACAATGTTGCCAACGCGCTCGCGGCTATCGCCGCCGCGCGCCATGCGGGAGTGCCCGCGAACGTAGCGATCGAGGCGCTGAGCACGTTCAAAAACGTCAAGCGGCGCATGGAAGTGAAAGGCGCCGCCAACGGCGTCACCGTCTATGACGATTTCGCGCATCACCCCACGGCCATCGCCGCCACCATCGCCGGTTTGCGCGCGAAAATCGGCAACGCACGCTTAATCGCCGTGCTGGAGCCGCGCTCCAACACCATGAAGCAAGGCGCGCTCAAGGATCAGCTTGCCGGCAGTCTTGCCGATGCCGATTTTATTTTCTGCTACAGCGCCGGCTTGGGTTGGAATGCCGCCGCCGTACTGGCGCCGCTGGGCACGAAAGCCAGTGTGAGCGATAGTTTGGATGAATTGATGGGCAGGATTGCCAGTACTGCCCATGCGGGCGACCACGTGCTGATCATGAGCAACGGGGACTTTGGCGGCATTCATGACAAATTGCTGCGCGCGCTGAGTTAAATGGTGCTGGCGCGTACGGATGCAGTCTGACTATTTGTTTTATGTGAGCGTTTAAATGAACATCCTCGACCAGGATCAACTCGGCGCGTTTTGCCGTCACACGCATGTTGAAGTGCAAGGCGCGCCCAGCGGCCCGCTCGCCGGGCTCACCTTTGGCCTGAAAGATATCTTCGATGTGGCGGGTCACAAAACCGGATTCGGCAGCCCCGATTGGCTGCGCACGCACGATGCCGCCAAGGTTCACTCCCACGTTGCACAGCGCCTCCTCGACGCAGGCGCAACCCTCGCGGGCAAAACACACACCGAAGAAATGGCGTTCAGTCTCACCGGTGAAAATTTTCACTACGGCACGCCGGTCAATGTGAATGCGCCGGGGCGCGTGCCGGGCGGCTCGTCCAGCGGTTCGGCGGCAGCGGTGGCGGGCGGGCTGGTGGATTTCGCCATTGGCAGCGACACCGGCGGTTCGGTGCGCGGGCCGGCGAGTTTTTGCGGCATCTATGGCATACGGCCTACGCACGGACGCATTTCGCTCGAGGGTGTGTGTCCGCTGGCGCCCGGCTTCGACACCTGCGGCTGGTTCGCACGCGATGCAGCACTGCTCGCGCGCGTGGGAGTAGTGTTGCTCGGTGGCAAGGCTGCAACACCGGGAAGCGTGCTGCTCGCGCAAGATGCGTTTGCGCTCGCTATGCCCGAAGCCGCACGGGCGTTACAGCCGGCGCTGGTGCGCGTCTCAAAGGTGTTGGGGGAGTCTCAACCGGTAACGGTCAGCGTCGAAGGTTTGAACGAGTGGTTCGAAGTGTTTCGCGTCCTGCAATTCGCGGAAATCTGGCAACAGCATCGCGAGTGGGTGACCCGCGTGCAACCCAAATTCGGCCCCGGCATCCGCCAGCGTTTTGAGGCCGTGGCAAAGAGCGATGCAACCGATGCGGCGCGCAGGGCGCCTCAGCGCGAGGCGATTGCGGAACGTCTGGACAAGTTGCTCGCCAACAACGCGATCCTATTGTTGCCCACTGTGCCCGACATCGCGCCGCTCAAGAACTGTCCGCCCGAACAAACCACCGCGTTCCGCGAACGCGCGATGGGCCTGTTGTGTATTTCAGGCATCGGCCGGCTGCCGCAAGTGAGTCTGCCGCTGGCCACGCTGAATGGTTGCCCACTCGGCTTGTCGATGATCGCCGCGCGTGGCAACGACGAGATGCTGCTGGCGGTGGCGCGGCAGATTGTCTGACTGAAAAAACCGTATTCGTATTGCCTTCGGACAAAGCCACGGCCCGTATTCGCATATTCACCACCGCATTTGAAATGCCGTTCGCTGGACATCCCACACTGGGTTCCGCGCACGTGGTGCGCGTGCTTAGCGGCGCGGGGGATCAGGTGACGCTGGAAACCGGCGCGGGCGTGATACCCGTGAGCGCGCGCGGCGACGAATGGACGCTGAAGGCGAACGCGCCGCAAACGAGACCGTATGCGCGGCCGTTGGAATCGCTGGCACAGACACTGGGCATCAACGCGGTAGATGTTTCCGACACGCTACTGTGGGTGAACACCGGCAACGAGCAATTGGTGGCGCCGCTGACCAGCGCCGACGCGGTGCGGCGTTGCCGTCCCGACGCCGCGCGCATGGCCGCAGAGAAAGCCGCGGACGATGTGACCAAGATATACGTATGGGCCGATCTGGGCGGCGGTGAATTGTTGGCGCGGCTTTTTCTGTTGAAACACGGTGCGCTGTCTGAAGATCACGGTACCGGCAGCGCGGCGGCCAATCTGGGCGGCTGCTACGTTGCACGCAAAGCGCCGCTGCCGGTCAAGCGCGTGATCCATCAGGGCGAGCCGATATCGCGACCTTCCCGATTGCTGCTGGATGTGG
>JANMXV010000498.1:0-4301 GCA_031381325.1 Betaproteobacteria bacterium | reverse complement strand
ACTCATAGCGCCGGCGGCGATCCGCTTCGCCCGCCTGACGGTCGAACAGATTGTCGAGTGTGCGATCGAAGTGCTGTCCGTAATTGGTCGCGGTGCGATCGTGCGACAGGTAACGCGCGAGTTGCAGATTGGGTTCGTCGGCAGTGTCGCAGGCAAAATCCAGTGCCGCGTCGAACGGCGGATTTTCGCGCTGAAGCGCTTCGAGGAAAGCGCGGGGCGGATGGCGCTCGTGGCGCACGGTAACGCCGATCTGCCGCCATTGATCCACCAGAAAATCACCGACCGGACCATACAGCGTTTCCGATAGGCGGTTGGTCAGCGTAAACGAAAATTCGGCAACGCCCACTTCCTGCAACAACTGGCGCGCCTGCACGCGCGAGGCCTGAATGTCTTTTGCAAAACCGGGTTGCGCCGTGAGTTCCTGCTCCGACAGAGACATCGCCGAAGCGGGCCGCATCAATCCGCCGACTTGCCGCACCATCGACACCTTCGACAATGATTGCGCACCGCCCCAGCGATCTATCGCCAGCGACAGTGCGCGCCGCACGCGGCCGGTGTTGAACGGTTTCTTCGCGGTATTGAACGTCACCACCATCGCGCACAGCCACGGCGATTCCTGCACCGCCGCACGCGCGCCCAACGCACTCGTCACGCGCGCGCGATCGGCAGGTGCAAGCCCGCGAAACTCCGCGTGGATATCGCCCGCCGCCAGCGCGTTGACCATACTTTCGCGCGGCAGGAATTGCGCGGCATAGCCGTCGAGGTACGGTTTGCCTTTGTCGTGATACTGCGCGTAGCGGCGGCCGCTCCACTGCACGCCCGGCGCGTGCGCCTCGAACACGAACGGCCCGCTGCCCAGCACATTGCGTTGCGGAAATTGCGCATCGTCCTTGAGCTTATCGGCACTGTAGATGCAATCAAACGGGCTGGCAAAGTTAAGCAGCATCGCGTTGTTCGGCCGCGACAGCTTGAATACCAGGGTCTGCGCATCGGGGGTTTCGATGGACGCGATGTCGGCGTAGCGCTCCGCGCGCGCGGAGGTCACGCCCGGCGGCGGGCGGCGAATGCGCTGGTAGCTGGCGCGCACGTCTTCCGCTGTGAGCGCGGACCCATCGTGAAAACGCACGCCGGTTTTGAGTTTGAAGGTGTAGGTGAGCCGATCCTCGGATACAGCCCACGATGCCGCAAGGTCGCCTTTAACGGCGGGGTACTTCGCCGCATCCATTGCGAGCAGTGTCGAGTAATGCGGACGTACCGCGTGAATGAAACTGAACGACGATTGCGCGTGGCAATCGTAGTTCGTTGGTTCGCCCACCACTGCGAACTTGAGTACGCCGCCGGACTGCGGCTGTTGCGCGCTAGCCCATGAAATAACAAAAAAACAAAATAAAAACAAATAGTTACGCAAATACGCTCCTGCGCTCTAATACCGCCGCTGGCGGGTTCAGATTTTTATGCAGGCCGCGAAATGGCCGGGCCGAACCTCACGCAACGATGGCCGCTCGATCTTACACTTCGCTTCCGCAATCGGGCAGCGCGTATGAAACACGCAGCCCGGCGGTGGCGCAAGCGGACTCGGCACTTCACCGCCCAGCACGCGATGCTCGCGCCGCGCTTCGATAGCCGGATCGGGCACCGGCACCGCTGCCATCAGCGCCTGCGTGTAAGGATGCAGCGGCTCGGCATACAGCGCATCGCGATCAGCGATCTCCATCACGCGGCCCAGGTACATCACGATCACGCGATCCGAAATGTGTCGCACCACCGCGAGATCATGCGCAATGAACAAATAGGTCAGCCCCAGTTTTTTCTGCAAGTCTTCTAGCAAATTGATGATCTGCGCCTGGATCGACACATCCAGCGCCGACACCGGCTCGTCGCAGACGATGAATTCCGGTTCCATCGCCAGCGCACGTGCGATGCCTACGCGCTGACGCTGACCGCCCGACAGTTCGTGCGGATAGCGGCTCGCCATGTAATCAAACAGCCCCACTTGCTTGAGCAGATCGATGACCTTCGCGCGCGCCGCAGCCTTGTTCGGCTGTAACTTATAAACCAGCAGCGGCTCGGCGATGCTGTCGCCGATGGTCATGCGCGGATTGAGCGAACTGAAAGGGTCCTGAAAAATCACCTGAATTTTGCGGCGATAATTTTTCAGCGCCTCGCCGCCCGCGCGCGTGACATCGACGCCGCCAAAATGGATGGAACCCGCAGTCGATTTCTCCAGCCGCAACAGCGTGCGCCCGACGGTGGTTTTGCCGCATCCGGATTCGCCCACCAGGCCGACGGTCTCACCTTTGAATACATCGAACGACAGATCATCTACTGCACGCACCTCGGCGCGCTTGCCGCCGAAGGTTTTCAAGCCGGTTGAAATATCGAAGTAGGTTTTGAGTTCGCGCACGCTAAGCAGCGGCGAGTCGCGATTCACTGTTTTCACCACGGCGGTGCTTTGCGCGGCCGCTTGTAAACCCAGCGCCAAGGGGCCGACGCGGTCGAGTTCCTGCGAACGCAAACACGCGGTGTGACGGCCCGTTGTCACCTCAACCATCTCCGGCAGACCTTGCTCGCACGCCGGCTGCCGCGCAGCGCAGCGCGGCGCAAAGCGGCAGCCCGGCGGCGGCGCCAGCAGATCGGGCGGCGCGCCGTCGATGGTTTCAAGCCGCAGACCGCGCGGCTGGTCAAGACGTGGCACCGAGCGCAACAGGCCGGCGGTATACGGATGCAACGGTTTCGCAAACACCGCCGCGGCCGCGCCCTGCTCGGCCATGCGCGCCGCGTACATCACGGTCACGCGGTCAGCGTAGCGCGCGACGATGCCGAGGTTATGCGTAATCACCACCAGCGCAATATTGAAATCTCGCGCGAGGTCCTTCATCAATCGCAGGATCTGCGCCTGGATTGTGACATCCAGCGCGGTAGTCGGCTCATCCGCGATGATGAGCTTGGGATTGCACGCCAGCGCAATCGCAATCACCACGCGCTGGCGCATGCCGCCCGAAAACTGATGCGGATATTGATCGAGCCTGCGCCCGCCATCCGCTATTCCCACCATTTTCAGCAGATCAAGCGCCCGCGCCCGCGCCGCGTCCGGCGCCATGCGTAAATGGATCAGCAGCGGCTCTGTGATCTGATAACCCACGGTGAGCACCGGATTCAACGAGGTCATCGGATCCTGAAAAATCATCGCGATATCGCGTCCGCGTATCGCGCGCATCTCATCCTCGGTAAGCCGCAGCAGATCGCGGCCCTCAAACAGAACACGCCCCTGCGTCACCCGCCCTGACGGCTTCGCCAGCAGCCGCATGATCGCCAGCGATGATACCGACTTGCCGCAGCCCGATTCACCCACCAGCGCCACCACTTCACCCGCGCGCACCTTGTAGGAAATGCCTTCGACCGCGCGCACCACGCCGCGCGGGGTGACGAAATGCACATGCAGGTTTTCGACTTCGAGCAGATACGGCCCCCTTGCGTCCGTCACGCCGTTGGTCACGCCAGCGCCTGCGCCAGCGCGCGCGCGACATGCACCGCCTCGCGCTGCGCGCCATCGTGTATCTGGTGACGGCAACTGGTGCCGTCGGCGATGATCAACGTGTCTTTGTCAGCCTCGCGCACTTTCGGTAGCAACGCGGCTTCGGCCATTTGCATTGAAACGCCGTAGTGCTCGGCGTCGTAGCCGAAGCTGCCGGCCATGCCGCAACAACTGGATTCGATCAATTCCGTTTGCAATTCTGGAATTAGTTTCAGTACACGCAACACGGCGGGCATCGCGGCGAACGCTTTCTGATGACAGTGGCCGTGCAGCAGGGCTTTTTTTTGCGGCAATGGTTTGAGGCTGAGTTTGAAGCGGCCCGCGTCGAGTTCGCGCGCGATGAATTCCTCGAACAGGTAAGCGTTCAACGCCAACTCCGCTGACTGTGGATTCGGCAGCATCGACAGAAATTCATCGCGCATACCGAGTAAGCATGAAGGCTCCAGTCCGACAATGGGTACGCCGCGCTCGATGTACGGCAACAGCGTGTCGATAGTGCGCTGCGCTTCCGCGCGGGCTTTGTCGACCATGCCGGTAGCGAGGAAGGTGCGGCCGCAGCATAGGGGACGCGATTCATTTTTCGCGCGCGGCACATGCACGGTGTAGCCGGCGGCTTGCAGTACTTTTAGCGCGGCTTGTGCATTTTCCGGCTCGAAGTAGTTGTTGAAGGTGTCGATGAAAAGGACGACTTCGCGTTGTACTGCATCCTTCTCCGCGGCATTAGCATCGATACCCGAAGTAACCCCCTCGCCCGCCTTGGGGCGGG
>JANMXV010000471.1:0-1021 GCA_031381325.1 Betaproteobacteria bacterium | reverse complement strand
ATGGCGAAAAGCGCTGAACTCGGCGACGTGCAACTGGCCGCGAATCAGGTGTTGCATCACTTTTTGGTTTTCACTTCATTCGCGCTCGACGGCGTGGCGCATGCCGCCGAAGCCATACTCGGCGAATCGGTGGGGCGGCGTGACCGCGCCGCTTTTCTGCACGATAGGCGCGTGGTATTTCTGTGGTCGGGCGTGGTCGGCTTGATCAACATTCTGATCTATGCCGTAGCGGGTCATGCCATCATTGCGCTAATGACCAGCATTCCGGAAGTGCGTGCGGCCGCCGCAAGCTACCTGTGGTGGCCGGTGCTGATGCCGCTGGCTTCGGTGTGGGCGTACACCTACGACGGCGTTTATCTCGCGGCTACGCGCACCCGCATCATGCGCAACACCGTGATCGCGTCGTTCGCGATATTTTTGATCCTGCTTTACACCTTGATGCCGTTGATCGGCAACGCGGGGCTGTGGATTGCTGTTGGCGGATTTTTGGTGGGGCGCGGCGTGTTGCTGCATGTGTTTTTTCCACGCGTGCTGCAGACGATTTGACCCACGACAGGGCGCTTTGACAACTTCGCGCCACAAAATGAAGCCAAGGGTTTACCCGTTTGCGCGATAATGCCGCGAACGGGTGCGCGTGAATTGCTATGGGAGAAAAGTTGTCAATGACGAACCGTATCAGACGCCTGCAGCCGAAACACCGTTTATGATAAGAATGAACCGCAAGACCATCGTCGGCATAGCGTTTTCTCTGGTGGTTTTTGGGATAGGAATCTTCGGCTACCATCTGCTGAACGAAGAAACAGTTGCGCTGAAAAACGCCAAGGTCTACGAACTCACAGATCCGCTCGATCGTGTGGTGGTTGTGGAGGGCAAGGTGAGTGGCAAAAACAAAATTCTGGTGCAGAATTTTGTCCACGCCGTACGGGAGGTTTATTCCACCGGCACCGGGAATGGGCGCTCTAGGTGGAGCACGAATGAACAATTCAACCAACCGCTATGGCTCGATGTGGGTTCGGAGGAG
>JANMXV010000470.1:0-2245 GCA_031381325.1 Betaproteobacteria bacterium | reverse complement strand
GGCGCACGGGCGCGACGAGCGCGTGGTGGTTACCTACAGCGAACCCAAATCCATCAGCCGTGAAACTACGTTTGAGGACGACCTGCATCCCGTGCGTGACCGCGAAAAACTCTCGCGCACCTTCACCGATTTGTGTGTGCGCGTAGCGGATGACTTAAAGCGCAAGGGCGTGGTCGGCAAAACCATCGGCCTGAAGTTGCGTTACGATAATTTCAAAACCGTAACGCGCGATCTCACTATCGATGTGCCCACCGGCGATGCTGCCGCCATACGCCGCGCGGCGGGTGAGTGTTTAAAGCGCGTGCCGCTGGATCGGCGCATACGCTTGCTGGGGGTGCGCGTGGGGGCGTTGAGTAAGCCGGGCGGCGCGCCAGCGGTCAGCGCATCTCTAGCGCCGGCTGCGCGCATACCAACACTTTTTGATGACCTATAGCTATATGTTTGTGTTGTCGTGAGCGCATCAACCTCTCACAGCACCCACCGCCAGGTATGGGCGATGGCGTGGCCGATCATCCTCGCAAACGTCACGGTGCCGCTGTTGGGCGCGGTCGATACCGCCGTCGTCGGCCACCTGCCCGAGCCCTATTACATCGGTGCGGTGGCCATCGGCGCGATGTTGTTCAATTACATCTACCATTTGTTCAACTGCCTGCGCATGGGCACCACCGGCCCCACGGCGCAGGCGCGCGGCGCGGGTGACCATGCCGAAGTGCGCGCGATGATTGCCCGCGCGCTGCTGCTCGCGGGTGTGCTTGGCAGCGTGATCGTCGCGCTGCAACTGCCCATCATTGCGTTCGCGTTCTGGATTATTAAAGCCAGCGCGCAGGTAGAGCAATACGCGCGCGAGTATTTTCTGATTCGCGTGTGGTCGATGCCGGCGGTACTCGGCTCCTATGCCATCATCGGCTGGTTCTATGGCCTGCGCAATGTGCGCACGCCGCTGGTGATTCAGGTCTTTGTGAATTGCCTGAATATCGTGCTTGCACTGCTGTTTGTGTTTGAGTTCAAATGGGGCGTGCCGGGTGTGGCGGCAGCCTCGTTGATTGCCGAGTACGCGGGCCTGCTGATCGGCCTGTACTGCGTGTGGCGCACCTTGCGTGAGTTACCCGACGACGGCAAGCGCGCGCGTCTGCTCGACCCCACGCAACTGCGGCGCATGGTGTCGATTAACGGCGACATCGTATTGCGCACCGTTTGCGTGGTCTCCGTGCTGGGGTTCTTCATGGCGAAAAGTGCTGAACTCGGCGACGTGCAACTGGCCGCGAATCAGGTGTTGCATCACTTTTTGGTTTTCACTTCATTCGCGCTCGACGGTGTGGCGCATGCCGCCGAAGCCATACTCGGTGAATCGGTGGGGCGGCGTGACCGCGCCGCTTTTCTGCACGATCGGCGCGTGGTGTTTTTGTGGTCGGGCGTGGTCGGCTTGATCAACATTCTGATCTATGCCGTAGCGGGGCACGCCATCATTGCGTTGATGACCAGCATTCCCGAAGTGCGCGCGGCTGCCGCAAGCTACCTGTGGTGGCCGGTGCTGATGCCGCTCGCGTCAGTGTGGGCGTACACCTACGACGGCGTTTATCTCGCGGCGACGCGCACGCGCATCATGCGCAACACCGTCATCGCGTCGTTCGCGATATTTTTGATCCTGCTTTACACCTTGATGCCCTTGATCGGCAATGCAGGCTTGTGGATCGCGGTAGCTGGATTTCTGGTGGGGCGCGGCGTGTTGCTGCATATATTTTTCCCGCGCGTGCTGCGGACGATATGATCCACGGCAAAGCGGTTTGGCAGTACGCGATACCGATGAACGCAGGGGCTTAACGTTCGCGTTTGCGCGATAATGCCGTGAACGGGTAGGCGTGCAGCACCAGGGCAGTAAAGTGGTCATAATGAACCGTATCAGACGCCTGTGCCCGAAACACCGCTTATGAGAAAAATGAACAGCAAGACCATCGTCGGCATAGCGTTTTCTCTAGTGGTTTTTGGGATAGGAATCTTCGGCTACCATCTGCTGAACGAAGAAACAGTTGCGCTGAAAAACGCCAAGGTCTACGAACTCACAGATCCGCTCGATCGTGTGGTGGTTGTGGAGGGCAAGGTGAGCGGCAAAAACAAAATTCTGGTGCAGAATTTTGTCCACGCCGTACGGGAGGTTTATTCCACCGGCACCGGGAATGGGCGCTCTAGGTGGAGCACGAATGAACAATTCAACCAACCGCTATGGCTCGATGTGGGTTCGGAGGAG
>JANMXV010000449.1:0-2172 GCA_031381325.1 Betaproteobacteria bacterium | reverse complement strand
CACTTGTCCACCAACTCGAACCCGCGCTGGTCGGCATATTCGACCACGTAGTAGTTTTCGCTGTTGTAGACCACGTTCATAAGCCACCTCCTCTGCCATCTGTTAAGCGCACACATCCTATAACGCGCCACCCGCACAATCGGTTACCTACCGCACACAATCGCTTTATTATCTCCACAACAGGTGTGTGGCTATCGACGACGCGCGCAGCCGTAGTTCTGATTTCGGGCTGAAAGCGGCTATTTCAAGTGCCCCGCCGCCATTGCGACACTGCAATACCGAGCAAGATCAGTGCCAAAGCAACGTAAGCGTGGATACCGGGCGTTTCACCGAGCAGCGACACGCCCAGGAACACCGCCACCGCCGGACTCATATAGTTGACCAGCGACATGAAGGTCGGCCCGGCCGTGGCGATCAGCTTGAAGTACACCACCGTGGCAATGGCCGTCGGCCCCACGCCCAACCACAAAATCGCCGATAACGACGCAAAACCGGGCGCAAGCTGCCACGGTTTGTCCACCGCCAGCGCGATCGGCAGCGCAATCACACTGGCGATCAACAACATCGCGGCAGACGCCACCAGCACGTCGTCGCCGCGCGCGAGAATGCGCGTGAGCACGCTGTTGGCCGCGTAGCACAGCGCACCCAACAGGATCGCCATTTGCGACAACGTCGCAAGCGACTGCCCGCTGATTCTGCCGAGTGCCGGCGGCCCCATCAGCACTGCGATTCCCGCGAAACCGAGTATGAACCCGAGCACGCGATTGCGTGTCATGTGCTCGCCCTTGACGAAAAAATGCGCCAGCAGCATGGTAGCCAGCGGCATCACCGCCATCAGAATGCCGGCCAGTGCGCTGTCGGTGCGTTGCTGGCCCCAGGTGATCGCAGTGAAGGGGATGCAGTTCCCGAGCAACGCGAGAATGGTGTAGTAGCCCCACACGCGTCCGAACGGCGGCAGGCGCGCGCCGCGCAGGTAAACCACCACTATCAGTATCAGCGCACCGAGCATCAGCCGCGCGGCCACCAGCGTCGACGTCGGCACCGTCGCCACGCCGAGTTTGATGAACATGAACGACGAACCCCACATCGCCACCAGCGCGGCGAGCAGCATCCAGTCGAGCGCACTGCGACGCGCGGTCATCTGCGAACCGCCGCAGTCAACGTGAGCGTGGCGTGACGCGAGTCAACGCGACCCCGATAATCTCGTCGTCTAATTTTGTGTTGTTGCCGTTTCATTCCGCGCTATGCTTGCATGGCCTTTGGGCTGCGAGGATACCTGATGATGAGAAATTGCTTTGAACAGCGCAGCAAATTACTCACGGTTAGTAGGATGTGGTGACGAAGGAACCGCATCGTTCGAGACTGACGCACCGTACAAACACGTTCGCGATTGATGCGGTTCGCTATGGCTTACCGACATCCTACGAACAGCGTCACCGCTTATAGGTACGGCGCAAGCTCGCCCTGCGGCGCCGCCAGCAACGCATCGTATATAAAGCGGTCAATCACGATGCCCTCGCGCAGATTTTTCTCACGCTCTTTGAATGAGCGCTCTCCCGGCAGACGGATTTCATCCACGCCGGGCTGACGTGGCGTGGCCTTGATGCGCGCCAAGGTCTCGGTGAGTTGCGTGCGGTAATCCGCCAGCGGCATCAGCAGATCGGGCTTCATCGCCATCATCATATAGCCGTAGTTACTTTCCTGATCGTTGCCGGCGCCGGCGAATACGCCCAGCGCCTGTGCCGCCATCGCCAGCGCAAAACCCTTGTAGCCGCCGAATGAAAGCAGCGCGCCCGCGCGTGCAGCCTTGGCATCGCGTGTCGGCTTGCCTTGCGCATCGATCGCCACACCTTCGGGCAGCAGCTCGCCACGCCGCTCGCGAAACATCATGTCGGTGGACATAAAGGCTGAAGTACCCATGTCGATCACGAACGGATCGCCCTCGGTCGGAAAGCCAAACGACAGCGGATTGGTGCCATACGCGGCCTTGGCGGCGCCCGGCGGCGCGACGTGCTGTGTCGAACTCACGGTGTGAATGCCGATAAGCCCCGCGCGCGCAATGGTCTCGACATAAATCGCGCCGCGTCCGCTGACCCAACTGTTGTTCATGCCAATCACGCCAAAGCCATGTTGTTGTGCTCGCGCGATAGCCATTTCCGCCGCCCGCATCAA
>JANMXV010000045.1:0-1947 GCA_031381325.1 Betaproteobacteria bacterium | reverse complement strand
GCTTTGTCGGCATCGCCACACCCGGCACGTCCAGCGATGTGATTGCGCGCACCATCAGCGAGCCGCTGTCGCGCCAGTTGGGGCAATCCATCGTCATCGACAACCGTGGCGGCGCGGGCGGCACTATTGCTGCGAGCATCGTGGCGCGCAGCGAGCCCGATGGGCATACGCTGCTGCTCACCTCGTCAGCGCAATCGGGGATGACGTGGTTCTATAGCAATCTGCCATTCGATCCGGTCAAGGATTTTTCCGCTGTGACGACGCTGGCGGAATTGCCCAGCGTGCTGCTGGTGCCGCCCCAGCGCAACTGGTCAACCTTGAGGACCTGATCGCCGCCGCAAAATCCAGACCCGGTGCGTTGAACTTTGGCTCCGGCGGCGTCGGCAGCGGCACGCATTTGCATTCGGAAAAACTCATGATGGGCGCCGGCATCACGGCCAACCACGTGCCGTTCAGGGGCACCACCGAAGTGCTGGTGGAACTGGTCGCGGGCAGGCTCGACTGGATTTACATGCCGGCGGGGACCGCGGTGCCGCTGTTGAAGGATGGGCGGCTGAAGGGCTTGATCGTGAGCGCCAAATCGCGCATGGCGCAACTGCCCGACGTGCCCACAGCCGCGGAAGCGGGTATGCCGGAAGGCGAACATTCATTTTGGATAGGCATACTCGCCCCGCGCAAAACGCCGCGCGCGGTGATCAACAAATTACACGATGAAATCACGCGCACGTTCAGACTGCCTGACGTGCGCGAACGCTACCGGCAACTGGGGGCGGAGGAGTTCACGCTGAAACCGGCGGAGTTTGACGCATTTCTCGCGGCGGATACGGTGGCGATGGGTCGTATCGTGAAGGCGGCGAAGATCAAGCCGCAGTAACGGCCAAACCAACACTGATGGCTTCGTCACGCTTGGCTTTGCTAAAGCAATACGCAAGCGGCCCTGCCGCTTTGCGGTGCTGCGCGCGGGGTATCTCGCGACTTGGTTTGGCGATGATGCGCGTCTGCAGGCGCTTCACGAACGCCTCATTGCCCAGATAGATTTGGGCTCGCAGGGCTTGGTCCCACAGACAGGCAAAAGGCAAGACCTCTTAACGTTCTCACCGAGCCACACTACCGCAAATCCGTAGCGTGCGCCGTGCGCACGATCCGCAGCACGATCAACACTGTTCGTCGTGCGCATAGCGCACGCTACATGTATTGTGAGTATTTGTTTTTGTTGAATTTTTTCATGCCGCCCTGAAGCTTGCCCGGCCAGTATTGCGCATGATGTCTAAAAATGATAAAGTGTTATCATGATACGCACTCAAATCAGCCTCTCGGAAAGCGAGTACGCGGCGGCCAAGCGCGAAGCCGGACGCCTCGGCGTGTCGCTGGCGGAACTGCTGCGCCGCTCTCTGCGCACGATACTGCCTGCGGACGAAACCAAGCCCTGGATGCGCTATGCGGGGATGGTGGAATCGGGCGATCCTCAGTCCAGCCGGCACATCGACGAAATAATCTATGGCCAGAAAAACTGAGGCCTATGTCGATACCTCCGCGCTGATTGCTTTTGTTGACCGCTCGGATACGCATCACCCGCTGTTTCGCAGGCTGTTTTCCGATCCGCCAAAGCTTGTCACCACCACGCTGGTTGTCGCCGAGGGCCACGCATGGTTTCTGCGCCGCTATGATCGCACACGCGCCATGCAATTTTTGGCCATGATCGAAGACATGAAGCCGCTGACCGTTGCCTCAGTTGGGCAAGCGGAGCAAACGGGCGCCAGGAACGTGCTGCGGCGATATTCCGATCAGGATTTGACGCTGACCGACGCCACCGGCCTGCATTTGATGATTGTGCGCAAGATCAAAAGTTGCTGGTCAACGGATTTTCATCTTGGACTGACAGGTGTGCCGCTGGTCATAGACAACTGATTGCAGCAACCCGCACGCCCGCAAGCGCAATCGTTTCCG
>JANMXV010000418.1:0-3488 GCA_031381325.1 Betaproteobacteria bacterium | reverse complement strand
AAGGCGGCCTCCGGATCGAGCGCGACCGACCAGGAGCGCATAGGCCATCGCAGCCCGCTGGTCGAACGGTAAAATACGCGATCCAAAAAGGCTCACCAGCAGATCGCTCAGCGCAGCATCAAGTCCTTCTTTGCGCTTACTGTCCGGCAGGATTTCAATGCCGACCAACAATTCCGAAAGGCTGGTCGCCGTCAGATACAGGGTCTCGGCGGCCTGCCGATCAAGCTAGGTTTGCACGGCTGGATTGCCGTTGGGTTTCATGGGCTCCGAGACGACGTTTGTATCCAGGGTGTACCCATGGGTACCGGAGTCGAATTAATAGTTCATGGAACACTGACAGGTGGCGAAAACCAGATTGATCAAGAATTGTATGTCAGCCCGGCGCGGTGATGCCACGATGAATTGAAGAAGGTTTGCAGGTTCCCGGCTGGCCCCGAACATCCACTGCAACGATAATGGCGGCATGTTCAGCTATCTTCAATCCCGCATACGCGGCACCGCACGCGTAAGTCCAGGCGCGCCGCCGCCCGGGCTGATGGCTTTTTACTGGCACTTCGTGCGCCAGACCAAGGGCTGGTACGCGGCCATGTTCGTCACCAGTCTGGCGGTGGCGCTGATCGACACGGTGATTCCGGTGTTTATCGGCAAGCTGGTGTCGCTGATGGAGGCCGTCGACCGCCAGGCGGCTCTCGCACAGCAGTGGCCTTTGCTGCTCGGCATGGTCTCGCTGATACTCATCGTGCGCCCGCTGGTGATATTGATGGATGTGGCAATCCGCCAAAACGCGCTGATCCCCGGCGTCACCAGCCTGATCCGCTGGCAGAGCCACTGGCACGTGATACGTCAGAGCTGGCCGTTTTTCCAGAACGACTTCGCCGGGCGCATCGCCAACCGCGTCATGCAAACCGCCAATGCCTTGCGCGAAAGCGTGATGGCCAGCATCCGCGCCGTTTGGTACATCGCGGTCTATGGTATCAGCGCTTTCGTGCTGATGGCCGCCGCGGACTGGCGCCTGGGTCTGCCCACGCTCATGTGGTTCCTGGGTTACTTGGTGTTCCTGCGCTACTTCGTGCCGCGCATGCGCGATCTCGCCCGCGCCAGCTCGGAGGTACGCTCGCACGTGATGGCGCGGGTGGTGGACAGCTACACCAATATCCTCACGGTGAAGCTGTTCGCGCGGCTGGCCGATGAAGACGCTTACGTGCGCGAGGTGATTGACGAACATCAAAACGCGATTGCCGCCCATATGCGGGTGATCTCGCAATTCATGTTCTGCCTGTCGGCGATGAATGCGCTGCTGCTCACCGGCACCGCGGCCATCGGCATCTGGCTGTGGGCGCAGGGCACGGTGAGCGCGGGCGTGGTCGCCACCGCATTGCCGCTCGCCTGGCAGATCGCCAATGTGGCCGGCTGGGTAAGCTGGGAGGTAACCGGCATCTTCGAGAACATCGGCGTGGTGCAAGAAGGCATGCAAACGATCACCGTGCCGCACAGTGGAAGCGACCGTGCCGATGCGCGCGAGCTCGTAGTGTCGCGCGGCGAGATCCGTTTCGAGGACGTGAGCTTTAACTACGGCAAACGCGACGGCAAGCCGGTGCTCGACCACTTGGCCCTCACCATTCGTGCCGGCGAGCGCGTGGGCCTGGTGGGCCGTTCAGGTTCCGGCAAGTCGACCTTGGTCAACCTGCTGCTGCGTTTTTACGAACCCGAGCACGGCAGCATCCGCATCGACGGGCATGACATCGGCGCGGTGACACAGGAAAGTCTGCGCGCGGCCATCGGCATGGTGACGCAGGACACCTCGCTTCTACATCGCTCAATCGCCGCCAATATCCGCTACAGCCGCCCGGGCGCGAGTGATGAGCAGGTGGAGGCGGCCGCGCGCAAGGCGCACGCGCACGAATTTATCCTCGGCCTGCAGGATTGGACTGGTCGTAAGGGGTACGAGGCCCACGTGGGCGAGCGCGGCGTCAAGCTTTCAGGCGGACAACGCCAGCGCGTGGCGATTGCCCGCGTGGTGCTCAAGGATGCACCTATTCTCGTGCTCGATGAAGCTACCTCGGCGCTCGACAGCGAGGTCGAGCTTGCCATTCAGGAGCAATTGCTCGGCCTGATGGAAGGCAAGACCGTCATCGCGATCGCGCACCGCCTGTCCACCATCGCGCGCATGCATCGCCTGATCGTGCTTGAGGCGGGCAGCATCGTCGAGCAGGGCACGCACGACGAACTGCTGCGCCTGAATGGTCATTACGCGAAGCTGTGGCGGCATCAATCCGGCGGCTTTCTGGTGCATGATCTGATGGCGACGGAAACGGCGACCGAGCTGCCCGATGAGCCGCCGCTGGACGAACTGCGCGCCGAAACGAAACCCGAGCCTTCCACAGACGATGCGCCGGTGGTCACGCGCGCGTGAGTCCTGCGTCTTAAAACTTAAATTCCGCATTGATGCCAACCATCGCATTACGTCCCGGCGCGGGTTCATAGTAACGGTTGTTGGCGTCGGCGACGATCACTGAACCGATGTAACCCTTGTCGCCCGCGTTGTCGACGCGCACAAACTCGGTGAGCTTCCAGTTCTTGCCGCGCTGTTGCAGCCCTGCACGCAGATTGAAAAGCGTATACGCACCGGCGAACTCCGCGTTCTGATCATTCACCCACACTTTACCGCTGTGGCGCACTTCAACGCCCGCGTGAAAACCATAGGCAGCGTAGGCCGGAGGACGCCACACCAGTTCGCCAAACAGATTATTCCCTGCGATGCCCGGCAGTTTGCTGCCAGCAGCCACGGGAACCACCACGGAAGGCGTACCTGTAACGGTGGTAAAGGGTTGCGTAAAGCGCGCGTTAAGCAGCGTGTACGAGAGCGCCGCTTCAAAGCCGTGCGTGAATTTTTGCGTCCACCCCAGCTCCAAACCTTCGCGGCGTGTGCCCGGCGCATTCTTGAAATCGGAGCGCCCGCCGGCGTTGCTGTTGACCACGATTTCGTCACTGACATCGATGCGAAAAAGCGCAACATTCACGCGTCCGTTGTCGCCCACCAGCGCCTTCAAACCAAGCTCGCGATGCAGGCTGTTGGCGGGCCGCAAGCCGAAATTCAAGCCGGTGCCGGTGCCCGCAGGCCGGTAAGCCAATTCTGCAAACGTCGGCGTCTCGAAGCCTTTGCCTACGTTGGCGTAAACGTTTAGAGCCGGCATGATTTTGTAGGTAATGCCCGCCGCAGGCGTGGTGCGCGAATAACTCACAGCGCCGCTATCGTTGCCATTCGTCAACAGAAAATAGTCGCTGGATGAAAACTTGACGCGACTGTGCCGCAGGCCTGCCAGTATGTCCAGTCGCTTGGTTATTCGCCATTCGGCTTGCGCGTAGAGATCAGTGTTTGAAACGATATTGTCCTCGTCACGCCTCAGATCACCGGTGACGCCAAAATTATTCAGAAAACCACGCCGGCGTTCTCTCATTTTGTCGTAATCCACACCGCCGCTGAGCGT
>JANMXV010000388.1:0-2145 GCA_031381325.1 Betaproteobacteria bacterium | reverse complement strand
CGACGGCAGCACTTCTTCACGGTGGTATCACCAGTCTGTCGGCCATCGCACTCAGTCTTGGCGGCGGCATCGCCTTGAAACATCGGCTCAAGAGTGTGGACCGATTGCTGGGCAATACGGGACTGCATCTAGCATTCGGTGAGTTGTATCGGTGCATTGCGCTGCGTTGGCTAGACGACCTGCCGCAAATCTTGATCGTGGTTGACTGGTCTGATCTGACGCTTGATCAGCGCTGGCAACTGTTACGTGCCAGCGTGGTGGTGGACGGACGCTCCGTCACGCTCTATGAGGAAGTGCATCCGCAGAAGCTGCTTGCAAATCCTGGCGTACATCGAAAATTTCTACGTCGTCTCGCACAAATACTGCCACCGGGATGCAAGCCCATCGTGATGACCGACGCGGGATTTCACGCCCCGTGGTTCAAGATGGTCAATGCACAGGGCTGGGAGTTCGTGGGTCGGATTCGCGGGCGCAATCGATTGCAGTTCGGCCAAGACGGGGCGTGGACGCCGGCGCGTGATCTGTATGCCCAGGCCCGCACGCAGGTTCGCGATCTGGGCGTTGGCGCTTATGCTCGCAGCAACGCAGTGGCGGTGCGTGCGGTGTTGAGCAAACGCCCCTCAAAGGGCCGACACCGGAAAAATATTTATGGCGAAAAACGCAAGGGCCACAGTAGCAAAAAGAACGCACGCAGCGCCCGCGAACCGTGGCTGCTCGCGAGCAGCTTGGGGCTGCGCCATTTGAGCGCTGATGCGATTGTCCGTTTGTATTCGCAACGCATGCGCATCGAAGCATCGTTTCGCGATACCAAGAACCTGCAACTGGGCCTGGGACTGGCGGTATCGCGCTCTCGCAGCGGACCACGTTTGGCAGTATTGCTGCTGATTTCCCACTTGGCATCGCTCGTACAAAGGTTGATTGGGGAAAGCGCGAGGCAGCACCAGCTTGAACTTCAGTTCATGGCAACGCGACGACCAACGCGTCCCGAGATTTCGGTGCTGACCCTGGGCCGGCGGATTCTCGATGCAGCGCCACGCTATCTTCATCAACTTGTACCATGGCAGGCAATCCCGCCGCTCACCAGACAGGCTGCGCGTGCGTGTGCAACAAGCGCCCTCTAAATGCGGGGAAACCTCAGGGTCTGTCCCCTATTATTCCTATTATTCCTATTATTCCTAAATGGCTAGTAAGCACTCCGAAATACGCTATGCTACTTCTTGGCTACGCTCGCTTGATTCGACCTACCGCCACACTTTTACTTCTAACCTTAGAGGTTCAAAATGGATCGCTTTCTCGTCGCTCTGACTCTACTGCTTTGCTCCCCATGGGCAGATGCTCAGCTTACAGGTAATAGCAACGGTTACGACTGGGTAAAGCATCAGCTAACGAGCGACGCTCTCTCGTAAATGATGCTCAAATGCGCGTCAATGCCCAGTATCCCCCGCAAGAAATGTTCGCCTGTCTTAATGAAGTATTCGCCGATCCGATAAGGCCTCACATCCACGAGAGATCGCTTGCAGTAGTAATGGCGGTTTGCGACAGGCTTATCAAGTCACTATAAGTCACTACCGTCCGGAGCCTGACTTTGCAAGCGGCCGTTCGAGCCGACTTTCTCGCCGCGTCTGCTGACCTGCACACCAATAACGTTCAAACGTTTTAGCAAGCGTAGGGTGGACACGCTGTTTGTGCCCACGCGGACAACCGCTCGTGCTTGAGCCACAACGCCGACCCCGCCGCCTCATTCATAGCGGCTGAATAAAAAAAGAAATTCCCGCCTAACGCCCGCTGCTGCGGGCGTTGTTGTTTGGCGCTGACAAGATCGGCGAAGCCGCGCGCGTCACTCCTTCGGATGCACAAAGCCGATAGGCCGGCGCTTCGGTTCCGGCGGCGTCATCAACTCGCGCAGCGTATCCATCACCTGCCTGAACTGTGCGCGCGTGTTGGAAGCGAGCTCATCATGCTTGAAGGCGAGCGCTGCGGTCTGCTTCTCCAGCACATCAAGCCGGAGTTGTCCGTACGCCTTGGTAGCATGAGGAAGCGGCGTCGCGGTAACGCGGGGTCGTGAGTTTCCAAACAGCGAAATAGCAGGCCGTAACGCAAGTGAACTTATGTGTAGCCTCGTAAACGAATTGGAGAAGCCGACCC
>JANMXV010000340.1:0-2545 GCA_031381325.1 Betaproteobacteria bacterium | reverse complement strand
GGCTTACCGGGGAAGGTTACGCAGTAACGTGGTAAACGTTGGGTAAATGTTAAGCGGCGTTCGTAGGATGCCGGTGACGAAGGAACCGCATCGGTTGAGGGGCATGACCTGCGCGACCACGACTTCGGTTGATGCGGTTCGCTGCGCTCACCGGCATCCTACGGGCTGACATGGACAATCCATTATTAATGCAACACCGTCAGATGTTTGCTGCGTTCCTGCGTATTCGCCAGCAACTGCGCTATGCCCGCGTCGAACGTAAGCAACTTCATGCCGCTGCGGATGGCGGCGGTCAGCAGCCATGCATCGGTGATTTGCCGGTGCCCGAGTATGCCGCCGGTGCAGGCGGCCCAAACATCGGCAAAGCCGAAATCCAGCGCCACCAGCCGGTGTTTGGGATGGGCCGTATTTCGTAACAGCAGTTCCGCTACTTCGCCGACGGCGATGGAGCGGCCTGAAAACGCCGGCTGGGAAACGATGCGAACGAAAGCGGATTGCGTAAACGCTGTGCTCGCCCAACCAGCGCGGGCATATTGGGTGAACCAGTTGATCATGCGCGGATGGTGCTCGTGTGTGGGCCAGCCCAGTGCAATCAAGGCGTTGGCGTCGAGCAGATGACTTATGGACACCTTAGGCCGACTCGTCCAGCATCTGCTGCACTTGCCGTGCCGTCACGCGCGGGGTGTCGGAGGGCAGGTCAAATACCCATACACCGCGCTCTTGTTTGATCGGCAGCTTTTCCGCGCTACCCCGGAGAATCAGTTCCGACACTGCCTGCCCCAGCTTCAGCGCCCGCGCCCGGGCGTACGCGCTGGCCGCGGCAAACGCATCGTCTTCAATGGTGATGGTTGTACGCATAATTGATACCTTTATATATAAGTGATACAGTTTATATAATAACGCATCACTCGTCAATAAAGAGCGGCGCCCAAGGCTGGCACAGAGGAGTGTCTATAGGGCGGAACGCGCAGCGGTTCCGCCGGTTTGCTCCAGCCCTACACCGGCTTGCGAAACAGCACGATGCGGTTGGTATTGGTGCCCATGCTGTTGTTCGACACGCCCCAGATATTCGCGGTCTTGGTGAATTTCTGCGCGTTGATCGCCACCGCCATGCAGGCAAAGCCCGCCGAGATGCCGAGGGGGGCGACGACCTCTTCGAGCCTGATTTTTCCGCCCCGTATTTCACCCACTTCGAACGCCACCCAGCCGTTGGGCACGGTGACGCGGTAAAGTTCGCGAAACACTTGCAGCATCGCAGTTGACCAGTGCGACACTGTGCTGCACATCGTAATGCGCGAGGCGACTTCAGCCGCATCGTGCGCGTTAAACCAGCAACGCAACCAGTTGTCTTTCGAGTACTGCACCACATCGAGAAACGGCGGTGAGGTCACGGTGAGCTTCACCGACTCTGTGGGGATGCCCAGCGTGCTGGCGGCGCTGTCTTCCATGAAGGTGGCGGTTTCGGCGGCAGCGCGCAGGTTTTCGCGGTGCTGTGGTGTGAGCTTGCCTTGCAACTGTTTGGATTTGCGCAATATCAGTTCGCGGATATCCCGGTACTCGGGTTTCTGTTTCAGGCGCGCGTTGATGCGGATCTGGTTTTCCGCGGTAGTCGCCTGATTGGGCGGCAGCGTGTACACCGAAAAAAATCCCGGCGAGTGGCCGGTCAGCCGGTTAGTCGCGACCATGCGTATCCAGCGGTCGATGGCGTCTTCCGTGTAGTCCGCGCGCCGGTAGATAAGATAGCGGCGCAGCGCCAGCAGTTCGCGCTCGGTGTCGCGATGATAGAACATCGACAAATCGATTTCCTTACGTTCGCGTCCGTCCACCCGCAGGATTTTCAGGCGCGCCTCGATAGCATCGAGATCGGGCAATTCCAGCCGCGGTTGCGTGAGTATCGACGACAGCGGGTTTACGTCGTTGGCGATGACGCAGCGCCCGTGCAGCGCTGCTTCGACCGCGGTAGTGCCACGACCGCTGAACGGGTCGTACACGATATCGCCAGGCTGGGTCAGCCGCTCGATGAAGTACGCCGGCAGTTGCGGCTTGTAACACGCACGGTAGGAAATCTCGTGGATCGAACTCGCCTGTCGCTGCAGCGCGGTCCACATCTCGCTTTGGTAGACCGGAATATCCTGCGTGACGACCTCGCGCGATCGTGCGCGCCGCGATTGTACTGACGTTCCTTGTACCCGCAGACTGCCTGTGGCCACCGCTGAGTCGAAGCTGAGCATCGCGTACCCTCCCCTGTTTTAAACTTCGGGGCATAGTACGCACCTTTCACAAAAAGTACAAGTACTACAATGGCTTAGGTAATTTTACTAAAGTGAGGTACCAAGTACTGTATGGAAGTACAAGTGTACGCGCTATTTTTCGCTAAACGACAGGGTGTATGGGTATGGAGGCATGTCAGACGTCAGTGGCACTATTTTAAGCGACGCCCGTAGGATGCCGGTGACGAAGGAACCGCATCAATCGGGGGCACGGTCGCACAGTGTGCGCCGCTCGACCGATGCGGTTCCTTCGTCACCGGCATCCTACGTTTCGT
>JANMXV010000300.1:0-14001 GCA_031381325.1 Betaproteobacteria bacterium | reverse complement strand
CCGCGCAGCGCCGGCCACGGCAGGCCATGACGCGCGCCGCCTGGGCCGCGATACGCCCATTGGACAGGCGTGGATGTCACATCGAATTCACGCCCGCGAATCAGTAGTTGCGCACCTATCGTTGCAGCCTGATCTATCAGCGACTGTGGCGGATCGGGGTCGGCGCAAATCGCCGGTTTGCCCGTGCGAAATATGCCCGCTTTCTCGAAACCGATTTTCTCACGCGTGTCGCCGAGGTAATCCATGTGATCCAGCGCCACACTCATCACCATCGCGCAATCCGGCTCAAACACGTTGACCGCATCGAGCCGTCCGCCGAGGCCGACTTCGAGTATCACGACATCGACGCGCGCTTCGATAAACAATTTCATCGCCGCCAACGTGCCGAATTCAAAATAGGTAAGCAACACATCGGCCTGCGCGCGCGCGCGCTCCACGATTTCGAATGCACGCACGAGTTGCGTATCACTGGCCTCCTCGCGCGCGATACGCACTCTTTCGTTGTAGCGCAGCAAATGCGGCGAGGTGTAGCAGCCTACCTTGTAGCCCGCGTGATGCAGAATCGCCTCGAGCATCATGCACGCCGAGCCTTTGCCATTGGTGCCGCCTACCGTGATCAGCGGCACCGCCGGCGTTAACGCCAGCAGGTCTTTCACCACGCCCACGCGATCCAGACCCATCGCTATGGATTGCGGATGCACCCGCTCAATGTGGGCAAGCCAGTGATTGAGCGTGTGCGGGAAAGTGAGCGGTATCGGGAGTGAAATAGACATAGCGCCCAGCAGACTATCGCCTGCCGAGATAAACGTAACTATTTGTTTTCATTATGTTTTTCAAGCCGCTGCGGGAAGCTTGAGCAGCAATGCAATGAGATTCGCCAGCTTGTCACGCATCTCGCGCCGGTCGACGATCATGTCGATCGCGCCATGCGCCAAAAGAAACTCGGCACGCTGAAATCCTTCCGGCAGTTTTTCGCGCACGGTCTGCTCGATCACGCGCGGCCCGGCAAAACCAATCAGCGCGCCGGGTTCTGCAATCACCACGTCGCCGATCATGGCGAAACTCGCCGACACGCCGCCCATCGTCGGATCGGTGAGCACGCTGATAAATGGCAGCTTCTCCTGCGACAGTTGCGTCAATGCGCCGCAGGTTTTCGCCATTTGCATCAGCGACAAAACGCCTTCCTGCATGCGCGCGCCGCCGGTGGCGGAAAAACAAATAAACGGCAGCCGCTGATCCAAACAGGCTTGCACGCCGCGCACAAAACGTTCACCCACTACCGAACCCATCGAACCGCCCAGAAATTTAAATTCAAACGCCGCCGCAACCGCCGGCATAGTTTTGATACTGCCTTGCATCACCACCAGCGCGTCTTCCTCGGACGTGGCTGCACGCGCTTCGCTGATGCGGTCGATGTAGCGCTTGCTATCCTTGAATTTGAGCGTATCGACGGGCAAGACTTCAGCGCCGATTTCATAGCGCCCTTCGAGATCAAGCAAGCCGTCGAGCCGCTCGCGCGCGGAGATGCGATTGTGATGCGCACACTTCGGGCAAACTTGCATATTTTTTTCAAGATCGGTGCGATAGAGCACCGTCTCGCAAGCGCTGCATTTACTCCACAACCCCTCCGGCACTGCCTTTTTGGGGCTGCCGGTATCACGCTTGATTTTCGGCGGCAGCAGCTTCTGCAGCCAGCTCATGCGGTGGCATCCTTGCCATCCATCGCAGCACGTATGCCGGAGAGCAGCGCTTGAATGCGCGCCGGCGCATCGTTGCCTGCGTCGACGATTTCCTGCACCAGCCGGCTGCCGATCACCACCGCGTCCGCGACTTGTGCCACACGTTTCGCCGACGCCGCATCGCGTATGCCAAAGCCCACGCCCACCGGCAGATCGGTAAATTTCTTGATGTGCTTGACACGCTTCGCGACCTCGACCGTGTCGATATTTGCCGCCCCCGTCACGCCTTTGAGCGACACATAGTAAAGATAACCGCGACCGAGTTCACCAACCTGTTTGAGCCGAGCATCGCGTGTGGTCGGCGAGAGCAAAAAGACGGTATCCAATGCACGTGCGTCGAGCAGCTTGACCAGCGCCTGCGCTTCTTCGGGTGGGTAATCCACCACCAGCACGCCATCCACACCCGCAGCCTTTGCCACATCCGCGAAGTGTTCAACGCCCATCGCTTCTATGGGGTTGGCGTAGCCCATCAGCACGACCGGCGTATCACGATTTGTTTTACGAAATTCAACAACAAACTCAATAACCTGCCTCAGGGAAACGCCGTGCTTCAGCGCGCGCTCGCTGGCGCGCTGTATCACCGGACCGTCAGCCATCGGATCGGAAAACGGCACGCCCAATTCGACCACATCCGCACCGCCTGCGACCAATGCGTGCATCAGGGGAACCGTCATCGACGGATGCGGATCACCCGCAGTGATGAAGGGAATTAGCGCTTTTCTGCCCGGCGCTTTGAGTTGTGCAAATGTGACAGCGATGCGAGACATTACTTGTTCACTAAAAAACAATGCCCGACTTTTCAGCCACGGTATGCATATCCTTGTCGCCACGGCCCGACAGATTCACCAGCAGAATCTGCTCGCGCTTCATGCGCGGCGCCATCTTGGCGGCGTAGGCCAGCGCGTGGCTGGATTCGAGCGCGGGGATGATGCCTTCGAGCCGGCACAGCTTATGAAATGCCTCCAACGCTTCGTCGTCGGTAATGGAAACGTATTCCGCGCGTCCGCAGTCTTTCAACCACGCGTGTTCCGGCCCTACACCTGGATAATCCAGGCCTGCGGAGATCGAATGGGTTTCGATGATCTGACCGTTTTCATCCTGCAACAAATAGGTGCGGTTGCCGTGCAGCACGCCCGCCTTACCTGCCGTCAGGGTGGCCGAGTGTTTACCGCTTTCAAGGCCATAACCGGCGGCCTCGACGCCGATCAGCCGCACATTTTTGTCGTCCAGGTACGGATAAAAAATGCCCATGGCGTTCGATCCGCCGCCCACGCAGGCAAGGATGGCATCGGGTTGCCGGCCCGTCATTTCGGGCATTTGCTCGCGCGCTTCAATTCCAATCACCGATTGAAAATCACGCACCATCATCGGATACGGATGCGGCCCGGCGACGGTGCCGATGATGTAATAGGTATTCTCGACGTGGGTCACCCAGTCGCGCATCGCTTCGTTGAGTGCGTCCTTCAGCGTTTTGGAACCGCTGTCCACCGGCACCACGGTCGCGCCCAGCAGCTTCATGCGATAGACGTTTTGCGCCTGCCGCTTCACGTCCTCGGATCCCATGTAGACCACGCACTCCATGCCGTAGCGCGCGGCTATCGTTGCCGTGGCCACGCCGTGCTGCCCTGCCCCCGTCTCGGCGATCACGCGCGGCTTGCCCATGCGTTTGGCGAGCATCGCCTGGCCAATCACGTTGTTAATTTTGTGCGCGCCGGTGTGATTCAAATCCTCGCGCTTCAAGTAAACCTGCGCACCGCCGAAATGCTCCGACCAGCGCCTGGCGTGATACACCGGGCTGGGGCGGCCCACGTAATGCTTGAGTTCGTAAGCGAATTCTTTCTTGAATTCATCATCATGCTGGTATTTCGCGTAGGCCTCACGCAATTCGTCGAGCGCATCGATCAGCGTCTCGGCCACGAACACGCCGCCATACGGCCCAAAATGCCCCAGGCGATCGGGCAGGTCATACATCTGCATTACGAACTCCAGTCACAAATGCTGCAATTTTCGCAGTGTCTTTGATGCCCTTTTGAAATTCTACACCGCTGGAAACATCCACTGCCCAAGGCCTCACGGCCTGAATCGCCGCTGTGATATTTTCCGGCGTCAGTCCGCCGGACAGCACCACGGGCAACGGAAGATTTTTCGGAATGAGCGCCCAATCGAAAGTAGCGCCCGTACCGCCATGCGTGCCTTCAACGTAAGCATCAAGCAACAACGCCTTGGCGTCGTGATAGTCACGTGCGTATTGTAACAAATCCAGTCCCGCTCTGACCCGCAGTGCCTTGAGATACGGCACGCCAAATTGCCGACAGTAGGCGGGCGACTCATTGCCGTGAAATTGCAGCAAATCGACACGCGCTTGCGCAAGCGTTTGCCTCACCTCGTCGGCAACCGCATCGACGAACAAGCCCACGCTCATCACGAAAGGCGGCAGCACGCGCATGAGTTCAGCGGCACGCTCAGGCGTAACGTAGCGCGGGCTTTGGGCGTAGAACACCAGCCCGATCGCGTTGGCGCCGCAGCCTGCGGCAGCCAGCGCATCTTGCGTACGCGTTATGCCGCAAATCTTGATTGCCGTCATGTCACATGCTCGAGCGCCAGCAGCGGAAATTTTACGCGCTCGCGTTGCGGCAGATTCCACGCCGCGCCGTAGTCTACGCCGGTGAGGTAAAGCCCTGCCCCATCAAACGTCGGTGCCGCGAATTTGCGATCACCTGCGTCCAGAAGCTCGCGCATCCACGTAGGCTCGTGCCGCCCTTTGCCGATATAAATGAGAGTGCCGACGATGTTACGTACCATATGATGCAAAAATCCATTGGCGCAGAAATCGAAAGTCAGATAGGGCTCGCAGACATTCACTTCCAGTTGCGTCAGCGTACGCACCGGCGATTTTGCCTGGCACTCCGCTGAACGGAATGCACTAAAGTCATGTTGACCAATCAGACAGACCGCTGCGGTGCGCAACCGTTCCAAATCGAGCGGCGCATGGTACCAGCCGACGCGCCCATGATCGGCCGCAGGCCGCACCGGTTGATTTAACAGCACGTAACGGTAATGGCGCGCCGTGGCTGAAAAGCGTGCGCTAAAGTCTGCGGGAACCTGCTTCGCCCAGGTGACGGCGAGGGCAGGCGGCAATAACGCGTTGACACCGCGCACCCACGCCGTTTCCGGCCGTTCCACCGCGCAATCGAAATGCACCACCTGCGCCAGCGCATGTACACCGGCGTCGGTACGCCCGGCGCAAATCGTCGCTACCGGCACGCCCGCGATTTGCGCCAGCGCGGCTTCGAGGCGATCCTGAACCGCGCAGCCGGCCGCCTGCGTCTGCCAGCCGCAAAAACCGCTGCCTTCGTATTCGATGCCCAACGCAATTCGCATCATTTTGAAAACCCCGACACATAAAAGAAAAGACCGCGGCAGTATCCCGCCGCGGTCTGAAAAAAAACGTGTAGCCGGGTTACTTGAGCGACTGCAGCATCTTTTGCGCTTCGGCTTTCTGCTCGCCATCGCCTTCGCGCTCTACTTCATGCAGAATTTCCATTGCACCTTCCTTGTCGCCCATTTCCTGATACGCGCGCGCAAGATCAAATTTTTGCTGCACGTCTTCCCAATGCGCATCCTTGGGGCCACCGCTGAACACTGCAGGCGCGACCGCAGGCGCAGGTTTATCGTCATCCAGGTTCAAGTTGATGCCAGAGAAATCGACCTTGAAATCCAGCGCGCCATTATCGGCTTTAGACGCGGGCTGGGATGCAGGCGCAGCAGCTTTCGGCTCGGATGCGGGCGGCAGGTCGATGTTGAACTCCAGCATATTGGAACTGACAGGCGCTGCCGGGGCTGCTGCAACAGCAGGCGCACTGGTGGGCGGCAGTTCAATATTAAAATCCGGCATCGCCAGCGCGGCATTGGGCACTATGGTTTTTGAATCGTCCCGCGTCATGACCATGGTTTTGTTCAACGCCGCGTCGTCCTCGGGGCCGCCCTCATCCAGCAGGATATCGGTGGTCGTACCGAGCGGATCACTTGCGGAACCCCCAATATCAAGATCAATGTTGCCGGCTGACGACCCTTGGGATGCTGAAAGATCAACCACCTGGTCGGTGGATGGATACAGCTTGTTACCCGGGTCGAGCGCATACCCCATGGCGGCCGCGCGGGTCCAGTTATCGCCAATCCCGACCGTGAGCGTATGGAATGTTTTCGCGACCGAATTGAAGGCATTCTTGTCGCCGCGCGCTGCGTACACTTCCAGCAACTTCAACGGAATATCCTCGCGGCGCGGGTGTTTACCCATCGCCTCTTTCAGGATGTCTTCGGCTTGAGCGTCACGACCGTGATCGATATAGACCTGCGCCTCATCAATCGGGTCGACCACATCGGACACGTTGGAAACCGCATGCTCCGGCGATTCCGCTGACGGCGCCAATGCGGCAGCGCCAGTGTCCGCGTTACCCCGGAACGGCTCCGTCTTGAATTTTGGTGTGGCGAGCTCGCCATCGTCTGCGGCATTTTTCTTGCGGCGGCGTAGTGCCCATAATCCACCCAGTCCAATCAGCAACGCGGCAGCGCCGCCACCGATGGGCACTATATTATCCATCACGGTGTCCATGATGCTGGGCTCGGGCGGCGGAGGCGGTGCAACAGCCTTTTTCGGCGCAGGCGGCTCAACTGTGGGTGGCGGCGGCGTTGCTACTTTGGGCGCTTCCGGCGCTTTGGCGTCAAGCTTGGGCGGCTCGGATTTTGGTGGCTCCACTTTCGGCGGCTCCGCTTTCGGCGGCTCCGCTTTTGCTTCGGGCTTAGGTGGCGCCTTGGTGTCCACTTTAGGATCGGGGCCCTTGCCAGCCTGCTGCGCTGCCGCCATAGCCGGGTTTTTGATTTCGGCCAGCTTTTGCATGTCCTTCAAGGTCTTTTCGAGCTGCGCCACGCGATCCCTGGATTCGGCAAGCGCCTTGTCGCGTGCCGCGAGATCTTCTTCCAGCGCGCGCACGCGATCGCCGGCAGACTTGCCATCCCTGCCTTTGCCGGCGCCTGCACCACCCGTATCTCCCTTGGACAGCACCACAACATCCTTGGGTCCTGCAGGCGCGGCTTTGTCGTCCACGCGCGCGGTTATCCTGCCCTTCGCGGCGGGCGCGGTGTCTGCTACTGCGGGCGCTGATTCAGCCACTTTCTGCCGATAGCTGTTCCAGTTGGTCGCATGCACGCGCACTTCCTGCGCAGCCTCGCCTTGCGCGATAGCGGCAAGTTGCTCGCGTTCCGGCACGTTCAGTATCTTGCCGGCGCGCAACTGGTTGATATTGTTGCTGCTAAACGCGTCCGGATTGGCGCGGAACAGCCCAATCAAGGTTTGTTCAAGCGACACGCCTTCGGGCTTCACATTGCTTGCAATGCCGTTTAGCGTATCGCCTTGTTTTACTGTTACCTGGCTTGCGCCTGCTGCACGTGCGGGGGCCGGTGTCTGCCTCGCCACGGGCGCAGGTGCGGCTGGCGCGGGCGTTTCAACGGCTGCAGGAGGTTTGGTTGAGGGGGCTACTTGCGCCGTAGGCGCGGGGACTTCGACAGCCGGTGCGGTCACTGCGGGCGCGGGGGACTCCATGCCCGGCGGATCCAGCAATGCGGAATACTCACGCACGATTTTGCCGCCCTGCCACACGACTTCGATCAACAAATCCAGGAACGGCTCGGCAACCGGACGAAACGATGTCGCCTTGATGTACGGCGATCCGTTAGGACGGCGCTCAATAGACAGACGTAAGGCGTTAAGGGATGGATTAAATTGCAGGTTGGCCGATTGATATGCGGCAGGAGACGCCAGACTTGCCTTCAGCGTCGCGAGCTCTTCTTTCGACACATTCACAAGCTCGATTTCGGCCGAGAATGGCTGCCCCAGTTGTGACAGCACATTGAGTCTGCCCAATCCGGCTGCATCGACGATGCCTGCATACGGCATCGAAACCATTAACCCTGCGGCCACCCATTTTTTGAGTTTGAATTCCCGCACAGCGCCACCTCTAGGATTCGATTATTTTTTGGAAATACTAAGCTAACATCAATCACTTAGGGATTCAAGTTCATGTGCAATGTGAAATTTATCACGGAACCTGCCTATATTCAGTGCATTTTCTGCTTTTTAAAACGACTGACCACTATCCATAGTGGTTCAGCCAACTCAAATAATCTCAAGTAATTCAATAATTTAACGAACTATGTGATCAAAATACAACAGGCTTTGCTTCCTGGCGCAAAATAGTTACGTAACTAATTGTTTTTATTACACTTTTACAATTATTTCAAGACGATGCGCAGCATACGGCGCAACGGCTCCGCCGCGCCCCACAACAATTGGTCGCCCACGGTAAACGCCGACAGATATTCACCGCCCATCGCCAGCTTGCGCAGCCGCCCTACCGGTATGTGCAAACGGCCGGTCACCGCCGCCGGCGTTAATTCGCGCTCGGTCATATCGCGCTCGTTGGGCACTACCCGCACCCATGGGTTCGCCGAGGCGATGATTTGCGTGATTTCGTTCAGCGGCACGTCGCGTTTGAGCTTGATGGTCAGCGCCTGGCTGTGGCAGCGCATCGCACCTACGCGCACGCACACGCTGTCGATGGGCGTTGCGGCTTTGTCGAAGCCTTCGCCGCGTCCGAGGATTTTATTGGTCTCGGCGCCACCTTTCCACTCCTCGAGCGACATGCCGTTTTTCATGTCTTGATCGATCCACGGAATCAGGTTGCCGGCCAAGGGCACGCCGCGAAAATTGTCGCGCGGCATCGTGCCATCGTTTTGTTTTGCAAGAACTTTTCGGTCGATATCGAGAATGGACGACGCCGGATCAGCCAGCATATCCGCCACCGCGCCATGCATCAGCCCAAACTGCGTCAGCAACTCGCGCATATGCTGCGCGCCGCCGCCCGACGCCGCCTGATAGGTCATGCAGCTCATCCATTCGACCAGATCGTGCTGGAATAAACCGTGCAGTCCCATCAACATGCAACTCACCGTACAGTTGCCACCGATGTAATTTTTGATGCCCTTGCCCATTGCGGACTTGATCACGGAGAGATTCACCGGATCAAGAATAATCACCGCGTCGTCCTTCATGCGCAGCGTTTTCGCCGCATCGATCCAGTAGCCATTCCAGCCCGCCGCACGCAACTTGGGATAAATTTCGGTGGTGTAATCACTGCCTTGACACGAAATGAGCACGTCCATCGCCGCTAAATCGGCGATATTTTTTGCGTCTTTAACCGGCCCCACGGGCGTACCAATGTCCGGCGCTTTGCCACCCGCTTGCGACGTCGAGAAAAAGGTGGGCACTATCAAATCAAAATCACGCTCGTCGCGCATGCGCTGCACCAGCACCGAGCCCACCATTCCACGCCAGCCTATCAACCCAACCTTATTCATAAAAATATCGATAAATGCAAATAGTTAACTATAGAGCCGCCACTACCGCGTCACCCATCTCCTGCGTGCCCGCCTTTTGCGTGCCGTCCTCGTAAATATCGGCTGTGCGCAAACCCTGCGCGAGGGCGGATTTCACGGCGGCCTCAATGCGGTACGCCCACTCATCCTTATTGAACGTGTAACGCAGCATCATGGCTGACGACAAAATCGTTGCCAGCGGATTGGCGATGTTCTTACCCGCGATATCGGGCGCGGAGCCGTGACTCGGTTCATACAAACCCTTGCTGTTGGCGTCGAGCGAGGCCGACGGCAGCATGCCGATCGAGCCCGTCAACATCGAAGCCTCATCCGATAATATATCGCCGAACATATTGCCGGTGACAATCACATCAAACTGTTTCGGGTTGCGCACCAGTTGCATCGCTGCGTTATCCACGTACATGTGCGACAGCGCCACCTGCGGATATTTTTTCGCTACGTCATTGACGATTTCGCGCCAGAAGCGGCTGGTTTCCAGCACGTTTTCCTTGTCCACCGAACACAGCTTTTTACCGCGCTTCATCGCCGTCTGAAAACCGATCTCGGCGATGCGGCGGATTTCCGGCTCCGCATACAACATCGTGTCATAGCCTTCGCGCTCGCCGCGTGCGTTGTCGCGGCGTCCGCGCGGCTCACCGAAATAAATGTCGCCGGTGAGTTCGCGAATAATCATGATGTCAAGTCCCGAAACCACTTCAGGCTTCAGCGACGAAGCGCCGACGAGTTCGGGATACATGATTGCCGGACGCAAATTGGCAAACAGGCCCAGTTCCTTGCGTATGCGCAAAATACCCTGCTCCGGCCGCTGTGCGCGCGGCAAGGCATCATATTTCGGCCCGCCCACCGCGCCGCACAGTACCGCATCGGCGTCTTTGGCGAGCTTCAACGATGCAGCGGGCAGCGGATCGCCGCAGGCGTCAAAACCCGCGCCGCCAAACGGCGCTTCTTCCATCTCAAGTTTGAGCCCGTCTTTGGCCAGCACGCGCAACACTTTGACGGCTTGCGCAACGATTTCAGGACCGATGCCGTCGCCGGCGAGAACTGCGATTTTCATTTAAGGTCTGTAAAGGAGTGAAAGAGTGAAGATGTGAAGGAGCAAGGACGGAAGGCTCGGGCAGTTGCCCATTCACGCCTTCACCCTTTCACCGCCGTTAAAACAACCAAGGCTGCGCTACCTTATGCTTCGCCTCAAATGCACGAATCTGGTCCGCGTGCGCAAGCGTCAGTCCGATATCATCCAGCCCGTTGAGGATGCAATGTTTGCGGAACGGATCAATATCGAACTTGAAGCTTTCACCCGTGGGCGTGTTCACCGTCTGCTGTTCCAGATCAACCGCGAGGCGGTAGCCTTCGCTGGCGGCTGTTTCCTTGAACAACTGATCGACAATTTTCGCGTCCAACTTGATCAGCACCAAGCCGTTTTTAAGGCTGTTATTGAAGAAAATATCCGCGAAACTCGGCGCAATCACCGCTTGAAATCCAAACTGCTGCAATGCCCACGGCGCATGTTCGCGTGACGACCCGCAACCAAAATTCTCGCGTGCCAACAACACGGTTGCACCCTGGAAGCGTTTTTTGTTGAGCACAAAATCCGGATTCAGCGGACGCTTGGTATCGTCTTTGCCCGGCTCGCCGCGATCCAGATAACGCCATTCATCAAACGCATTCGGGCCGAAGCCGGTGCGCTTGATCGACTTGAGAAACTGCTTCGGAATGATGGCGTCGGTATCGACATTGGCGCGATCCAGCGGCGCCACCAGTCCTTCTTTGCGGACAAATTTTTCCATGTTATCTATCGGACTTTTTCTGAATCGCTTCGCCCGCCTTTTCCATGTCTTTACCAAGACCGTGCATCGTATTGCAGCCGGCCAGAACTACTGCCCACAACGCAATAAGAATCACCGCAATTTTCTTCATAGTCGCCTCCGTCACTTGAAATGTCGCACGTCAACGAAATGTCCGGCAATCGCAGCCGCTGCCGCCATCGCCGGACTCACCAAATGCGTTCTGCCGCCGGCGCCCTGCCGCCCCTCGAAATTGCGATTCGAAGTGGACGCGCAACGCTCGCCCGGCGACAACTGATCGTCGTTCATGCCGAGGCACATTGAGCAGCCCGGCTCGCGCCACTCAAAGCCTGCTTCAAGCAGAATTTTGTCGAGGCCCTCTTGCTCGGCCTGCGCTTTCACCAGCCCGGAACCCGGCACCACCATCGCCAGTTTGACGTTGCCCGCCACCTTTTTGCCCTTGACCACTTGCGCCGCAGCACGAATATCCTCAATGCGCGAGTTGGTGCAGGCGCCGATAAACACTTTGTCGATACTGATTTCCGTGATAGGCGTATTTGGCTTCAGATCCATATACTTGAGTGCGCGTTCCATCCACTCGCGCTGCACCTTGTCTGTTTCCTGCGCGGGGTCGGGCACTTTGCCGCCGACGGTAGTGACCATTTGCGGATTAGTACCCCAGGTCACTTGCGGCTGAATCCCGGCAGCGTCCATCGTCACCATCGTATCAAAGTGTGCGCCGTCGTCACTCTTTAAAGTGCGCCAGTATGCGACGGCCTTATCCCATAGCGCGCCGGTGGGCGAGAACATACGTCCCTTCAAATACTCAATCGTCTTCTCGTCACACGCCACCATGCCGGTGCGCGCGCCAGCCTCGATCGCCAGATTGCACAGCGTCATGCGCCCTTCCATCGTCAGATCGCGTATCGCGCTGCCGGTAAATTCAATCGCATGCCCGGTGCCGCCTGCGGTGCCGATTTTGCCGATCACCGCCAGCGCAATGTCTTTGGCGGTAACGCCGGTGCCGAGCTTGCCCTCGACCGCGATTTTCATGTTTTTGTATTTTTGCATCACCATGCATTGCGTGGCGAGCACATGCTCGACTTCGCTGGTGCCGATGCCAAACGCCAGTGCGCCGAACGCACCGTGCGTGCTGGTATGCGAATCGCCGCACACCACCGTCATGCCCGGCAAGGTCGCGCCGTTTTCCGGCCCGATCACATGCACGATGCCCTGGCGTTTATCGAGAAACGGAAAATAAATCTTGGCGCCGAACTCTTTGATGTTCTTGTCCAGCGTCTCGATCTGCAGGCGCGAGACTTGATCTTCGATACCCTCGAGGCCCTTGTCCCAGTTACGCGTCGGCGTGTTGTGATCCGCCGTTGCCACCACGGTATCCACGCGCCACTGCGGACGCTTGGCGAGCTTCAGGCCTTCGTAGGCCTGCGGGCTGGTGACTTCATGCACCAAATGGCGGTCGATATAAAGCAGCGCCGTGCCGTCTTGTTCGACATGCACCACGTGGGTGTTCCACAGTTTGTCGTATAGAGTTTTTGCCATAGTCTGTTGGTGTTGAATAATCGATTAACGCAATTGCGCGTAACTCGCTGTTAATACGCGATTATGTCACATGAGCGCCCACGCTAACCAGCGCGTGTTTCTACTCAGCGGACAATCTCATTTTCCACCACAGAATCAACAACCCGGCGAGCGCCGCGCCCGAAGATAGCGTGAATGTCCACGCCGGCCCCAGCCCCGCCCACGCATGACCGCTGGCGAATCCACCCAGTGCCCCGCCCACGCCAAACGCGAAACTGCCATACACCGCCTGCCCGCGCGCCTGATGTCGCCCGCGAAACAGTTTGTGGATCACACCGATAGCCGCCGCGTGAAACGAACCAAACGTGGCCGCGTGCAGCGCCTGCGCCGCGACCAACGCCACAAAGTTATCGATAAACCAGCCGATAAGCAAAAATCGCAGCACCGCCAGCGCAAAACTCGCCAGCAAAATCTGCCGCAAGGTAAACGCGCGATACAAATGCGGCATCCACACAAAAATGCCGATCTCGCAAATCACCCCAAACGCCCACAACCAGCCCGCCATCGATTTGCTGTAGCCGTGATCCACCAGATAAATCGTATAAAACGTGTAATACGGCCCGTGCGCCACCGCCATCAGCGCAGCGGCAACAATCAGCGCGACGACTTCCGGGCGCTTGAGTATGTCCCAAATCGGCTGCGTGTCCGACGCATGCGGCGGCGTTTTTGCCTCGGGCGTCAACCAGCAACACGCCAGCATGCACAGCATCAGCGCGAGCACGATCGACAACACTGCGCGCGCCGGCCAGCCGTCGAGCAGATACCCCACGCCAACCACCGCTACAATAAAACCAATCGAGCCCCACACACGTATGCGCCCATAGCGCGCGGTTTCGTCACCCAGATGCGTAAGCGTGGTGGCTTCAATTAACGGCAGCGCCGCACTCCAGAAAAACATCACCGCCAGCAACACCCCAAACAACCATACGAAATTCGTGCTCGCATAGACGCCCAGCCAAGCCACCGTACCCGCCACCCCCGCCAGCCGCGCAATGCGCAAGCCGCTGGCGCCGCGGTCCGCCAGCCAGCCCCACAAATGCGGCGCCACAATGCGCGTGAGTTGCGGCATCGACATCAACACCCCAATCTCCACCGCCGTCATGCCCACCGAATCGAGATACAACGTGAAGAACGGCGCGAACGCGCCAAGATAAGCAAAATAGAAAAAATAAAAACCGGCGAGGCGCCGGTAGGGTAAAGCGCGGAACGTACCGACTTCCAGATCACTCACGGCATAAGCCCCGCTGTAGTGGCCGCTTCGCTACTGCGCAGGCGGCGGCGCAGCCGGAACCGTGCGCCAGCCCTCGCCACAAGCCGCGACGTACGGATAGTAAGCCCGTGCCGAATCGCAATAATACCAAACGCCCGGCGCCGGTTGCGCGGGATTGCCCTGGGGGTCGGCGCTATATTGCGATTGCACTTGCTGC
>JANMXV010000266.1:0-2111 GCA_031381325.1 Betaproteobacteria bacterium | reverse complement strand
CTAATTATTTCTATGGGTGACCGATCACAAACCTCGCTGCAGCGAGGTTTGTTGTTTTTGGGCAGAGCCTTTGTTGAACGTCCGCTGTTGGCCGAGAGCAGCCATTGCATCTAAGCGCGGCCCGACATGATGAAACTGCATGGGCTAAAGGGGCCAGGCTCAAATCAAACGAATCATAAACGGACATTTTCTATAACACTTTTACGTGGTCGCCCGCGTGCTTTCGCCTCGCGTCGATTGCCTGTCACCTACTCGATCGCCGCGTAGAAGCGGGAATTTCCTACCGGCTGTCCCTGGCTGAGAGCGAGTCGAATGTCGTCGATCGCTGCCTCATCGAGATGGACACGGAACAAATCCCGATAGGCAGCGTAACGCTCTTCTCTATTACGACCCAACGCGAGATAGAGAGGATGCGGCGTTAACTTTGCATTCACCTCGCCTAGCGCATTCGTTCGATAGCTGGTCCAGCGATAGTGCGCGGGATCATCCACCATAGCCGCCCGCACTGGATTCAATTCAATGTAACGCTGGCACGCGATCAGATATGTCTCGGCCTGTATTAAGGACGACTTGTAACGGCTGTCCCACAATATGCAAAGCGGCAGAAAGTGAATCGTGCGCAGCACACAGCCCATCGATGCAAGCAAGCTACCCGTTGGTTATACTCCGCGACAACTTTATAAATAAGGTGAAGAACGGCATGCTGAAAATATGGGCACGAGCGGACGGCTCGAACGTTATCAAAGCGATGTGGTGCATAGGCGAACTCGGGATTGCGCACGAGCGTATCGACTGGGGCGGCGAGTTCGGCGGCAATGACGACCCGCAGTACCGGCGCAAGAACCCGAACGGACGGCTGCCGACTCTCGAGGAGGAAGATGGCTGGACGCTTTGGGAGTCGGGCGCGGTGGTGCGCTATCTGTGCATGAAGCACAGTCTGGGCAATCTATGCCCCGACACACCGCGCGGCCGGGCTGACGCAGAAAAGTGGATGGACTGGAGCTCGCTCAACTACGCAGGCTTCAACGGCGTCTATCTGCAGCATTATTTCGGCCCCGAGGACAAGAGAAGCTCCAACGCCATCCTGGCCGCGGCCAAGGCTCAGGTGCAGTGGCTGGACATCCTCGATCGGCATCTTGCCGGCCGGCAATATCTGTGCGGCGACCGTTTCACCATGGCCGATATCCCGTCCGGCTCGCTGACGCATCGATGGTTCAACTGGACGCCGAAGGAGGCGCTGCCCGCGCATCCTAACGTGCGCGCATGGTACGAGCGGCTGGCGGCACGCCCGGCCTATCAGGCGCATGTGATCAAGGTTAATGCGAAGCGAACCGGGGAGATTGTGGCGCGTGGGTGAACGGTGTCGCGGCGGTGCGTGCGGTATCTGTCGCAGCGGGACAGCGACGCTGAGTATTTTCCAATCCAGGTATGAGCCTGAAGGGAGGGGTAATGTTAAGGAGTCAGGTGTTTGGGTTGACCGAGGGTTAAGGAGTTAATTTTAAGTGATTCCGTTGCAGAAAGTGGATTTAATTATCAGTAGGTTGTTGCCGTTAGACCTGCCGTTTTTGTTTTGCGAAACTTGTAAATAATCTGCTTTTAGCGCGTTGCATTTTCTGTGCTGCTGCAAGGGCTGTTATATGCTTTGATTGAATCAGTAGCGCAGTCAAAGTGGCGCTTGTTTTGAAGGTGACCAGGCCCTGATTATCCAATAGTACCAGGCACTCCAGAGGGGTCTTTACATCCTCGTGCTTATAGCGCTTCACGATCTTGCCTTTGGGGCTGATGATCTCGGTGGCGAACAGGCTGGGGCGGTGCAAATTTAACCAGGGATTAAAGCTCTGTTGATAGAAAAGGTTGATGGGTTGGGCATACCTTTGCGGGATATGGCTGTAGCCCATGTGCTTGCGTACAACGCTGGCGTTTTTACTCTCTGCCAAGGCGTTGTCATTGCTATGACGAGACCGTGATTTGGTTTGCTCGATGCGCAGTTTGTCCAGCAACTGGGCCACTTTGGTGTTGATGTATTCGGAGCCATTGTCTGAGTGAAAACCCAATATCTGAAACGGAAACTGCGCCATGACCAGAGCCAAAACGGGTAGCAAAAATGCTTC
>JANMXV010000239.1:0-1821 GCA_031381325.1 Betaproteobacteria bacterium | reverse complement strand
CGGAGCAGCTCAAAGCGGCGTTGGCGCGCGCGCGCAAGGCGACGGTCGAGGGCAAGCCCTACCTGATAGACGCGCAGACCGCGCGATTGGGCGTGGCCTGGGCGGAGCAGCCGTGGGTGCCGCCGATCCGCATCGCGCAGGAGCGCACGCGGAAAGTCTAGGTGCATACGTAAATGCCATGCACGGCGCGGCTGCCGCCACCCCAGCCGTGGCAGATTGCTGTGAGCGGCCCCCAGCCGCCGGCGACGATCAGATGCAGGTCGCACGCGTCTTTGATTACCGGCACGAAGCGTTCGTCGTCTGCCGGATCAATGCCAAGCGCGCGAGCACGTTCTGGCCGCCAGTTGCCGCCGTTTTTGAGATCACGCACTTTGCGGCCCGCGTGTTCGATCAGCCACGCGAGTACATCGGTTCGGCTCATACCCGCGCGCGAGCAGATCGTCGCGTGCTCCGGCCCCATCGCCACCACCATGTCCGAGCGTACGTGCTGGTTCCACGAGCACATCGCACTCATCGAATCGGCGAGGCCGGTTAACAAACGCTGCGGCTCCTGACTCGCGTCGTCGTAACACAGCCGCGGGCTTTCCACCATGGCGCAGGTGATGGTGTTGTCGTCCGGCGCGTGGCCGTGTGCGACAGCGATGGTTTCCCACGGACTGCGTTCGGCATTTTCGGTGATGCACGCGGTGTAGCGCATGGGCGTTGCGAACACCGTTGCCGAAGCGAGCCCGGCAATGCCGCCGCCGAGATTGAGCAGCATCAGTCGTATCGCGCGACCGATGGTAGCGTTGGCACGAAAGCCGGGACCGAAGCAGCCGTTGCTGCCATTGATGCCGATTTTTTTTGCATACGGGCCGTTGACGATCATCAACGGCGCAACGCCATGCATGGTGCCCTGCACGCCGTTTAGATTGAATGTCTCGCGCAGCATGAGTTGGATGCCGCCGAGCACCACCGGCAGATACGCCGGTTTGCAGCCGGCCATCACCGCGTGTACTGCAACGGTGCGCACAGTGGCGGGTTCCATTGCGGGCGGAATGTTGCCTATCAATTCATCCGGATTGCGCGTCGTGCCCGCGAGCATGCGCGCAACGCGCGCTTCAGTGGGCGTGACTACGGGTAGGCCATCGGACCATTCTTTTTCGAGAAAGAATTCGAATTCATCGACTGCCATGCGCGCTATTCAATGTTTCAAAATAGTTAATAAAAACAAATAGTTACATTCTACAGACGAAGGCTACACCTCATAGACGCCATGCACCGCTTTGCTGCCGCCGCTCCAGCCGTGACACACCGCCGTGCATGGGCCCCAACCGCCCGCTACGATCAGTTGCAAATCGAGCGGGTCTTTGATGGCCGGAATAAAGCAATCATCATCATCCGGATCGAGTTGAATTAACGGCGCCAGCGCGCGCACACGTTCCGGCCGCCAGTTGCCGCCGCCTTTGAGATCGCGCGCCTTGCGCCCCGCGCGTTGCGTGAGCCACGCATGCACCTCGGCGCGGCTCATGCCGGCTTTGGCGCAAATCGCCGCGTGTTGCGGCCCCATCGCTACTACCATGTCGGAGCGTGCGTGCATGTTCCACGATCCCATCGCCGTCATGGAGTCGGCGATGCCGGTGAGCAGCCGCTGCGGTTCCTGACTCACATCGTCGAAGGTGAGGCGCGGGCTTTCCACCATCGCGCAGGTGATGACGTTGTCCGTGGACGCGTAGCCTTTGGATACCGCGAGTGATTCCCATGGACTGCGTTCGGCATTTTCGGTGATGCACGCGGTATAGCGCAGCGGCGTTGCAAATATCGTTGCGGATGCAACGCCCG
>JANMXV010000208.1:0-11622 GCA_031381325.1 Betaproteobacteria bacterium | reverse complement strand
GTGACAAGGTCGAATTCTCCCTGGAGAAATCAGCGTCTGGTTATGTCATCTCGGGCTTCCAAAAGGCCGGGGCAAGCCACGACATGAAGCAGATGAAATAATCTCTTGTGATGCGAAAGGTCTTCAATGAAAATCGCTGTCTTTATAGGTGTATTCGCCGCTCTTGCCGCAGCAGGGGCGCTCGCCTTCATTTACTCCGGCATCTACGACATTGCCGCCACGACACCGCATTTCACCGTCACGCATCGGGTATTGAGAACGGTGATGGAGCAGTCGGTAAAGCGGCAGGCTCGGGACGTGACGGTACCCGAACTCGACGATCCGGAAAAAGTACACGCGGGCTTTAAAAACTTTCACGCGATGTGCGTCACCTGCCATGGAGCGCCGGGCTCAGCAGTCTCAGAGATCAACAAGGGCCTCTACCCACAGGCTCCCAATCTGGCACAAGCGGCTAAAGGCTGGACGGCGGCCCAACTCTACGTGATCATTAAACGCGGGATCAAGATGAGCGGCATGCCCGCCTGGGAAGCTACCCATAGCGGAGAAGAAATCTGGGCGCTCGTTTCTTTTCTAAAGCTGCTGCCCACCATGCCAGTGGCTGAATATCAGGGCGCTGTAGATTACTACGCGATGAACGGGAAGAAAATGGAAATGCAAGCGGGCCATCATTAGGCAGCAAGCCCATTCTGGCCGGCAACCGTCGTCTGGTCGAAGAGTCCGATGTCAGCCTCGGCGATCTTGCCAGTCCCGCCCTGTATCACTCATTGCCGCGTACTAACGTTGAAGCGTTTTTATGGCAGTTCACCAAGGCTGGTGAGTTCTACTACGGCCACCTGATGGCGGGACACTTCGAGGCGGGTATGGTCGGCAAAGTCGTCGTCAAGTAGATGAGAACAAATTGAAGCGCTTGTTGTCCAATCGACGTACTCCTGGCGCATAAGGAAAGCGTTATATGAAAAGCGTTACATCCCCGGCGCCCGTTACGGGCGCTTATACCAACCGAAAGGAACCACAAATGAAATATCTGACACTCGCAGCATTGCTTACCACTGCGTTCGCCATTCCGGCGTACGCGCAGCAGCAGCCCGCCGACCATGCCGTCCATCATGTTGCGCAAGCAAAAAGCGATGCAGCGCTTACCGACGGCGAAGTGCGCAAGGTAGACAAAGACGCAAAAAAACTTACCATCCGCCACGGCCCGATCCAGAACCTCGACATGCCGGCGATGACCATGGTGTTTCAAGTCAAAGACCCGGCGATGCTTGATAAGGTCAACGCCGGAGACAAGGTCAAGTTTTCGGCGGAGAAGGTGGGCGGTGCTTTTACGGTGACCGGGATCGAGGCGGCGAAGTAAGCGGCTGAATATCCCATGCCCGTAAGTTCAAGGCATCAATGTGGGGGGCGGACGCACCGATAAACCCGACCGCCGCGTAATAGCGTTGTAACGTCTTTAACTTAAGCGAACAGTCGGCGCGTTACGGACGGGCTCCGCCGTGGGGCCGCGTCCAGTCGTTAAGCACTTAATGAACTCTGCCACCATCAGACTGCCGTCGCCGGCGGAGAGTTTTAAGAAAAGCTGACGCCGCTTCGACCCTAACGAACCGCTGTTGCGGGGCGTCATGACCTCGATAAAAAAATCCTAAGCGCGGTAGCGTACAGACGTTACATAAGCTATGCAGACATCCTCGCAACTTCTATTTTTTACAGGAGATACCGCAATGAAACGTTCAATTCTTTTTACCGCACTTACCCTCGCCGCCCTGTCTGCGCCAAGCGTATTCGCACAGGACACGAAACCCGCTGCCGCCAAGCCGGCGATGGGCATGGATATGCCCAAATCGATGTCGAGCATGGACATGCCCATGCACAAGTCGATGATGAAAGGAATGAAGGATATGGAGGCCATGACGAGTAGTGGAAATGTCGACCACGACTTCGCCATGATGATGAAAAAACATCACCAGAGCGCAGTGGATATGGCGCAAGTGGAACTAGAGCACGGCAAAGACGCGAAAATGCGCAGCATGGCAAAAAATATTATCGCGTCGCAGAAAAAGGAAATCAAAGAGTTCGACCAGTGGCTTGCAAAGCAGAAGCAACCCATGGCGGAACCCATGTCCAAGTCAAAATAGCGTGCCTTATCTCTCCGAGCTATTCGGTCGCGCACCGTCGGTGCCGTTTTGCTGTTCAACCATCCGAGGAAATCCGTTATGACCCATCACGCCGCAATGAACCAGGATATGCAACGATGCATTGAAATATGCGACCAGTGCCATCGAACCTGCCTGCAGATGGCAATGAACCACTGCCTGGAAGCGGGCGGCAGGCATGTGGAACCTGAACACTTCCGGCTCATGCTGAATTGCGCGGAACTTTGTCAGACGTCAGCTAATTTCATGGCGAGCAGTTCCTCCCTCCACCAGCGTATATGCGAAGTCTGTGCAGAGGTGTGCGAAGCGTGTGCGAAGAATTGCGAACAGGTCGGCGACATGGAGGAGTGCGTCCAAATCTGCCGTCGCTGCGCGGAGAGTTGTCGGCGGATGGCAGGAGTAAGAAGTCATGACTGACTTCTGGAAAGTACATGCGTTTTCGCTGGCGACGACTGTGGGTGTGGCGTATATCTCATGCGCCATTTTCGACGTTTTGTTTCCGCCCTTCGGGCTGCTTGCCGCACTTGCGCCGGCCATTCCGTGGCCGATCTCCGGCAGCTTCGTCGCTTATCTAACGGGATTCGTTCTATTCACCGCCGCCGGTTTTGTGCTCGGCGTGCTCTACGGCATCGCGTGGGGCTTCTGGAGCAAAAAACTGGCATAGGGGAACGTCATGGATCCGTATTCCCTGAAAAGTAGCCGCGGGTTGCAGCCCACAGCACTCGACAATTTCTATCACAGCGATTCGGAGAAGAAACATGGCAACTACATCAAGGGTTCGTCCCTTCGCACTCGGACTAGCGTTCGCCCTGACCACCGCGTTCATGTACACGGTGTGCGCTCTGGCGTGGATTGTCTGGCAGGAATCCGCCCTCGATTTTCTCAACGCTTTGTTCCACGGTCTCGACTTTCGCAGGTTGCAAATAGCCGGGAGCCGCTTCAGTTTTGGCGCCTTTGTCTATCCACTTCTCGTGATGAGCACGTGGGGTTTCGCCACCGGCACGTTGCTTGGCGTAATCTGCAACAGGGTGCGCGTTCAAGGTCAATAGCGGCATGAAGTATCACTACATCTGGCTTATCTGGTCTAGCGCGTTCCTGTTGCCTTGGATCGCGTTGTACGTTGCTTTCCCCGCGCATCGGTTTGTCCTCTGGAAATCAAGTTTGTTCATGGCGCCGTTCGGACTCACCGAGCCCTTTTTCGTCCCCGAGTACTGGAATCCGCCCAGCCTTTTCGAATTGGCGCAGCGAACAGGCTTCGATATCGAAAGCATCATTTTCAGTTTCGCTATCGGCGGGATCGGCGCCGTGCTTTACAACGCAGCTACCGGTCGACGGTCACGACCGCTTGCGAATTACAAGCGCAATGACCTGCGTCACCGCCTACACCCCATTGCACTGGCGCTACCGTTTGTGGCGTTTCCAGTACTCTACTTTCTACCCTGGAATCCGATTTTCGCCGGTATAGCAGCCATGACTGCGGGTGCGGGCGCCTGTGTCCTGTGCCGCCGGGATCTTGCAGTAAACACTTTGATCGGCGGCATGCTCTTCCTGGGGCTATATACGGTGTTTCTACTCGGTCTGAAGTGGTCGGCGCCAGGTTACATAGAGCAGGTGTGGAATTTGCCGGCGCTCAGCGGAATCCTGATCTATGGGCTGCCAATAGAAGAGCCGCTCTTCGGCTTCAGCTTCGGCCTGTTCTGGACAGGACTATATGAACATGTCTTCTGGCGTCGTTCAGTGCCAGCGGTATAGGGACGAATTAGCTATATGGAAATGAATATGCAAAAAGCCAGCTTTATCCGATACACCCTGTGCGCATTTGCAATCCTATGGTCGCTGGACAGTACCGCAGCCGAAGGGCAACAGCCCCTTGTCGCCGGTACTCTTGAGATATTCTACGGCGTGATCCCCGCTGCAGTCCTGCTCGGCCATCCGGCTGATCATACCGAGCGTACGATGCATGGCGGCGTACCGAGCCGCAACGCCTATCATCTGGTGGTATCGTTGTTTGACGCCAAGACGAGAGAGCGGGTGACCGACGCACAAGTGCAAGCACGCGTGAGCGAAGCAGGGCTGGCGCCACAAACCAAGCCCCTTCAAACCATGGTGCTGGCGGGAACGATCACTTACGGCAACTATTTCAGCATGAGCGGTCGCGGGCCCTTTCGCATCACGCTCGATGTCGCTCGGGCACACGGCGGGCCGCCGGTGAAAGTCAGCTTCGAGCACCGTCATCGGTAAGCAATAATGAATGCTTTTACTTACGCAAGGAAGTCCGCCATGACAACAGAACACCACTATCCCGCAACCACTGGTGGTGCTGGGCGCTTTCTCGTGCTTGGCGCGCTGTGAGGCCCGGTGCTATGGGGAACATGGAACGAAAAATCCTGGTAAGTGATTTAGCTCGATGCTCGATAGAAGAGGAGCCTGTTGAAATATGTGAACACAAGGGAATCGGGCATCCCGACACGCTTACCGATGGCGCCTGCGAGGCCGTATCGAGGGATTTGTCACTGGCTTATCTGGAGCGATACGGAAGAATTTTGCATCACAACCTTGATAAGGGCCTGCTGATCGCCGGCAAATCAGCCCCTCGATTCGGCGGAGGGCAGTGGCTCGCGCCCATGCGCCTGATGATCTGCGGCGCCGCAACACGACCTCACGTGGATTTCAACGTAATGCAGCTCGCACACCAATCTGCACTCGCTTGGTTGACTGCTGCCGCACAGGTTGAAGCGGAGCATTTCCTGATTGAACCGATCATCGACGAAGGCAGCGACAGTCTCAAACAGGTTTTTTCAAGGCTGGACGGGATGCCAGTTGCCAACGACACGTCGTTCGGCGTCGGCTATGCGCCCTATTCCCGTCTCGAACGCTGCGTTTCTCTGGCAGCAGAGACCCTGCGCTCGGCTGATTTCAAGCTTCGATTCCCTGCCGCCGGAAACGATTTCAAGGTCATGGGCCACCGCATCGACGACACCATCGCCTTGACGATTGCCGTGGCGTTCATCGATCGCCATGTTAGCAGCGTCAGTCACTATTTCGCGATCAAGCAGGAGATGGAGACTCACCTGCGCGGGAGTCTGCCCCATGCCGCAGCCATTCAAATAAACACGCTGGACGACCCTGCTGCACATGATGAGGCCGGTGTCTATCTGACGGTATCCGGACTGAGCGCCGAGATGGGTGACTGCGGTCAGGTCGGACGCGGCAATCGTGTCAACGGCTTGATCACGCCGGGACGCTGTATGTCGCTGGAGGCTGCGGCCGGCAAGAATCCGGTGGCTCACGTCGGCAAGTTATATAACGTTCTTGCCATGCTTGTGGCGCGCGACATTCATGCCGCACTCGATGATATTGCGGAGGTACGGGTTCATCTGCTGTCCGCCATTGGCAAACCAATCGATGATCCGCAAGTCGCCGCAATTCAAATCCTTGGTAAATCCAGCGTATCCGGCAACGCAAAGAGACAAGCGCACGACATCGCCGATAAATGGTTGAGTTCGATCAAAGCAGTTACTTTTTTGATACTGCAAGGCAAAGTAACGCTTTTTTAATACAGATAGACCACGCTTGGCGTCGTATCGCCGCCGCACGTGCCAGACGCCGTTGTGTTCGAGTCTTAAGGGAAGCCGGCATGCCGGACGAAAACATGAGCAGCAAGCAACTAACCGTCGATGCCGAACTGGAAAAACTTCAGCGCGATACATTCGGCTATTTTTTGCACGAGACGAATCCAGCCAACGGGCTGGTGATCGACAAGACGGCGCCAGATTGGCCGTCCAGCATTGCCGCTACCGGCCTTGCTTTAGCCTGCTACCCGGTAAGTGTTGAACGCGGATTCATGTCGCGGGCTGCGGCGGTGGAACGAACGCTTGCGACGCTGCGTTTTTTCTGGAACAGCCCGCAAGGCCCCGAACCGGACGCTACCGGTTACCACGGCTTTTATTATCATTTTCTCGACATGCAGAGCGGCCGTCGCGCCTGGCAATGCGAACTGTCGACCGTGGACAGCGCCTTTTTGCTGGCTGGCGCGTTGACGGCAGGAATTTATTTCGACGACAGTACAGCAGACGAGAGTGAAATCCGCACCCTTGCCGACGCGCTCTATCGCCGCGCCGATTGGCAATGGGCGCAAAATCAAGGCGCAACGGTGACGCACGGCTGGAAGCCGGAAGGCGGCTTCCTCAACTACCGGTGGGAAGGCTACGACGAGGCGCTGCTGCTGTATATGTTGGGGCTGGGCTCGCCGACGCATCCGTTGCCCGAGAGCAGCTACGCAGCGTGGGCTTCCACTTACCGGTGGGAACACTATTACGGATATGAGTATCTTTATGCCGGGCCGTTGTTCACGCACCAACTCTCACATGTGTGGATCGACTTTCGCGGCATTCAGGACGCCTTCATGCGTGATAAAGGCATCGACTATTTCGAGAACAGCCGCCGTGCCACGTATGTGCAACAACAGTATGCAATCGACAACCCACTGAAGTTCAAGGACTATGGCCGCTATTGCTGGGGAATTACCTCAAGCGAGGGCCCCGGCCCGGACACCATCAAAATAAACGGCATCGATCGGCAGTTTTTCGATTACGTGGGACGCGGCGTGCCGTACGGGCCCGACGACGGCACCATTGCACCGTGGGCGTTAGTGGCGTCGCTGCCGTTCGCACCCGAAATCGTGTTGCCCGCGCTCCAGCATTGCATTCATCAGGCGAAGTTGACCGAGTTCAACTCCTATGGCTTCAAGGCATCGTTCAATCCCTCCCACCCGGGAAAGTCGGGCAATCCTTATGGTTGGTGGGTCTCACCGTGGCATTTCGGGCTTAATCAAGGGCCGATTATTCTGATGATCGAAAATTATCGTAGCGGCTTGTTATGGCGATTGATGCGCGACTGCCCATACATTGTCAGCGGTTTGCGGCGAGCGGGTTTCACGGGAGGTTGGCTGTGAAGGCATGGGTTAAACAATGACTCGCATCCCGACATCCCGCCTTCTACAGCCTGGGCCTGCCCCGACGCGGATGGTCGTGCTCAAACTGTTGCTGACAGCGCACGCAGCGCTTCGCGGTCGGATACGCAGCAAGGCGTTCGTACGCAACCGCATCACCGCAGTCAATGCAGATGCCGTAGGTCTCTTTCTTCATGCGCTCACGCGTCGCCTCGATGTCGCGCAGTTCGATAATGTGGCGGTCAATGATTTCCGTATCGACATCGACGAGCGCACTCGCGAGCGCTTCATCGGCGGTGTCGGTGACCGCGCCCGCGAGATCACGGTAATGCTGCGTATCGGAGGCGGCAAGTTCCTCGCGCACACATGCCCCCAGTGCGCGTGTGCGCTCCGTCAATCGCATCGTCAGTTCCTCGATTTGCCGCTTCGTCAGATGTTTCATGTTGTTTCCTCGAGTTGACCCCAACTTCATGTTAGCTCATGAAATCGCCCCAAGGTTGATCCAGGTCAACAAGGCCTCCTTCTTAACGCGGTGTACTATGGTTGCATACCGTCCTCACGAAACTGCACAGGAATCATGGCCCCACCAACTGACACGGCAGGATTGGCGCCTCTCATTGCAGCGTTGCGTGACCCGGCGCGCTACCCGCATCCGGTGAAGCGTATTGACGTGCTGGAAACCCACATCTCGTGGGTAATTCTGACTGGGCCGTACGCCTATAAGTTCAAGAAGCCGGTCAACCTCGGCTTTCTCGATTTCAGCACGCTCGAAGCGCGGCGCCGCTACTGCGAGGAGGAGTTGCGCTTGAATCGCCGGCTGGCGCCGTCCCTCTATGAAGCAGCGGTGAAGATCACCGGCAGCGTGGACAATCCGGTAATCGGCGGGGACGGAGCGGCCATCGAGTATGCGGTCAAGATGCGCGAGTTTCCGCAAAGTGCGCTGGCCAGCCGCAGGCTGGCGGACGGCGCGCTCACCAGCGCGCAAATCGATGCGCTCGCGGCGCACATCGCCGCGTTTCATGCGCATACCGGCGTCGCCGCGCGTGGCTGTCCTTACGGAACACCCGAGGCGGTGATCACGTCCGCGCGCGAAAACTTCGCGCAGCTCGGCCCCTTGCTGCCGGACGCCACAGACCAAACACGCATCGCCGAACTGCGCGCATGGACCGAACAGGAATACAACGCGCACTGGACGCTGTTCGGTGCGCGCCAGGTGGAGGGCTGCGTGCGCGAATGCCACGGCGACCTGCATCTGGGCAATATCGTGATGCTTGACGGCAAGCTCACGCCATTCGACTGCATTGAGTTCAATCCCGCGCTGCGCTGGATCGATGTCATGAGCGAAGTTGCGTTTCTGGTCATGGACTTGATGGATCGCGACCGCGCGGATTTCGCATACCGTTTTCTCAATACTTATCTGGAAGCGGCCGGCGGCTACGCAGGACTCGACGCGCTGCGCTTCTACCTGGTCTATCGTGCAATGGTGCGCGCCAAAGTGCATGGCCTGCGCGCGGCGCAGGACGGAATCGCTGTCGCCGAGCGCGCGCGGCTGATCGACGCCAGCCGCGGCTATATCGATCTCGCGCAACGTTGCGCACACAGCGCACATGCCGCGATCATTCTGATGCATGGTGTGTCGGGTTCAGGCAAGAGCGTGATCGCGCAGGCGCTCGCGGCACAGAACGGCGCGATCCGGCTGCGATCCGATATCGTGCGCAAGCGGTTAAGCGGTCTCGATCCGCTGGCGCACAGTGGCTCGACGCTCGCTTCGGGCATCTATACGGCCGACCTCACGCTCGCTACCTACAATCAGTTGCTCGATCTTGCACGCACGGCCACGAACGCCGGCTATGCCGCAGTCGTCGACGCCACGTTTTTGAAGCGCTGGCAGCGCGATCTTTTCCGTTGCTGGGCACACGCACGGAGCATCCGCTTCATCATCGTGGATGTGACGGCGCCCGAGGCTGCGCTGCGAGCGCGCATCGCCGCACGATTTATTGCAGGCGGCGATGCCTCCGAAGCGGACCCAGTGGTGCTCACGCACCAGCTTGTACAGAGCGAAGCGCTAACCGATGAAGAATCATCCGCGGTGTTGCGTATCAACACCGCGCGCTCCGATGCGGAAGTAACCGCGCGCGAGGCGTGTGAGGCGCTGCGCGCACGACTCGCCGCTGCGGACGCGCAGGCGCCCCTTGTTTGATTAAATTCGTAGCAGCATCAAAATTCCGGACCGGAAAGTACAAAAATGTCTTACCTACCGTAGTCCGGCGCGCCGCCCGCTGGCATCATCGCCGGACTGGGCTTCTCGGCGATCACGCAGTCGGTGGTGAGGATCAGGCTCGCGATCGATGCGGCGTTCTGCAAACCCAGGCGCGTGACCTTGGTGGGGTCAATGACGCCCATCGCCGGCATGTCGCCGTACTCGCCGGTGGCGGCGTTGTAGCCATGGTTGCCAGTGGCGTTCAAAACTTTTTCGATCACCACCGACGGCTCTCCCCCCGCGTTCTTCACGATCTGCCGCAGCGGCTCTTCGAGCGCGCGGCGCACGATTTTGATGCCGGCGTTTTGCGCCATGTTGGCCCCAGTAAGCGTGTCGAGTACCAGGCCCGCACGCAGGAACGCGACGCCGCCGCCCGGTCCTATGCCCTCGGCCACTGCGGCGCGCGTGGCGTGCAGCGCATCCTCGACGCGCGATTTTTTCTCCTTCATTTCGAGTTCGGTGGACGCGCCGACTTTGATCAGCGCGACGCCGCCGGCGAGCTTGGCAATGCGTTCCTCGAATTTTTCCTTGTCGTAGTCGCTGGCGGACTTTTCGAGTTCCGCCTTGATTTGCGCGATGCGCGCCTTGATTTTTGGCTGTTCGCCTTCGCTGCCGATCAGCGTGGTGTTTTCCTTATCGACCTCGATGCGGCGCGCGTGCCCCAAGCTTTCGATGGTGGCTTTTTCGAGCTTGAGTCCCGTTTCCTCCGCGATCACCGTCGCGCCGGTGACGATGGCAATGTCCTCCAGCATGGCCTTGCGACGGTCGCCGAAGCCCGGCGCTTTTACGGCACAGACTTTGAGCAGTCCGCGCATGGCGTTGATGACCAGCGTCGCGAATGCCTCGCCGGTGACATCCTCGGCGATGATTAGCAGGGGCTTGTTGGCCTTGATGATCTGCTCCAGCAGCGGCAGTAATTCGTGGATTGCTCCGATGGGTTTTTCGTGTATCAGCACATACACGTCGTCGAGCACAACGCGCTGCTTCTCCGGGTCGTTAATGAAATAGGGCGAGAGAAAGCCGCGGTCGAATTGCAGGCCCTCGACGGTTTCGAGCTCGTTAACCATGCCGCGGCCGTCCTCGGTCTTGATCACCCCGCTATCGCCGACGGTGGCCATCGCCTTGGCGATGATTTCGCCGATGGCCTTGTCGCCGTTGGCCGAGATGGCGCCGACCTGCGCGATTTCCTGATTGGTCGAACAGGGCCGCGAATTCTTCTTGAGTTCAGCGACCACGGCTTCGACCGCCATATCGATGCCGCGCTTGAGGTCCATCGGGTCGAGGCCGGCGGCGACGTACTTCATGCCTTCCTGCACGATTGCTTGCGCGAGCACGGTAGCGGTAGTGGTGCCGTCGCCCGCCATCTCCGAAGTTTTAGATGCGACTTCCTTCGCCATCTGCGCGCCGAGATTCGCGAAGCGGTCTTCGAGTTCGATTTCCTTCGCCACGGCGACGCCGGAGTTGATGAGCGTTGGCGCACCGAAGCCGCGATCCAGCACCACGGTGCGGCCCTTGGGACCTAGCGTGACCCTTACCGCTTCGGCGAGCGTGTTCAGACCTGCGACGATACTTTCACGCGCGTCGTCGTGAAACTTGATGAGTTTGGCTGTCATTTTATTTCCGCCTTTCTTGCGTTTGCATTTGCGTACCAGTGCCGCGTGGCTTGGCTACGTGCGCAATCGTAGGCGACAGACCGTGTGCCGGAGTTGACATACATCAACTTGATGTGATTATCCGCGCGCGCGTATCGTCCGCATGTGGTTATTATGTAAGTATTTGTTTTTAAATATATTTTTAATGACTGCGGACGAGACGAATAACACCTTCTTAACCAGCACGCCTGCGATCAGGTTCATGGCGTTGTGGTGTGGCGCGTAGTTGCCAGCAAGACAGCGAGCGCGAGCGAATTTTCACCCTCCAGGAATGCAATAGGCTGAATTTTCTCAAAGTCGTAGCCATCACCTCAGTTGCGCCCTCTACCTTGCCCTTTATTCTGCCGAGCCCGAAAGTTGAGGTCTTGATCTGCGTCAATACGGTGGCATCCTGTACAAGCATTATCTAGCCGATGAGGCTGACCGCAAAAAGGATAGACGAAATGCGCCGCCAGGACTGGTGGAGGCGGTTCGCATGCATGCTCGCGATGGTTCTCTGGCCCATAATGCAGTCTTCGTGGGCAGATCCGTCCGTGATATCACCCTCTGATATTGCGGCATTGTTCGTTCGCGAGGTCAATATGCGCCTCAACGTGCCGTCCGATGAGC
>JANMXV010000186.1:0-1405 GCA_031381325.1 Betaproteobacteria bacterium | reverse complement strand
ACGGCGAGCAGTATCATTGGCCTTTCGTTGTCACCGGCAGCACAAAAATACGGATAAAGCAAACTTCGTGAAATGGCAGTAATGGCAGAAGAAAACGCGATAAAAATATCCTCGCTCAATAAGACCTACGAGAATGGATTCAAGGCACTCGCTAACATTGATCTGGAGATCAGGCGGGGCGAGATCTTCGCACTGCTCGGTCCCAACGGCGCCGGCAAGACAACGCTGATCAATGCGGTATGCGGCATCGTGCAGCCGAGCTCCGGGCAGGTGCTGGTGTGCGGGCATGACAACGTTACGGATTATCGGGCGGCGCGCGCAGCCGTTGGCCCAGTACCGCAGGAGCTCACCACCGACGCTTTCGAGACGGTATGGAATACGGTGAGTTTCAGCCGGGGACTGTTCGGCAAGGCGCGGAATCCCGTCCACATCGAGAACACGCTGAAAAGCCTTTCTCTGTGGGATAAGAAGAATGAGCAGATCCGCCGTCTTTCCGGCGGCATGAAGCGGCGCGTGATGATCGCCAAGGCGCTGTCGCATGAGCCGAGCGTGCTGTTCCTCGACGAGCCGACGGCGGGGGTGGATGTGGAGTTGCGCAAATCGATGTGGGCGCAGGTGCGTGCCTTGCGGGAAACCGGCGTGACTGTCATCCTCACCACGCACTATATCGAAGAGGCGGAAGAAATGGCGGATCGCATCGGGGTGATTAACAAAGGGCAGTTGATCCTGACCGAAAGCAAAGCGACGCTGATGCATAGGATGGGCAAACGCCAGATGGTGTTCACCCTGCGTGCGCCGGTCACCGCAGTGCCGCCAGGTCTTTCCGATTACGATTTGTCGCTGGCCGAAGGCGGTCACCAGCTTGTCTACACCTACAACCTGCAACACGACACGCATGATGTGTCCGACCTGCTGGAGTTGTTGAAGGCCCGCGACATCCGCCCGCGGGAAATTGAAAGCCGCCAGAGCAGCCTGGAGGACATTTTTGTCAAGCTGGTGGGCGCGCGATGAACTACCGCGGCGTGTGGGCGATCTACGCCTTCGAGATGAGCCGAACCTTGCGCACCTTGGGCCAGAGCATCGTGTCGCCGGTGATCTCCACTGCGCTGTATTTCGTGGTGTTCGGCGCGGCCATCGGTTCGCGCATACAGGCTATTGATCACGTGCCGTATGGCGCGTTTATCGTTCCCGGACTGATCATGATGACGGTGCTGGGGCAGAGCATTTCCAATGCCTCGTTCGGCATTTATTTTCCGCGCTTTACGGGTACCATCTATGAAATCCTTTCCGCGCCGCTATCGTTCTGGGAGGCGGTGATAGGTTACGTCGGTGCGGCGGCCACCAAATCGGTGATCATCGGTGTCATCGTGCTGGGGACGGCGGCGTTTTTCGTCCCGCTGCAAAT
>JANMXV010000180.1:0-22159 GCA_031381325.1 Betaproteobacteria bacterium | reverse complement strand
GTTGTCTTTCCCCTGGCCTCGATCACCAGCGCGCCCAGCGCACCCTGATTCGCGGAGGCTGGGTCTTCCAGCGTCTTGAACTTCCCGAGGTGGCGCTGCAAATCCGCACGCTTGAACGCCTCGTCCGAGAACGACTTCTTGAGCACCTGTCCATCAAGGATCGCGCACGCCACGGGGTACTCATACCCGAACTTCCCTGAAAACTCTCCCGTGGGCCGAACTCTGAAGTAAGGCTGAAGGTGTGGCACCCGAATCTCCACCGAGGTGAGGTCCTCCAGCCGCAACCCGCTCTGCTCGCGAAACCGCAACGCGGCGTCGATTGCGCCCTGGGCGATGTATCCGCAGGGGTATTTCTTGAATCGCCAGGTATCCGCAATATGCCACTGACCCAGTTCCGCCGTCGCCTTGCCGACATCGACACCCTCCATATTGCCCGCGGCGACGACGCTGTAAATGTAGCCGAGCGGGGCATCGAGCGCGTCGGGGTTGGCCTCGAAGCCACTGGCGGCCAGCTCCGCCGCCATAACGCCACCCTGCGACGCCAGGCCGCCATGCAGGGGCTTGGTGTGGGTGCCGAAATTGCCGGTGATACCGCCTGCTTGTGAGGCGGCGATTCCCCACGCGTGCCGCTGTTGCATGAAGTTGAGCCCCAGCAATCTGCCGGACACGGTGGCGGAGGTCAGTGGACCGAACATGGCTGTGCTGTGCAGGCCGTGGAACTGGTCAGCACGGCGCGGAACTATGCGCGAAAGCGCTTCCCCTACTTCGTAGCCGGCGATGTACGCCTCAAGCAGTTGACGTCCGCTGCGATCCTGCGTTTCGCCGGTAGCCAGCATGGCGGGGACGAGCACCACGCTCGGATGCCCAATGCTGGAGCAATCGTCAAAGTCCAGCGTGTGCCCCAATGTCCCGTTGACCAGTGCCGCGAGCCAGGTGGAAGTTTTTCGGGGCGTTCCCAGCACGGTGGCCTCATCGGCAGTGCACCGATTAACCAGAGCTTGCAGTTTGACTCCCGGGGCCTCGCCTACGCCGGCGAGAGCAACGCCTATCTGATCAAGAATGGCCAGCTTCGCAACCTCGATGTCCCGCTGTGGAACGTTGTCCAAAGTTACGCTCTTCACAAATTCCGCTAAAGTCTGTCCAAATTCCACGTTACCTCCCTAGTTGTTGTCGATTTCATCCACCGCTTCGATTTCCCGAACTACTGCGCCTTCACGCCCAAAATCTTGATCACCTTCTCCAATTTTTCCGTTTGGGACTTGAGATAGTCGGCGAACTCATCCGGTCCTTTGTCGATGATCGCCGAGGCGCCCTGGCTCGCAAGCTGCTCCTGCACATCCGCACGCCTCAGTACCTTCAAGGTTTCAGCGTGCAGCTTGGTCACGATATCTTTCGGCACCCCGGCCGGCGCCATAATGCCAAACCAGGTGACGGTTTCAAAATTGGGAAACCCCGACTCCGCCACGGTGGGTACTTGCGGCACGACCGGTGAGCGCTGCAGACTGGTTACGGCGAGCGCGCGAAGCTTGCCACTGCTCACATGGGGTGTGGCTGACAGCATATTGCAGAAAAACATGGCGATATGCCCGCCCAGTAGATCGTTTAGCGCCGGTGCGCTGCCCTTGTACGGCACGTGCGTAATGTCGATTTTTGCTTCCCGCCTGAACATTTCAGTACCGAGGTGCGGACTGGTCCAGTTTCCGGTGGACGCGTAATTGATGGCGCCGGGCTTTGCCCGTGCAAGCGCGACAAGATCTGCGAGCGATTTCACCGGCAGCCCAGGATGCACAACCAGTATGAACGGCACCGAGGCGAGACGCGAAATTGGCGCAAAGTCGCGAACACTGTAGGGGACTTTGCTCACCAGCGGCGTGACTGTCAGGGCCGATCCACCGACGTACAGACTGTAGCCGTCGGAAGGCGCCCTGGCTGCAAGTTCGGTGCCGACAATGCCACCGGCGCCACCGCGGTTATCCACCACGAATGACTGACCGAGGGATTCGCCGAGCCTGGGCACGACGATACGGGTGACGATATCGACGCCCGAGCCCGGCGGAAACGGCACGATGACGCGCACCACCTTGACCGGGTAGGACGGCACAGCGGTCTGGGCAAGCGCGGCGGCAGGCAAAACCATGGCGCAGATACAGGCGGCGGACAGGAAAGCGTTGCAGCCGTGGCGCGATCGGTCCACAAATCGGATCATTTTGTTGAAAGAATTGGTTGGGATAACGACGGGAAACCCTAACACAAAATGATATCGACCACGGAACACACAGAACACACGGAAAGAACAGCGCGCGGATTTTTCCGTGTGTTCTGTGTATTTCGTGGTTAAGTGGTTTGCTGGGGTTCGCACGCTCACCGCAACGACTGCTTAAAATAGTGCCATTGATCTTTGTGGCAGAACGGGTTGGCTCTACCCCCCAAGCACCGCCGCCGAAGCTTTCACCTTGCCGTGCTCCACGCTCAACACGGCCTGCACCAGCTTTTCGTTCGCGGGCGTCGGAATACCAACCGACTTGCCTTTGGCCGCGATCAAACCGTTCATGAATTCGATTTCCGTCTTGCGTCCCTTTTTCATATCCTGCGCCATCGACGGGCGTTGAATCGCGGCGCGCGGGTTCGCTGCCTTGCGGCTCTTCAAGATTTGCTCGACTTCGGCCAGCATCGCAGCATCGCCCGAGCTGGCCTTTTCAATCTGGTCCGGCATCAGCTTGCCCATTTTTTCAAGCTGGAGACCGAGCGCTCTGCCCACGCGTATCGACTCTCCGCCGACCTGAATCGCGAAGCGGCGGATCACCTCGTTGTTGTCGCAAGCGCTGCCGGTCATTCCGGTGGCCGCGCAAATGCCGTTGCTCATGCCGTTTTGCGTGAGTTTGGTCCAGCGCTCGCCTTGCAGATTAGTGGTAGCTTTAGCGCTGTCGATCAACGAGAAAAGTTTCACCAGTTCATTCACACGGTCGGTAATGCGGCCATGGATTTCGCCGGCACGAAACACCGTATGCGTGTCGCCACCCTTGGCTGCCATACGGCGTATGCGCCCCGCCTCAAAGAGTTCAACCGAAATCATGGAGGCGATCACACCCACCGTGCGTTCACGGCCCACCACGGCGGCAATAGTGTCTTCGTTCATGCAGTTTTGCAGCGACACGGCGTAACCATCTTTCGCCAGATACGGTGCGACTGCTTTGGTCACGCGTTCGGTGTCGTAGGACTTGACCGAGATGAAAATTATGTCGAATGGCGGCTGCCCGGCCAGCGTGGCGAGATCGTTGTAATGCAGCGTCTTCGCCTTGGTGACGGTGAATTTTTCTTCGTCGGTAACCCCATCGAGTTCCAACCCGCGCGTGCGGATGGTCTCGACATTCTCCGGCCAGAAATCAATCAGCGTCACATCTTGCCCGTAGTGCGCAAAGTAGCCTCCCACGTAACCGCCCAGCGCGCCGGTACCCATGACTGCAATGCGTTTTCCCATTGTCATCTCCTTGAATATTAGTGATTCACTGCAAAACATATTAACCACAGATGAACACAGATAAACACAGATGAAAACCAAACCTTTCGAGTGGTCTTATCCGTGTTCATCTGTGTTTATCTGTGGTTAAACGATTTTCATGCTCTTTAGTCCGCGCGCGCGCCGGAATCTTTCATCGGCTTTGCCCAGCGATTGAAATCGTCACGCAGCATTTTTGCACTTTCTTTCACAGAAGTCGCGATGACTCATTTTTTGCGCATTGGCCTTGGCAAAAGCGATCAGCCTGTTTCTGCACAATCTCATTTTGCAACCAGCGAAATAATTTTACCGAGATTTCCAGGCATCTCGAAGTGTTTCAACAACTCATAAAGCGCGCGGGCTTTGTCGGCACCCAGCACCGGCGTCACCAGTCCGTCGAATTTGCCCCACACTTCGTCCTCGCTCATCGGATTGTCGGCGTGCCCCAGCACGATGCTGGTATCGGCATGAAGCGGTTTTGCTTCGCCTTCCACAAATACATCCAGATGCGCTTCGTATTGCGGCTGATCGGGTACGACTTCGACTTCGGTGACGACCGCGATCTCCTTAAGCGCCTTATCCTGCAGCAACTTCTCGGTGAAATCGGAAGCGACAAGCCGATAGCCGGTAAGCCCCATCGCAATGCAATAGCGCACGCTGAATTTGTACGCCAGCGGCGTTTGCGGATCAAGGTTGTTCGCCACCACCACCACGTTGGGATGCACCCTGGCATGCACTTTGGTGATTTTGCGGCCCGCAACCAGCGGCGCCAGCTTGCGCGAGGTCTGTATCGACGCATGCGTGGCGCGGCAACTGGCGTAGGGTTTGAAACCATTGCGTTTCAATTCCCAGTAGCTGAAATCCATGGGCGGCGCCTCGACTTTTCGGTCCTGGATGAAGGCATCGAGCAGGCCTTTTTCCAGTTCCAGTAATGATGTCGCGGATTGAAAGCCTTCTTTCGCCAGCTCAGCCGCGAGAATGCCGTCCATCGCCGCCTTGCCGCCGTGAAACGGTTTGGAATGCGTGCCGAACGAACCGACCAGGCCGCCGGCGGTGGTTGCGGCAGCGCCCATCGCATATTCGGTCTGCTGCGGTGTCAGACGCATCAACACCGACGCCACCACCGCCGCGCCGATGCGTCCAAACACGGAAGTCGGGTGCAAGCCGCGCCGATGCAGGCTGCGCCCGACACCGACCGGACCGCCGCCGCCGAGCCGCGCCATCACTTCAAAGCCGGTGATGAATGCGGCCAATGCATCCTTCTCGCTGCTGCACAGTTGCCCCGCGAGCGCCAGCGTCGCCGTGCCGCATACACAACTGATATGGCCTGCGCCCATCTGATGCGAATCGTCGTAATCCATCGCGTGCGCCATGGTGCCGTTGGCGAGTGCCGCGAACGCGGGTGCGCTACGGCCGCCGAGAAAAATCTGCGCGTTGCCGCGCGCACCCCAGCCCTCGACCACGCGCCGCACCGGGCGCACGCACGCTTCATCCCATGCACCGATGGCACACGCCATTACATCGATCAGGGCGAGGTTTGCGGCGCTCAGCGCAGCGGCAGGAAATTCGCGCGTCAGCGCACCTGCGGCGTACTCAGCAATTTGCTGACTGCGGGTAGTGGTGATTTCAGTGGGCGCATTCATGTGGGCTTCCGATAATCTAAGTATTTGTTTTTATTGATAAATCCGTTGCTCGCGCTTGCAGCGTTTTATCCGCTTTCAAGACGTGCTTGGCGATCTTGTGGGTGGGCGTATGCGGCAATGCATCCATAAACAACACATAGCGCGGCACCTTCATCGCGGCCAACCTTTCGCCACACCACTGCGCGACAGCGCGTGCATCCAGCGCCGAGCCGGGCTTTTTCACCACCGCGACGAGGATTTCTTCGTCGCCCAATTCAGCGGGCACCGGCACCGCCGCAACTTCGATCACATCGGGATGCGCAGCTATCGTGCGATCAATTTCGAGACCCGCAATGTTTTCGCCGCGGCGGCGAATGATGTCTTTCTTGCGTGTGACGAAATAAAAATATCCGTCCGCGTCGCGCGTCATCAGATCGCCAGTCTTGAACCAGCCGTCGTGAAACGATGCCTGGGTCAGCTCCGGATCGCGAAAATAGCCCTGCATTACGATCGGATGCTTGACCCACAACTCACCGGTTTCATCGACGCCGACGTCGTTGCCGCTGCTGTTTTGACTATCGTCTACGATGCGGCATTGCGCCCACGGCCGCGCGGGGTCGGGATGGCGGCCGATAGAACCCAGGCTCGTCATCTTGCGCGGCCCTTCGTACGGATTGCATATCAGCCCCGGCACTTCCGTCATGCCGAAACCGCTGATCAAATCCTTGATGCCAAATTCGTCACGAAAACAATCCTGCGCTTCGGGACGCACACCGTAGACGATGCGTATCTTGTGCCGCGGGCGGTATTCGCTGCGCGGCCGTGCCTTGAGGATGCGGCCTACCGCGTCGATGACATTCACCTGCGTTGCGCCGCATTCGAGTGCGGTGTCCCAGAACGTGCTGGCAGAAAATTTCTCAACCAGTATCAAGGTGCAGCCCGCCGCCAGATTGCCGGCCAGCGTATAAAACAGCGCATTCACATGAAACAAGGGCAACACATTCAACATGCGATCAAAGGGCTGCAACCACAGCCGCGCGACATTGGCTTCGCCCGACGCGACGAAGTTGCTCTGGCTGTGCATCGCGCCTTTGGGGAAGCCGGTGGAACCCGAGGTGTAAATGATGATGCAGGTGTCGCCGGCGGCTGCGGGCGGCGGCAATGCCATTGCGGGCGCGTTGGCAATCAGATCGAACAGCTTGGGGGTGTCCGCTGCGCCGCCTTCAAACAACATGAAGAATGGCGCGGGATCGATGTCAAGACACGCCTCACGCACCACGGGCAAGCAGTCTTCGCTGCACGCCACCGCTGAAACGCCGGCGTGCTTCAACACATAACCCGCCTCGCCCACGCCGAATTCCGGATTGGTCGGCACCAGGATCGCGCCGATGCGCGCGCAGGCGAACAGCATCAGCACGTGACCCATGTGGTTGCGCGCCATCACGCCCACACGGTCGCCTTTGTTGATGCCGCGCGATGTGAGCGCGCGCGCCGTGGCCAGATAAGCATCGCGAAACTCGGCGCGCGACCACGTTTTCCCTTGAAACACGATGAAAGGCGGCGCATCCGGCACAGCCGCGCGGCTGTCGTAGATGCCGCACAACGAATTGTCGTGCGCGGGGTAGTGATTGAGAACTTCCAGTGGGGTTAGCATGTGACAGGTGAATTGACGCGTTGGGTGAGCGGGCGCGAATCTTAAGTCGAAACCGCGTCAGCCGTCCATGCTACGACGCAATATCATTTGCTGGACATACGCATCGCCATCCGTGTTTTGGGTTACGATCGCGCCACCATGAAAACCCATATCCTGGTACTCGCCGCCGCTGTCTTAACCCCTGCACCCGCCGCATACGCGCAAACCCCTTCGTCAGGCTCAGGACAGGCCGCTTCGACAGGCTCAGGACAGGCCTGGCCCAACAAACCCATAAGGGTTATCGCGCCGGTTCCCGCCGGCGGCACGCCGGATGTGGTGGCGCGCATGGTCACGCCCGGGCTGTCGGCGATCCTCGGTCAACAACTGGTGGTGGATAATCGCGGCGGCGCCGGCGGCTTGATCGGCGCGGAGCTTGCCGCGCGCGCGACGCCCGACGGCTACACGCTGTTTTTCAGCAGCCCCGGCTCGCTTACCATCCTGCCGCATCTGCAAAAAAAAGCGCTCTACGACACGCTGCGCGATTTCGTGCCGGTGAGTCTGGTGTGTATCGGGCCCTTCCTGCTGATCACGCATCCTTCAGTGCAGGCCAAAACGGTTAAGGATTTGATCGCGCTGGCCAAGGCACAACCCGGCAAATTGAATTACGCCTCGGCGGGCAACGGCGCGGCCAATCACCTGGCGATGGACCTGCTGAAAAGCATCGCCGGCGTGAATATCACGCACGTCCCCTATAAGGGCGCGCCGCAGGCGGTGACCGACCTTATCGGCGGCAGCGGCGTACACCTGATGCTCAACTCGATACCGCCGGTAATACAACACATCAAAGCCGGGCGCCTGCGTTTGCTCGGTATCTCCAGCGCCAGGCGCACGCCGCAACTGCCCGAGGCGCCGACCATCAGCGAAGCCGGCGTGCCGGGATATGAATCGATTACCTGGTTTGGCATGCTGGCGCCTGCCGGGACACCCAAGGATATTGTTGCGCGGCTGCATGGCGCGCTGGTCAAGGTGGTGCGCGAGCCGGAAACAAAAACGCAATTTGAAAAGTTAGGCTACGACGCAGTGGGCGGCACGCCGGCGGAATTCTCAGCTTACATTCGCGCCGAGTATGAAAAGTACGGAAAAATCGTCAAGCTCATCGGCGCTAAAGTGGATTAACCCCAAGACCTTTTAACCACAGATGAACACAGATGAACACAGATGACTGCACTTATAGTCTTTGATCTTATCCGTGTTTATCTGTGTTCATCTGTGGTTAAAATAGTTTTTCCGCTCATACTTTTCCAATGCACGTTGCAGGGAACCTGAACATGCCCACCCACCAATCCGAAATCCGCGACAACATGCGCATCGACTGGGATGTGCCTATCACCATGGATGACGGCCTGGTGCTGCGCGCCGATGTGTTCCGTCCGGTGGCCGAAGGCAAGTATCCGGCGCTGATGAGCTACGGGCCGTATGGCAAGGGCCTCGCGTTTCAGGAGGGCTACAAAACTGCGTGGGAAATCATGTGTAAAGAGAATCCCGATGCCGTTGCCAACAGCACCAACAAGTACCAGAACTGGGAAGTCGTCGATCCCGAAAAATGGGTGCCCGACGGCTACGTCTGTGTGCGCGTGGATTCACGCGGCGCGGGACGTTCGCCGGGCTATCTGTGCCACAACGACGCGCGCGAGAACAAGGATTTTCACGACTGCATCGAGTGGGCTGCGGCGCAGCCGTGGTGCAGCGGCAAGGTGGGGCTGAACGGCATTTCGTATTACGCGTCGAACCAGTGGCGCGCGGCTGCGACACAGCCGCCGCATCTCGCCGCGATCTGCGTGTGGGAAGGCTGGGTCGATAACTACCGCGACTCCACGCATCACGGCGGCATCATCTGTGTGTTCCGCAAAAACTGGCAGGAGATGCAGGTAAAAACCGTGCAGCACGGCGTCGGCGAACACGGCGCCCGCAGCACGCTCACCGGCGAGCTCGCGTGCGGCCCTCAAACATTAAGCGAAGCGGAACTGGTGAAAAATCGTGAAAACATGTGGGCCAATCTTATTTCGAATACGCTGGACGGCGCGTATTACCGCGAACGCAGCGGCGATCTGTCGAAAGTAAAAGTGCCGTTGCTTTCCGCCGCCAATTGGGGCGGGCAGGGCTTGCATCCGCGCGGCAACTTTGAAGGTTACACACGCGCGGCCTCCACGCAAAAATGGCTGGAAGCGCACGGCGGCTCGCACTGGGCGCCGTTCTACACCGATTACGGCGTGGGTTTGCAGAAAAAATTCTTTGATTACTTTCTCAAGGGCAAACAAAACGGCTGGGATCAGCAGCCGAAAGTGCAGTTGCAGATACGCTATGCTCGTAACGACGGCGGCGAGAAATTCGTGCTGCGTCACGAAAACGAATGGCCGCTGGCGCGTACGCAGTGGACGAATTTTTATCTCGATGCGGAAAAACTCGCGCTCGATAGATCAAAAAATAATTCAATAAAAACAATAACTTACGATACCATGGGCGATGGCGTTACCTTCTTCGCGCAGCCCATGGAAAATGAAACCGAAATCACCGGTCCGTCGGCGCTGAAACTGTTTGTGTCGTCATCCACCCGCGATGCGGATCTATTCATCATCTTGCGCGTGTTCGATGCGCAAGACAAAGAGGTGTTATTCCAGGGCGCGCTCGATCCCAAGACACCGATTGCGCAAGGCTGGCTGCGGGCGTCACATCGCAAGCTCGACACGGCGCTCTCACTGCCCTATCGCCCGTATCACACCCACGATGAAAAACAGCCGCTGACGCCGGATGAGATTTACGAACTCGATATCGAAATCTGGCCGGCCTGCATTGTCGTGCCCAAAGGTTACAGAGTGGCGCTTACGATTCGCGGCAAGGATTACGATCACGGGCAATCAGCGGCTTCGCTCTCCAACATGAAAAACCCGATGAGCGGCTGCGGTCCCTTCATGCACGACGACCCGGTGGATCGCCCGCCGGAAATCTTCGGCGGTAAAGTCACGCTGCACTTCGGGCCGCAGCATCCGGCGGCGGTTTTATTGCCGGTGATTCATGCAAGGTGAGCCGCCTGAAATCATACGCATCATATCCGCAAGACCGATGACACCGCGTGAGCGCAAAGCCTATGAACAGTGAAAAAGACACCCTTCGGGACGAATACCCGGAAGATTTGATCAAATCCGGCACTCGCGGTAAATACACCAAGCGTTACCGCGAAGGCACGAATATCGTGCTCATCGAGCCGGATTTACACAAGCTATTCCCCGATTCCGACTCCGTTAACCACGCTTTGCGCGATTACGCCGCGCACAAGCAAACGTCAACCTGACAAACCTGTCGCGTTGCTATGCTTAGCGAAAACCACGGCAAAATCCCATGAGCGGTTGCGGCGCTGCTGCCGAATGTGCCAGCTAAGCAAAGCAGTAACTTCATGATGCAGCGGATCGCACCAGCGCCACACGCTTCTCTCGTTTTATTGTTATGCATCGGCGCCGCGCACGCCCAGCAAAAAACTCCGCTGCCCGGCGGCTACCCGACAAGAAGGATATATAGGGCTGTGCGCGCGTGCAACAGCCATCCGCGCTTACTTGCGCGCCTACCTCGACACCCTGCGCATGTCGGGGCACAATCTGTGCGCGGCGCCGCGGCAATGCAACGAATAGCAACCAGTAGCAACGAATAGGAGATAGAACGATGGATGCCAAGGGGTCATTCACGCATCATCCGCGGCGACGCTTTCTGGCGGCGTCGGCGTGTGCCGCTGCGATGGCGTTGCTGCCGCGCGCATCCTCGGCAGCCAACCCCTTGCGTGTCGCCTTCATCAACCCCGGCAAGAAGTCGGAGGCGTACTGGCTTGCGGCCTCGGAATCCATGGAGGCCGCCGCACTGAGTTTGGGGATTGCGTTGGAAGTTATTTACCTCGAACGAGATCACTTGCGCCATATTGCGGTTGCGCGCGAGCTCGCGGCGCGTGAACCCGCCAAGCGGCCGCTGTACGCGGTCTACAGTAACGATAAACGCATGGCGCGCGAGATGTTGAAAATTCTTGACGCGGCTGGCATCAAATCGTTTCTAGCCTTTTCAACCTTGTTGGATGAAGATCGCGCCGAGTTTGGCGTGCCGCGGCAGAAATTCAAAAGCTGGCTGGGGGCCTTGGTACCCCGCGCGGATGACGCCGGCTATCTGACCGCCAAGGCGCTGATCAAGCGCGGCCTGGCGGAAAAAAGATTTGCGGTGAACATGAAATTGCAGTTCATTGCGATGCCCGGCGATCGCTCGACTGAGTCTTCGATATTGCGCAATCGCGGAATGGAACGCGCGGTGAGCGAGCACGCGGAAGTTGAAGTGGTGCAAACGGTGTACGCGGATTGGCGGCGTGATCTGGGCCGGGAAAAAGCGCGCGAACTGTATGTGCGTTATCCGCAAGCGCAACTGGTGTGGGCAGGCAACGATCTGATGGCGTTTGGCGCAATGGACGCGCTGGAGGCGATAGGCGGTGTGCCTGGAAATTCCAAACTTTTTAGCGGTGTCAACACCTCGACCGAGGCGATGAACGCGGTGATCAGCGGGCGCATGGAAGCCCTGGCCGGCGGGCACTTTATTGCAGGGGCATGGGCGCTGGTGATGCTCTATGACCTTGCAAACGGCCGTGATTTTGTGGATCAAGGTCTGGAATCCGAGCATCGCATGTTCACGCTTTTTAATGCGGCTTCAGCGAAGCAGTATCTGAGCCGGTTCGGACAAAACGCAGGCGGTACGCCGCCGATCGATTTCCGGCGCTTCAGCAAGACGCATAATCCCGGCCTTAAGCGCTATGACTTTAATTTTGCACAATTGCTTGATCCCGTAAACAAGGCGCCAGCATCACATGACAGAAAAGCGTAACGCGCCGGTCACATGACGCATCCGGCGACCCCTATCTTTGTGCCGCTCGGCACCCAGTTGCTGCGCCGGGTGCTGCTGGTTGCATTGTTTTGCGCGGTGGTGGCGAGTGTGGTGCAGGCGTTCTGGGTGAGTAATCAGGGGCGCCGCGGCTTTGATCGTGTGGTTGAGGACATCACCCGTGCGCGCTTGGCGCCGTTGTCGGCGGCGCTGTGGGATATTGATAGCACGCAGATCCAGGCGCAGTTAAACGACATCGCGCGCAGTGACTATATCGCCGGGGCGAGGCTGATTACCGCTGCGGGGATTGAATTTTCAGCGGGCGCGGCGCCACCGGCGCGCGACGCGGGCAACCGTGCCGCGGGAGACCGCGAGGTGCTTGACGTCATGCGATTGGTTAACACGGGCGGCGTCGATAGTGCTGCCGCGCCGCTGGGCAAACTCTTCGTGGGTTTTAACCATGCCTTGCTTAAGCGCACGATCTTGCAAGAGGTGGGCAAGATTATTGCGTTCATTGTCGTGTTCACCGCCGTGCTCTGCGCCATGCTGCTCAGGGTGTTGCGCCACAAGGTCACCGCGCCGCTCACAAAACTCAGCGAACATGTGTCCAGTCTGACGCCGGAAACCCTCGGTCAGCCGATGCCGGCGCTGCGCCCCGCCGGAAAATGGCGCGATGAAATGGATAGGGTGGCCGACGGGTTTCAGACACTGCATGACGGCATTGAGCGCTACGTGGGGGAGCGCAACCAGGCCCATGAGCAGCTGCGGGAGGAACGCGATCATCTGGACGCAACGGTGCGCGATCGAACCGCTTTGCTGTCAACGCTGAATCAATTTTTGGCAACCATCTCCAGCGTGTCGTTGCGCTTTATCAATAAGGAGCGTGCCGAGTACCCGGCGGCTTTGCAACAAGCCATGCTTGAATTGGCCGCCCTGACGGGCGCAAAAAGCGTATGTCTGGCGGAACGTATCGGCAGTGCCGATGACACCCATTGGTTCTGGCATCGGTTTAATGCGCATGAAATTCTCAAGTTTGGGGATGGCTTCAAACTCCCATCCGGCGGGCGCGAGTTGGAAGTACGGCGAATCGATAGCGCGACGGTTGAAGCGGACTGGGCTTGCGTGCTCGCAACGCACCGCGCGGCCGCTGCGGTGGTTTGTCGCCAGGACGGGGAGGCTCACGGCTACCTGCTGGCGCTGTTCGATCAGCAGGGGCAGGCACTGGCCGATCGCGAGGTGACGCTGTTGGCCGAAATGTTATTTAGCACCTTGTCGCGTTGGCGTAGTTTGCAGGAAGTGGAGTCGGCGCGCGCCGAGCTGACGTTGCTTTCAAATACCGATGCACTGACCGGGGTCGCGAATCGGCGCTTCTTTGTCAGCCGCCGCGTCGAAATCGCGCAACAAGCGTTAACGCGCGGGCAAGGGATTGCCGTGATCATGGTCGATATAGACCAATTCAAACGCTTCAACGATACCTATGGGCATGATGCCGGCGACGGTTGTTTGATCGCCGTTGCACATGCAGCAGCGGCAGCAGCAGCAGCAGCAGCGGCGGCGCTGCCCGCGTCAATATTATTTGCACGCTTAGGGGGAGAAGAATTCGCGGCGATACTCGCCTGTGAAGCGGAGCAAGAGGCGGTTGGGGTTGCTGAAGCGATTCGCAAGGCAGTGCAAGCGCTGGGTATTGACCACGTGCGGGGCGTAGAGGGGCGGGTGAGTGTCAGTTTGGGCGTAAGCTTTACCCGCCACGTCGAGAGCGAGCCTGCGCCCTTGCAAGCGGCGATTGAGCTGCTGATGCGGCACGCCGATCACGCGCTGTATCAGGCCAAACGCGTTGGACGGAACAACGTTTCCGTGGAACGAGCGGCGTAATCCGAAGAGGGCGCCGCTAAAAAATAATAAATAAAAAAAGTTACAGGTAGTTACGGCGGATCACTCCGGCGCACGCCCCCACAACTCTTTCAACCGCGCATCCCGCCCGCAGCCGTTGCGATAGAGTTTGTAGCGTACCGGATTCTTTTGATAGTAGTCCTGATGGTAGTCCTCGGCGCGGTAGAACTCGCCGGCGCTGGTGATTTCAGTCACGATGTCGGCTTTGAAGGGTTTGGATTTTTGCAGCGCTGTTTTGGACGCTTCGGCGAGTTTGCGCTGCTCGTCGTTATGGTAGAACACGCCGGAGCGATATTGCGAACCGTGATCGCAGAATTGGGCGTTCTTGACCGTGGGATCAATGTTCGCCCAAAACACTTCAAGCAGTTTTTCGTAACTGACTTTGGCGGGATCGTATTCCACCTGCACCGCTTCGGTATGCCCGGTGCGTCCGCTGGAAACTTGTTCGTAGGTCGGATTCTTGACCTGGCCGCCGATATAGCCGGAAGTGGTTGAAATTACGCCGGGCAGCTTGTCGTAAGGCCCTTCCATGCACCAAAAACAGCCGCCCGCGAAGGTAGCCTTGGCGGCATTGGCAGCCTTGGCGGGTGGCGTTTGGGCAAAAGCAAGCGCGGGACTCAGGATCAGCAGGGTGGTTAACAGCAGGCGGCGAAAACGGGACATGCGATTCTCCTTGTTCAGGCGCGGCGGTTGCCGCGCATCGTGTTGGGTGCAGCTTGGTCGGATTTTGTGTCACGGACTTACAACGGGGTAAGTTTTTACCGCAATATTCGACTTAGAGCCTGAATGTATTGCAAAATTCCATAACCCGCGACATAACGCAAAAAACCTGAAGTAACCCAAAGGAAACGACATGAGCGAGATTGTAAACGGCAAAGCAGTAGCGACCTCAGTGGCAACTATAGGCGGCGGCTGTTTCTGGTGCCTGGAGGCGGTTTTCGACGAACTCAAAGGCGTCGTTTCGGTCGAGTCGGGCTATATGGGCGGGAAAAATCCTGATCCCACCTACGAGCAGGTGTGCGGCGGGCGCACCGGGCACGCGGAAGTAGTGCAGATTACATTTGATCCGGCGGTGGTGTCGTTTAAAGAAATCCTCGAAGTGTTTTTCGTGATTCACGATCCCACCACCTTGAACCGCCAGGGCAACGATGCCGGCACGCAGTATCGTTCGGCGATTTTTCATCATTCGCCCGAGCAAAAAGCCGCTGCCGAACAGGTGATAGCCCATCTCAGCGGCGCCGGGTTGTGGCGCGATCCCGTGGTTACCGAAGTGACACCGGCGAGCGTGTTCTACATCGCCGAGGACTATCACCAGCAATACTTCGCGCGCAACCCCGGGGCAGGCTACTGTTCGTTCGTGGTGGCGCCCAAGGTGGCGAAGTTCCGCAAGCACTTTCTGGGCAAGCTCAAGAAAACGGGCTGAGGACGCGGGGCTTGCCCCGTTGGTGCGAAACGCCCTGGACTTCCGGTGCGGCTAGCGCCTTGATTATGGGTTGCTGTTGCGCCGTCCGCACCCTGCGCGCGCGTATTCCCGGCAACAAAAAATCACCGACGCGCTGCTCAAAGATTGTGCAGACGGGGGGCTTCCGCTCGGCGCCCAGTGAGCGCTTGAGACGCCGTGCGCGGATTTTCAGAGAGAAAATGCCTCGATCTCCCTCGAGAAAGGCATTGACAAGCACGTTTTCCCTCGGCATTCTGTTGCCACCGTGCCGCTACCAGTACTATCGGCGACAGGGCAAAACAGCAAACCGCTAAAAATCGTCATAATTTTATAAACCGTAACTCACTTTTAAACGGAGAATCACGATGGCAGCAAAGAAAAAAGCAGCGAAGAAAGCCCCGGCGAAAAAGAAGGCCGCCGCCAAGCGCAAGCCGAACGCCGCATTCATGAAACCCATGAAAGTTAGCGCCGAGCTGGGCGCTGTCATAGGCAACAATCCGATGCCGCGTACGGAAGTCACCAAAAAAATCTGGGCCTACATCAAGAAGCACGGCCTGCAAGACGCCAAGAACCGCCGCAACATCAATGCGGACGACAAACTGAAGCCCATCTTCGGCAGCAAGAAACAGGTGTCGATGTTCGAGATGACCAAACTGGTCAGCAAGCACCTGAGCTAAGCTTTACTTCTGCCAGAACGGCCAGCGTTGAAAAAACGCCGGCCGTTTTGTTTTGGTGCATCAAAAAATCTAAAATCCACCGCAAAGACGCAAAGGTACCGCAAAGAAATTCAAATCCGAAAAAAGGGGTTCTTTGCGTTGTCTTTGCGCCTTTGCGGTGAAGCTGCTGATGTCAGCTTCCGCAGCGGTTACTCCCGCCGCGCGTACCACGCACCCGCCAGCAGCGCCGCACCCATCGCGAAAAACACCGGCGTCATGCCGAGCGCCGCGCCCAGCGCGCCGAAGATCATCGGGATGCCCGCCTGTGTGATATTGAGCAGCAGCGTGCGCATGCCCACCGCCTCCGCGCCGCGTCCCGGCGGCGCTTTTTCATAGAGCATCACCATGATCATCGGTTGCACGCCGCCCAAGCCGATTCCCAGCACAAAAGACACCGCCATCAGCAGCGGCACGCTGTCGACCAGTGGAATGATCGCCAGCATGATGCCGGTGACGACCATGGCGGCGATAATCATTTTGCGTTCGTCGAAGCGATGCACGATCCACGGCAAAATCAGCCGGAACACAAAGATCGCGCAGCCAAACGAGCCCAATATGAGCCCGATGGTCGAGGCCGACAGGCCGATGCTCGAGCCGTGTATCGGCATCACAAAGCTGTACAGATCCCAGCACATCGACATTAACCCGCTGATGATGAAAATGCGCAGCAGGGCGGGAATGCGCAACAGGCCGGAGACCTGTTTTTCGGCGACGTGGGCGATGGGTTTGTGGTGGCGCAATATGATGGGCTTGCGATAGCGGATCAGCGCCAGCGTGGCGACCATGAATCCCGCGCACAGCAAAAAGGTGTAGCGATGGCCGATCCAGTCGATGGCGAACCCCGCGGTCACCGGGCCGATGAAGCCGGAGGTTGAGAACGCCAGCGCCAGGACGCTGAAATTGCGCGCGCGGTCCTTGGGCCGGCCGACCAGCGCGGCAGCCTGATTAATGCAAATGTGATACAGCATGAACCCCGTACCCGCCAGCACGCTGACCGCGAACAGCGTTTCAATGCGCGGCAGGGCGAACGCCAGCAACAAGCCCGCCAGCACCAGCACCGAACCGAGCAGCATCGGCTTATAGACGCCGCTGTGGTCGATGCGGCGGCCCCAGCGTACTGAAAACACCATCGGCACCACCGCGATCAGCGAAATGATCATGCCCACCGTGAGCGGCGTGGCCCCCAGATGCAGCGCGAACAACGACAGCGTGATGCGCGCGCCGGCGAACGCCATGTGCGGCAATATGGTGAGCAGGAATATGAGACTAATGCTCATGCCGGGCACAGCAGCACCGCGGTGATGCCCGCGGACAGGCCCAGATACTGCGTGTAGTGACTGCCGTTGAAAACGAAATACCAGGCCAGCAGAGCGTTAAACCAGCGGTGCGTCGAGAGGGACAAGGCAGGCAGGACGGGACGCATGAAACTAAACTGTCGCAAATACAAGAGGATAAGTATACCGCGATTGAAAGGCACGCAGTGCGCAACGGAAGCGGGTAGACTACGCGCCGCGCTAATCTTGCGCCTGTGCAGCCATTGCCCGGGTCGCGCAAAAATCTGGAGAGAGCTTATGTTTGGCCGTCTCATGCCCAAAGAAGGGCGATTCTTTGAGTTGTTCAACGAACACGCCGAGCAGATTGTGCTGGGCGGGCGCGAACTCGCGTCGCTGATGGCGACGGGCGACGATATCCAGCGCCGCGCCTACGCTATCGAGACCATCGAGAAGCGCGCGGACAAGATTACCCAAACCACGATCGAGCTGTTGCACAAAACATTTATCACGCCGCTGGACCGCGACGAGATCCACCAATTGATCACACGCATGGACGATGTGCTTGATTTGATGGAGGATGTTTCCCAGTCCATATTCCTCTACGACATACACCAGTTGACCCCGGAAGCGCGCAAACTGGCCGAGGTTTGCGAGTTGTGCGCGGAGCAGGTCAAGGTGGCGGTGGGCTTATTGTCGAATATGAATAACGCCACACTGATACTCAAGGCGTGCGACGAAATTGATCGCCTCGAATCGGAGGCCGATCACATTATGCGCGCAGCGATGGCGAAGCTGTTCCGCGACGAGCCGGATGTGCGCCAGGTGATCAAACTCAAGGCCGTCTACGAGCTGCTTGAAACGGTGACCGACCGTTGTGAAGATGTCGCCAATATCATCGAAGGCATCGTGCTTGAAAATTCATGAGCAATTCATCAGCGGCCCGTGTTCATGCCTGCCCCGTTCACGGCGTTGAGGACATTCAGGAATTCGCATGACTTTTGAAATGCTGGTGATTCTGGTTATGGTGGCGCTGGCCTTCGATTTCATGAACGGCTTTCATGATGCCGCCAACTCCATTGCAACGATTGTTTCCACGGGCGTGTTGTCGCCCAATTGGGCGGTGTTGTGGGCCGCATTTTTCAATTTTGTGGCGTTTGCGGTGTTCGGCCTGCACGTGGCAAGCACCATCGGTAAAGGCATCATAGATCCGGCCATCGTCGATCAATATGTCGTGTTTGGCGCGCTGATGGGTGCGATCTTCTGGAATATCATCACCTGGTATTACGGTATTCCCTCGAGCTCGTCACACGCGCTGATCGGCGGTCTCGCCGGCGCGGCGGTTGCCAAGGCCGGCGTCGGCGGGTTGGTGGGCAGCGGCTTTCTCAAGACCGCGGCCGCCATCGTGTTATCCCCCTTGCTGGGCTTTGTGCTGGGCGCGCTGCTGATGATTGTGATTGCGTGGATCTGCCGGCGCATGGCGCCGCGCCGCGTGGATCGCAGCTTTCGCAGTTTGCAGTTTGTCTCGGCGGCGCTCTATAGCCTGGGCCACGGCGGCAACGATGCACAAAAAACCATGGGCATCATCTGGATGCTGTTGATCGTCGCCAGTGTGATCAAGCCCGGTGATGATCTGCCTTTTTGGGTGATTCTGGCGTGTCAGACGGTGATGGGCCTGGGTACGTTATTTGGCGGCTGGCGCATTGTTAAGACCATGGGACAGCGCATCACCAAACTGCGGCCGGTGAGCGGATTTAGCGCTTCGGCCAGCGGCGCGGCGACCTTATTTCTGGCAACAGGTCTGGGCGTTCCGGTGTCAACCACGCATACCATCACCGGCGCGATTGTCGGCGTGGGTTCCGTGCAAAAGCTTTCTGCGGTGCGCTGGGGGGTGGCGGGCAGCATTGTGTGGGCATGGCTTTTCACCATACCCTGCTCCGCGTTTGTTGCGGCGATTGCCTGGTATTTGGCGCACCGTTATTTGTAACTTATAAGCTGTGCGCGTGATGTTCGCGTGATGTTCGCGTGATGTTCGCGTGATGTTCGTCATGGCGCCAGGCGCGTGATGTTCCAGCCTTGATCTGTTTTCTTGAATAACAAACGGTCGTGCAGCCGGTTGGCGCGGCCCTGCCAGAACTCGATCTCCACGGGCATCAGCCGGTAGCCTCCCCAATGCGCCGGACGGGCTGGGGCATCGCCGGTGGCAAGCGCTACTTCCTGATGATGTGCTTCAAGCGCTGCGCGGCTCGCGATAACATCGCTTTGTGGCGATGCAATCGCGGCATGGCGGCTGCCCAGTGGACGCGTGTCGAAATAGGCATCGGACTCGGCGGCGCTCACGCGGGTGAGCGTGCCTTCGATGCGCACCTGACGTTCCAGTTGCAGCCAGGCGAACAGCAGTGCGGCGTGCGGATTGGCGCTGATGTCGCGTCCCTTGCGGCTGTGATAATTGGTGTAGAACACAAAGTCACCGTGATCCACGCCTTTCAACAGCACCGCGCGCGATGACGGCTTGCCCTCGACCGATACTGTCGATAGCGACATCGCATTGGGCAACGGCAAATCCGCTTTGATGGCGTCGGCGAACCATGCTTCGAATTGCACTAGCGGATCGGGCAGTATGGTCTTCTCGTCCAAGCCGTCGCGCATGTATTCCTGACGCACGCCTGCCACCTCAAGCATTGCGGGACGCGCTCTGTATAAATATCATAAGTATTTGTTTTTAAAGTATATTTTATGATACTACTTTTTGGCTTGCTGCGCTTCCCATGCGACCGCCAATTCGCGATTGCTTTTGTAGTGCGGCACTTTGAACAGCCGCCGTTTCCATGATTGCATGCTTGCGGACTTGCCCTGAACCTCTGTGCGCCAGTAGTTGTCGCCCAATTCGAGGTTGCGCTTTTCGTCCATCTCCCAGTATTTTTTGGAATTGGCGCCGCCGAACATGAACAAGCGGCCATTGACGATTTTGAAGTTTTCCGGCTCGCCCCCCAGGGGAATAGCGTAGACCATGCCATTGGAGCAAAAGCCGTTGTATTGCGGCTTGAATTTGTCCGGGTTGAGCTGAAACTGCGTGCGATTGGCTTCACTGGCGAAACGGTAAGTAACGCCCTCATGTTCCGTCTTGATATCCGGCCGCCCGAGTGTGGGCTTGCCTACGGTAAAGTAGGCGATGGGGTCGTGACCTTTGAGCATCAGCTTGCTGTCGCCACCTTCGCTGACGGTGTTGTGGGTGGCGCAGCCGGCGAGCGTCAGCAGCACGGCGGCAAGAAACAATGAACGTTGCACTAAGCGATGCACTAAGCGATTTATCATGGCGGCGTCCTCGAGTGGGTTGGAGGAAATTATAACCCCGCGTCCGCTATACTGCGCGGCTACGGGAGGCGCTATGTCTGAAACGGGGATCACGATACAAAAAATAGCCGGCGCCATCGGCGCCGAAATCGGCGGTGTCGATCTGCGGCGCGAGCTTTCGGATGAGACCATCGCCGAAATCCGCCGTGCGTGGCTGGATCACGTGGTGATTTTCTTTCGTGATCAGGAGATCGGTAACGCGCAATTTCTGGCTTTCGCCGAACGCTTCGGCAAACCCGTCGAATATCCGTTCATTCGGGGTCTTGACGGGTTCCCGACCATCACGCCGGTGATCAAACTCGAACACGAGCGCATCAACTTCGGCGGCATGTGGCATTCGGACACCACCTATCTCGAAGCGCCGCCGATGGGCACGTTTTTGATCGCGCGCGAGCTGCCGCCCCACGGCGGCGACACCCTGTTCGCGAATCAGTATCTGGCGTATGAAGCCCTGTCGGACGGATTAAAGCGCACGCTTGAAGGGCTGATCGGCGTGAGCAGTTCCGCCAAAGCCGACGTGTCGAAATCGCGCGAAGATCGCGTGGCCGCCAGCCCCACCGCGCGTGCGCACGAAGTGTTTGAAGCCGGGCATCCGGTGGTGCGCACACACCCGGAAACGGGTCGCCGCGCCTTGTATGCCAGCGGCGGGCACACCGTGCGCTTCAAGGGCTGGACCGAAGCAGAAAGCGCGCCGCTGCTCGAATACCTGCACCAGCATCAAGTGCGGCCCGAATTCACCTGCCGCTTCCAGTGGCGGCCGGGTTCCATCGCGTTGTGGGACAACCGCGCGGCCATGCATCTTCCGGTGAATGACTACCACGGTTACCGGCGCATCATGCACAGAATTACGCTGCAGGGCGACCGTCCACGATAGATTTCTGGAGTGAAAAATGAGTGTAACGAAACCATCTGCACTGATTTTGACGGCAGCATTGACGTTCGTATCCGGCGTGGTTTATGCCCAGGCCGCTTCGACAGGCTCAGGACAGGCGTATCCGACCAAGCCGGTGCGCTTCATCGTGCCGCAGGCGCCGGGCGGCGCTTCCGACGTGCTGTCGCGCATCGTCGCGCAGAAGCTCACCGAGCAATGGCAACATCAGGTAGTGGTCGATAATCGCGTCGGCGCCGGCGGCAACATCGGCACCGAGATGACGGCGCGCGCAGCGCCCGACGGCTACACCTGGGTGCTGGGCTTCCCCGGCACGCATGCGATCAATCCCGCACTCTACAAAAATCTGTCGTGGGATCCGGAGAAGAATTTCGTCCCTACCGCAAATCTTGCTGTGGTGCCGTACGTGATCGTCGCGGGCAACAACGTGCCGGCGAAGAATATGCAGGAGTTGATCGCACTCGCCAAGGCGAAACCCGGCTATATTAAATACGGTTCGGCCGGCAACGGCACTGTCAACCATTTGCTGGGTCCGATGATTGCCACCGCAGGCGGCGTCAATCTCACCCATGTGCCGTATCGCGGCATCGCGATCGCGGTGACCAACATCATTGCCAATGAAGTTCAGCTCGCATTCGGCAGCATGCCCTCGGTGATCGGCCAGATACGCGGCGGGCTGATCAAGCCGCTGGCCGTCACCACGTTGAAGCGTATCGATGCGCTGAAGGACGTGCCGACGATGATCGAATCCGGTTTTCCGGGTTTTGAAGTGACGCCGTGGTTCGGTATTCTCGTCACTGCGGGCACGCCGCCGGCGGTGGTGCAAAAAATAAATACCGACATCAACAAGTTGCTAACGCAGCGCGATGTCATCGACAGATTCGCCGGGCAGGGCGCGGAGCCGGCGCCGTGGTCGCCGGAACACTTTGCCAAAGTCCTGCGCGC
>JANMXV010000138.1:0-12366 GCA_031381325.1 Betaproteobacteria bacterium | reverse complement strand
GCCATGGGCGTTAATATCGGGATACGGTACACGCGACCAGATTGGCGCTACTATTTTTTACACGCAAGCAAATCCCAGCGATTTTTCGCTCAGCAGTATGGGCGTCGCGGTAGGCATCTATGATCGCGTGGAACTGTCTTTCGCGCAACAGCGGTTTGGTCTGGGTAACACCGTGCCGGGACGAACCATCAGCCAGGATGTGGTTGGAATCAAGTTAAAGCTTGATGGCGATGCGGTGTTCGACCAGGATAAGTTATTGCCACAAATCTCCGTCGGGCTGCAGTACAAAAACAATCTGGACTTTGATATCGTTCCACGGGCATTGGGAGCCAAACGATCAAGCGGAATTGACTTTTACATTGCAGCCACAAAATTGTACTTGGGCGCCGTAGCGGGACGAAATTTGCTGCTGAACGGGACGTTGCGCGCCACCAAAGCGAATCAACTGGGAATTCTTGGATTCGGTGGCGATTTACGCGACCGCTACGGCGTGCATTTCGAGTCCTCCGTGAGCGTATTCCTGAATGACAATATACTGGTCGGCGCCGAATACCGCCACAAGCCAAACAACCTGAGTGTATTCAAGGAAGATGCGTTCAGCGACATCTTCATCGCTTATGTGCCAAACAAGCACGTCGCCGTGACAGCGGCCTATGCAAGATTTGGAAACATAGCCAACAAGCCGAATCAGAATGCGCTGTATCTGTCGCTTCAGCTTGGTTTTTGATCTGCATATTGGGGAAAGTTACCCAGCGTTGAATTCCTTGAGATGTCTAAGTGCTTATTGTTGATCGTCGGCGATAACAACGCCACTCGTAATCCACGCATCAATTTCCGCGGTGGAGAATCCAGCTTCCGCCAGCACTTCGCGCGTATGCTCGCCCTTGCGTGGCGGCTGCGTGCGGATGCCGAGCGTGTGATCGCCCATTTCCAGCGGCAGTGCCGGCAGCTTGGCGCGTTTACCGTTCTGGAAATGCGTCTCGACCATGCGGTTGCCGTGATTCAGATGCGGGTCGTCAAAAAGGTCGGCGGGCTTGGCGAGCGGCGCGAACGGAATCTTCAGACGCTCCAGTATCCTGCCCATCACATCAAAGGTGCGTTCACGCACGATGGCTTCAACCACAGGGGCGATGCGATCGTGCTCGGCTGCGCGCTGCGGATTAGTTTTGAGCGCCGGGTCCGCCAGCAATTCGTTCAATCCAAATTCCGTGCAAAAGGCGCGCCAATGGTTGTCACTGGTGATGGCGACGAAAATCGTCTTTTCATCGCTAGTGACGAAGGTTTCGTAGATCGCCCATGAGCTGGCTTTGTGCGGCATCGGCGGCGGCTCCGTGCCGGTGACAATTTGCCCGCTCATGTGTTGCGCGACCATGTAGGCGGTCGATTCAAACAGCGCACTTTGCACTTTTTGCCCGCGTCCGGTGCTTTCGCGTTCGCGCAGCGCCGCCAGGATGCCGACCACGCCGAACATGCCGCCCATCAAATCAACCACTGACGCGCCCGCGCGCAACGGCCGGCCGCGCGGCCCGGTCATGTAGGCGAGGCCGCCCATGAACTGCACTACCTCATCCAGGGCCGGGCGTTGCTCATAGGGGCCGGCGAGAAAACCCTTGAGGCTGCAATAGACGATGCGCGGGTTGATTTTCGACAGCTTGTCGTAGCCGAAGCCCAGCCGCTCCAGCGTGCCGTAAGCGAAATTTTCAACCAGTACGTCGGCTTGTGTCACCAGTTTGCGCAGAATGGCTTTGCCGTCTTCCGCTTTGAGATCGAGCGAGATGCTGCGCTTGTTGCGATTAAACAGCGGAAACAATCCGGCGCCGAAGCCGACGTTGTGGCGCGTGCGTTCGCCTTCGAGCGGTTCGACTTTGATCACGTCAGCGCCGAGATCGGCAAATACCAGCGAGCAGGAGGGCCCCATCACGGTGTGGCCGAGTTCGAGCATGCGGACGCCGGCGAGCGGCAGGGGTTTTTGTTGTGTGTTCATTTCGATGTTATTCAGCAGTAATGCCAGCGCGTTTGACGACTAGCGCCCACTTCACGACTTCGCTGCGCAGAAAAGCCGCAAACTCATCGGGCGTGCCCAATGCAAATTCGCCGCCCTCGGCGAGCAGCATGTCGCGCACCTCGGGTTTTTCCACGATGGCGCGAAATTCCTTGTTGAGTCGTAGAATGATTTCACGCGGCACTTTTGCCGGCGCGAGCATGCCGTGCCATGAAGTGACTTCGAATCCCGGCAGCCCGGATTCGGCAGCGGTGGGCACGTCCGGGTAGATGCGCGCGCGCGTGAGGCCGGTGGTGGCGATTGCTCTGATTTTGCCTTCCTTGACGAATTGCGAGGCGGACGCGAGTGACGTCGCCAGGTAGGTGACGCGCCCGCCGCGCAGATCGATCATCGCCGGAGACGCCCCCTTGTAAGGCACGTGCGTGGTCTGGATGCCGGCCGCCTGATTCAACAACTCACCGCAAATATGTCCGGAACTGCCGATGCCCGCGGAGGCGAACGTTATTGAGCCGGGAGATTTTCTGGCGGCCGCGAGCAGATCTTTCATGGACGCAATCGGCGAGCCGGCATTGACCACCAGCACCTGCGGCGCGTTCATCAGCAGTATGATGGCCGAAAAATCGCGCAACGGATCGTAGGGATTCTTCTTGCGCATGGCCGGGCCGATAGCAAGATTGTTGGTCTGCCCCATCCAGATGGTGTGGCCGTCGGCGGGCGCGTTGGCCGCAATTTCCGCGCCCAGCGAGCCGCCCGCGCCCGCGCGATTGTCGATCACCACTTGCTGGCGCAGCGCTTCGGCGAGCCTGGGGCCGAGGATGCGCGAGTAAATGTCGGTGCTGCCGCCGGGCGGAAATGGCACGATGAAGCGGATCGGGCGCGCGGGGTACGATTGCGCCGCCAATGGCGTGGGGGCGATACTGGTGAGCATGGCGCTAATAATCAGCGCGCGCTGAAATGTACGTCCATAATTTGTCATGGTGGCCTTCGCGGATAATCTGCGGATTGTATGCGTTTCTCGCCTGTGCCGTGAATGCGATGCGGTATAGTCGCGTGGAGGAAGGGTTATGAAACGGTTGCAAAAAAATCTGCCGTACCTGCCGCTGCGCGATTTCGCGCCGGTGTCGCTGCTGGTAAAAATGCCGAATGTGCTGGTGGTGAGTGGTGAGTAACGCGTTGCCCGCGAAGACGGTGGCGGAATTCATCGCGCATGCCAAGGCAAAAACCCGGCAAAGTGAGTTACGGCTCGTCGGGCGTGGGCGCGGCGCCTCACTTGTCGATGGCGTTGTTCAGTTTGCGCAAACCCAACACCAAAGCACCAAAGCCATTGACCACAGAATACACGGAATACACGGAAAGATCGGCACGCGGATTTTTCCGTGTATTCCGTATGTTCCGTGGTTAAATTTGAACTTATCATTTTAACAGGAGCAAACATGTTCAGTCTCAAAGGAAAAGTCGCACTCATTACCGGCTCCACCAAAGGCATCGGCAAATCCATTGCTGAAGAGATGGCCAACGCCGGCGCGAAAGTGGTGATCTCCAGCCGCAAAGCCGAAGCGTGCAACGCCGTGCAGGCGGAATTTGCCGCGCGCGGTCAGGAGGCGATTGCCGTGCCGTGCAACGTCGGCGACAAGGCCGCCGCGCAAAACCTTGTGGATACCGTGATAAAAAAATGGGGGCGCATCGACATCCTCGTGTGCAATGCTGCGTCGAATCCGCACTTCGGCCCGTTGACCACCGCGTCGGATGAAGTGTTCGACAAGATCATGACCACCAACGTCAAAAGCGTGTTCTGGCTCGGCAATATGGTGCTGCCGCAGATGGGAGAGAATGGCGGCGGTGCGATGATTATCATCTCCAGCATCGGCGCACTGCGCGGCAGTCAGGTGCTGGGGCTTTACGGCACGTCGAAGGCGGCAGAAGCGGGTCTGTGCCGCGCGCTCGCTGCGGAATGGGGACCGAAAAACATAAGAGTCAACACTATTGCGCCGGGCTTGATCAAAACCGATTTCGCCAAAGCACTGTGGTCGGATGATACGCGGCGCAAATCACGAGAAGCTTCCACCCCGCTGCGGCGTATCGGCGAGCCGAAGGACATCGGCGGCGTGGCGGTGTTTCTGGCGTCGGAAGCAGCGGCGTATGTTACCGGACAGATGATTGTGGCGGATGGCGGGGTTACGATTGCGGGATCGTAGCTATGTAACAAGTAGAACGCATCCCATCGCGCCGCATGAAACAATACGAGACAATAATGAATACACGAGCAATCGCCCAATCAACGCTGCTGTTCGCAGTTGCTGTTTTTGCACCAATTACATCAGCACAAACCTACCCCGCAAAATCCGTGCGCCTGGTACTCCCCTTCGCCCCCGGCAGCGCGGTAGACGTACTCGCGCGCCACTATGCGCAGAAAATGTCGGAGAACTGGAAACAGCAGGTGGTGGTGGACAACCGCACCGGCGCCAACGGCATCATCGGCATGGAGTTCACGGCGCGTGCGCCGGCGGACGGCTACACCATCGGCATGGGCAATGTGGCGACGCTGGCGATCAATCCGCATCTTTACAGCAAGCTGCCTTACGATCCGCTGAAGGATTTCGCGCCGGTGTTGCTGGCGGCGGAAATCAACAACTGCCTCGCGGTGCATCCCTCGGTACCGGTGACGACGTTGAAGGAATTGATCGCCTTCGCCAAGGCGCGTCCCGGCCAGTTGAATTACGGCTCTGGCGGCGTGGGCAGCGCGCAGCATATTCCGATGGAAATGTTGAAGGTGATGACGGGTATCAATATTTTGCATGTGCCGTATAAAGGACTAACGCCCGCATTCAACGATGTCGTTGCGGGGCAGATTCCGATGATGATTCCCGGGCTGGCGACGGCGTTGCCCTACGCCAAAAGCGGACGCCTGCGCATACTCGCGACCACGGGCGGCAAACGCGCTGCCGCCACGCCGGAGATTCCGAGCATCGCGGAGGCCGGTGTTCCCGGCTATGACTTCGATTCGTGGACCGGGTTTCTGCTGCCCGCGGGCACGCCTGCTGATACGGTGTTGCGTGTCAACGCCGAAACGTTGCGCGTGACGCGATTGCCGGAGACTAAGGATCGGTTGTCGGCTTTAGGTTTTGCTTTGATTGGCAGTACGCCTGCTGAGTTTGGCGAATATATACGGGTGAATATTTCGCGTATTGGTCCGGTGGTTAAGGCTGCGGGGATTAAACCGGAGTAATTTATGGAAAAACAACACCGCAACGTCCTCGTACTCTCTGCCTGTCAAGCCACACTGCAAACCGGCGGCGTGACGCTGATCATGATTACCGGGCTGGCGGGTTTTGCGCTGGCGCCGAATACGGCGTTTGCTACCGTGCCGCTGACTTGTTATGTGATCGGCTCGGCGCTGACGACGTTTCCGGCGTCGATGCTGATGAAGGCCATAGGCCGCCGCGCGGGCTTTCAGGCAGGCACCGCCATCGGCATGGCGGGCGCCGCGCTGTGTGCGCTGGCGATTTACCTCGCGAATTTCTGGCTGCTGTGTTTCGGCATGATGGTTATGGGCAGCTATACGGCGTTCGGCAAATACTATCGCTTTGCCGCCGCTGATGTGGCGGAGCCGGGCTTTCGCGCCAGGGCGATTTCGCTTACGCTGGCCGGCGGTATTGTGGGTGGCTTTGTCGCGCCGGAGATGGCCAAGCGCACCAAGGATATGTTCGCCGACCATATATTTTTGGGTTCGTATCTATCGCTGATGGCGGTGTGCGTGGTGGCTGCGCTGCTGTTGACGCAGTTGGAGATTCCCCAGTTGTCGGAACAGGAACGTAAAGAGGGCGGCCGCCCGATGCGCGAGATCATGCGCCAACCGGTGTTCATTGTGGCGGCGCTGGCGGGGGCGCTGTCTTATGGCATCATGAATTTGTTTATGACTTCGACGCCGCTGGCGATGCGCGCGCACGATCACCACTTCAATTCTGCAGCGTTGGTGCTGGAATGGCATGTGGTGGGTATGTATGGCCCTTCGTTTTTTACCGGGTCACTTATTCAGAAGTTTGGCGTGCTGAAGGTGATACTGACCGGCATCGCATTGTTGTTTGGCGCCGTGCTGTGCGCGCTCGCGGGGACGGGGGTGATAAATTTCTGGCTGGCGCTGTTCGTGCTGGGCGTGGGCTGGAACTTTATGTACGTGGGCGGCTCGGCGTTGCTCTCCGAGTGCCACACGCCCGCCGAGCGCGCCAAAACGCAGGCGGCGAACGACTTGATGGTATTCATCACCATGGCGATATCGTCGATGTCGTCGGGTATGTTGCTTAACGTGAGCGGCTGGCACGCGGTGAATTACGGCACTATTCCTTTCCTGCTGCTCGCGCTGGGGGTAACCGCGTGGCTGATGTGGTTGCGCCACAACGGCAATAGCGGCGTGGCGCCGGTGGTGCAGGCGTCCGGCCAGCCTTAAGCCTGCGGTTTTTACGCGAAACTTTGTAACGGAATGTGCGGGAAGTCCCATTATACAAGGTAACTCTACGCAACTATTTGTTTTTAAACGATATTTTAATTGTATCGTTCGACCGGAAAGACTGTAACCACAAGCGTGGAACTGCGTTACTGGTTCAATGCCTAAGTTTACTAAGGCATAGCAGGAAAGTGCGAGCACAACGGTGTTGCAAACTGAGATACGTGAAAAGAGGAAAGACCATGATTAGAAAATTAGCGGCGGTGTTGGGTGCAGTGATGTTGATGGCAGGCGCAGCAGGCACGGCGTTCGCGCAGACCGTCCCGGACGCACTGGTAAAAAGCATGGTCGATGAAGTGTTGGCGGTTATCAAGACCAACAAGGACCGGCGCGTGCTCGGCGAGGTGGTCGACAAAAAAGTATTGCCCAACTTTGATTTTCAGGCGATGACGCGTCTGGCAGTGGGCCGTTCCTGGCGTGAAGCCTCGCCCGCGCAACAGCAGGCGCTGGAAAACGCGTTCCGCGCGCTGCTGGTGACGACCTACACCACCGCGTTAAGTCAGTCTACAGGGTCGGATCAGTCGGTCGACGTGCGCCCGACGGCGGTGAAGCCGGCGGATGATGATGTTACCGTCAGGACGATGGTCAAAGACAGCTCACGCAAACCATTCGCCGTGGATTATCGCCTGGCCAAAGGCGCTAACGGCTGGAAGGTATACGACGTGGCGGTCGAAAACCTGAGCCTGGTAACCAATTACCGCGGTTCGTTTCAAACTGAAATCACCAAGTCAGGCATTGATGGCTTGATCAAATCACTGGAAGCGAAGAACAAGCAGAACGCCGCTGGCTGACGGGGTGCGGGCGGAGCGGATGGCGCGGGGCTGGACGTTTCAGCCCCGCGTTTGTTTTTGCGGTTCGGTTAATTCCGTGCAGCGCGGCTAATTCAGCATGCGCGTAATCCGCGCCACCTCGGGTATGCGCCGCAGTTCGATCATGATGCGTGCGAGATGCTGGCGGTTGGTTACCTGCAGCGTGAATTGCATGCTGGCATACTTGCCCCCGTCCTGCGGCTCAATTACTACATTCTGAATATTTGCCTCGGCGTCGGCGATGCACGCCGCCACCTGCGCCAGCACGCCGCGTTCATTGGCGACAACGATGCGGATATTCACGTCGTGCAGTTTGCTGGATTCGTTGTCCCACTCGACGTCGAGCACGCGCTCCGGTTCGTGATGCGATTTCGCCAGCACCGGACAATCGTGCGTGTGTATCGCCATGCCCTGGCCTTTGCTGATCAGCCCGACAATGCCGTCGCCCGGTATCGGGTGACAGCACTTCGAAAACTGCACCGCCATGCCCTCCGAGCCGCGTATGACTATAGGGCCCATGCTCGCGGGTTCGCCGGCGGCGCCTGCCAAGGGGTCGCGCAGGGCCAGCAACTGACGCGCCACTATCACGCCGTGGCGCTTGCCAAGACCGATGTCGGAGAGGATGTCATTGCGCGATTTGCCGTTGCTGTCGCGCACCAGCTTCGCCCATTGCGGCTCCGGTACTGCGGTGATGTTTGATTTGAACGCGGACAGCGCCTGATTCAGCAAGCGCTCGCCCAGTTGCACCGATTCGTCGAAATGCATGGTCTTGAGAAAATGCCGGATGTGCGCGCGCGCCTTTGCGGTGGCGACGAAATTCAGCCACAGCGGATTGGGTTTCGCGTGCGAGGCAGTGATGATTTCAACGCGGTCGCCGTTCTTCAACGCGGTGCGTAGTGGCAATAACTCCTGATTGATCTTGACCGCGACGCAGCGGTTGCCGACATCGGTATGCACCGAGTAGGCGAAATCCACCGCGGTGGCGCCGCGCGGCAATGACATGATCTTGCCTTTGGGTGTGAAGACGTAGACGGCATCCGGGAACAGATCGACCTTCAGGTGTTCGAGAAACTCCACCGGGTCGCCCGACTCCGATTGCAACTCCAGCAGGCTTTGCAGCCATTGATGGGTTTTTCTTTGCAGGTCGGTGATCGACGGGTCGGAGCTTTTATAAAGCCAGTGCGAGGCCACGCCGGCTTCGGCGATTTTGTGCATCTCGTGTGTGCGGATTTGAATCTCGATGGGGCTGCCAAAGGGACCGAATAAATGCGTGTGCAGCGACTGATAGCCGTTGGCTTTGGGGATGGCGATGTAATCCTTGAACTTGCCCGGAATCGGTTTGTACAGCCCGTGCAGCACGCCGAGCGCGATGTAACACGCGTGTACATCCTTGACGATAATGCGAAAGCCGAATACATCCAGCACTTGCGCGAACGACAGGTGCTTCTCGCGCATCTTGGTGTAAATCGAATACACATGCTTCTGGCGGCCATGCACCTGCGCCGTAACGCCGCTATCGGCCAGACGCTTCTCGATGCTGGCGAGCACCTTGCCCACCACCTCGCGGCGGTTGCCGCGCGCTGCGCTTAACGCTTTGGACAGTACGCTGCAACGGCCGGGATACAGATGCTTGAACGAGAGGTCGTCCAGTTCCTGGTAAATGCTGTTCAGCCCCAGACGATTGGCGATCGGTGCGTAAATCTCAAGGGTCTCGCGCGCGATGCGGCGGCGTTTGTGGGCGGGTACAGCATCCAGCGTGCGCATATTGTGCAGCCGGTCGGCGAGCTTGATGAGGATGACGCGCACATCGCGCGCCATCGCCAACAGCATTTTGCGAAAGTTTTCGGCCTGCGCTTCTGCTTGCGTCTCGAATTCAATCTTGTCGAGCTTGGAGACGCCATCGACCAGTTCGGCCACCGGTTTGCCGAAGGTCTTGAGCAACTCGTTCTTGGTGACGGCGGTGTCTTCCATCACGTCGTGCAGCAGGGCTGCCGTCAACGCTTGCGAATCGAGGTGCCACTTGGCGAGAATGCTGGCGACGGCCAGCGGATGCGAGATATACGGCTCGCCGGAGTTGCGAAACTGGCCGTGGTGTGCCGACTCGCTGAACTGATAGGCCGCTTGAAGCTGCGCGATGTCGTCCGGCTTGAGATAACCGGCGCATTCCTTGAACAGTGTCGCGCCATCAGGCATGCCGGGATAGTCGTGGGCGAAATGAGGCGCAGCCGGTGTTTGGCTTAAGCTGCGCGCATCATTTGCACAGCGTAATTTCTTCTAAGTTGTTGTTTTTACAAGAATTTCTGCGCCGTACTTGCCTGCCGCCAACTCGCGCAAGGCAATCACTGTGGGCTTGTCGCGATTGGCTTCCATCATCGGTTGCGAGCCGTTGGCGATCTGGCGTGCGCGAAAGGTCGCTGCCAGCGCCATTTCAAAACGGTTGGGGATGCGCTTCAAACAATCTTCTACGGTAATGCGTGCCATGGGATTTTCCGGTTAATTGCTGCGATTACTGCGATGGAAGAGCGAAGCTGGAGGCGGCGCTAGCAATTGATCGATGAGTGTGCGGTGGCGCTCGTTCTGAAGCGCGCACCTGAGCCGTTGGGCAACCACAATCGCGGCGAGTTCCTGGGCCGCGCGATCAAAGTCTTGATTGATAATAACATAATCGAATTCAAACAGATGCGCGATTTCCTCGCGTGCGTTTTGCAGGCGTTGCGCGATGATGCCGGGGGCGTCGGTGGCGCGGTTATTGAGCCGCGCCAGCAGCGCTTCGTAGGATGGCGGCAGGATGAAGATGCTGATCGCGGCGGGGTTCACGCGCCGCACCTGTGCCGCGCCTTGCCAGTCGATTTCGAGCAAAATGTCCTGGCCTTCGGCCATACGCTCGCTCATCCATTGGTGCGAGGTGCCGTAGTGGTTGCCGTGTACCAGCGCGCTTTCGACAAACTCGCCGTGGGCGCGCATGCGTTCAAATTCCGCGACGCCGACAAAATTGTACTCGCGGCCGTTGACTTCGCCTTTGCGCGGCGCGCGCGTGGTGAACGACACCGAGTTGCGCACCTTTGGGTCGCTATCCAGCAACGCCGCAACGAGGCTGGTTTTGCCGGCGCCGGAGGGGGCGCTTACGATGTAGAGGTTGCCTGTTTGCATACCTCAACACTATTCAATGTTCTGTATCTGTTCGCGCATTTGCTCAATCAACAGTTTGAGATCCATCGACACCTGCGTGATTTCAATGTCGGCGGCTTTCGAGCCGAGCGTATTGGCCTCACGGTTCAGTTCCTGCATCAGGAAGTCGAGGCGTTTGCCCGCGGCGCCGCCTGTGACAAGAATACGCCGCAATTCGGCCATATGGGTTTTCAGCCGCGTGAGTTCTTCATCCACATCGATTTTTCCCGCATACAGGATGACTTCCTGGCGGATGCGTTCGTCGTCGGCGTTGGCCAGCGCCTCTTTCAGGCGCAGCGCGAGTTTTTCCTGAAAGGCGGCGATGGCGCCGGGCAGGCGGGGCGCCACGCCGGCCACGCGTTTTTCAATCGCGGCGGCGTGTTCAAGGATGGCGTCCTTGAGTTTTGCGCCTTCGCGCGCGCGCGCCGCCATGAATTCCTCAAGCGCCGTGGCGGTCAGCGCACGACAGGCATTGCGCAGCGCCTCCGCCGGCAGCGTGTCCGCGCCCAGCATGCCCGGCCAGCGCAGCACGTCGGCTGCGTGCAGACTGCCGGCTTGCGGCAACACTTTGAGCACCTGCGCATTGAGCGTGGCGAGTTGCTGCAACATCGCTTCATTTAACTCAGGCGCGGCGGGTGTCGTTGCCGATGCTGCGATTGAAACGCGGCATTCGATCTTGCCGCGACCGAGACGCGCGGCCAGCAGTTCACGCAGCGCCGGCTCGATGGCGCGCAACTCCTCCGGCAGGCGGAATTGGATGTCGAGATAACGGTTGTTCACCGCGCGAATTTCAACGGTTAGCGTACCGCCCGGCAATTCTCGTGCCGCGACCGCGTATCCGGTCATGCTGTAAATCGTGCTGGGTGCGCTCACGTATAATCCATTTTTGTAATTTAGAATTTTGACATTTTAAAGCGGGAAGATAGCATGAGCACACGCCCCGGCGGAAGAAATCCCGATGAATTGCGCGCGATAGGCATCACGCGGCGTTACACCTGCCATGCCGAAGGGGCGGTGCTGATCGAAAGCGGCAATACCCAGGTGTTGTGTACCGCCAGCGTGCTCGAAAAACAGCCGCCGCATCTGCGCGGCACCCCACAGGGCTGGGTGACCGCTGAGTATGGCATGCTGCCGCGCTCCACCCACACGCGCATGGATCGCGAAGCCGCGCGCGGCAAGCAATCGGGCCGCACGCAGGAAATTCAGCGCCTGATCGGGCGTGCGCTGCGCGCGGTGGTGGATTTGAACGCGCTTGGCCCGCGCTCGATACATCTGGATTGCGACGTGCTGCAAGCGGATGGCGGCACGCGCACCGCCAGCATCACGGGTGCATTTGTCGCGCTGCACGACGCGGTGAATGGTTTGCTGGGCAGGCAGGTGATCGCGGCGACGCCGATACGCGATCACGTCGCCGCGGTGTCCGTGGGCATGCATGCGGGCACGCCCTTGCTGGATCTGGATTATGCCGAAGACTCCACCTGCGACACCGACATGAATGTGGTGATGACCGGCAGCGGCGGCCTGATCGAGATTCAGGGCACGGCGGAAGGCGCGCCGTTTTCGCGTGCGCAAATGGATGCCATGGTCGAACTGGCGCAAAACGGCATCCGCACGCTGATCGCGGCGCAGCGCACGGCGTTGGCGCAAGCGTAACCTTACATAATTATTTGTTTTTAAAAAAATATTTTGTCGAGTCTCAGCAGGCTGGTTCTGGCTTCGGGCAACCCCGGCAAGCTGCGCGAATTCCGGCAACTTTGCGAGCCCTTGGGGCTGACGATTGTTGCGCAATCCGAGCTGGGCATTTCTGATGTCGAAGAGCCGCATTGCACCTTCGTCGAAAACGCACTGGCCAAGGCGCGTCACGCCAGCCGTGCATCGGGTTTGCC
>JANMXV010000129.1:0-11863 GCA_031381325.1 Betaproteobacteria bacterium | reverse complement strand
TACACGCACAAGGGCAAGCAGTACGTGACCATTCAATCGGGACTCGGCGGTACCGGCGTGCTGCGCATGGGCGATTTTTTCCAGGGTCAGCCGCGCAGCGGTTCGGTGTGGACGTTTGCAGTGGCAGAAGATTGATCGCTGTACGCTGCTAACTGCAACTACCAATGAACCACAGATGAACACAGATGAACGCAGATGAACGCAGATAGCTACGTGACATATCTGTGTTTATCTGTGTTCATCTGTGGTTAAAAGCGTTTTGAACTGAAAATTAGGAAATTAGTTATGAAAATAAAATACCTATCTGCTGTTGCCGCATTGGTATTATTGACTTCCTGCGCCACGGAAAACATGGGCCCGGTGCCCGAATCCACCAGGACCGGCGTGGGCCCGACCGACGCCGAATTGGTGGGTGACGCCGCCAGCACCGACAACGTGCTGACCTATGGCATGGGCTACAACCAGAATCGCTACAGCCCGCTGCGGCAGATTAACAAGAGCAACGTCAAGCGCCTGACGCCGGTTTGGACGGCAGGCCTCGACAACGATTTTGGCGAGCAGGGGCAGCCGATGATTTACGACGGTGTGATGTATGTCAGCAACGCCAAGTGGACGGTGGCCATCGACGCCTTGAGCGGCAGACAATTGTGGCGCACGGCAGTCGATTTTCCGCCGGATACGCCGCGCGTAGTGTGCTGTGGCGTGTCGAACAAGGGTGTGGCGCTGTACAAGGGCAAGGTGTTTCGCACCACGCTCGATGCGCATGTGGTGGCGCTCGACCAGAAAACTGGCAAGCAGGTGTGGAAGCAGAAAGCCGCCGAGTGGAAAGAAGGCTATTCGCAGACCGTGGCGCCGCAGATCGCCAACGGTGTGCTGTTGACCGGTATCAGCGGTGCGGAATTCGGCATACGCGGCTTTATCGACGGGTGGGACCCCGATACCGGCAAGCACCTGTGGCGCCGTTATACGACGGCAGGCCCGGATGAAAAGGGCCATGACACATGGGAACCGCGCGACGCGTACAAGAACGGCGGCGCCAGCACCTGGATCACGGGTTCGTATGATCCGGAACTGGACCTTGCGTACTGGGGAACCGGCAATGCGGGGCCCTGGAATCCATCCGTGCGCAAGGGTGACAATCTTTACGCGGCATCGGTGCTGGCCATAAGACCCAAAACCGGCGAGATCGTCTGGCACTTTCAATTTGTGCCGAACGATATCTTTGACTGGGATGCGGTGTGGGAGTTGATCCTCGGCGAGGTTCGAGTCGACGGCCAGATGCGTAAGGTTGTGATGCAATTGAATCGCAACGGCTTTTTGTATGTGCTGGACCGCGCGAATGGCAAGTTGCTTTCGGCCAAACCCTATGGCAAGGTGAATTGGGCGACCCACGTGGATATGGCGACCGGCCGCCCGGTCGAATCGGATCTCGCGAAACAATTGCGCGCGGGCAAGCCTATCGACATGTGGCCCAGCGTACGCGGCGCGAAAAACTGGCCGCACGCCGCGTTCAACCCGCATACCGGGCTGCTCTACGCCAATACCAACAACACGCCATCGACCATCCGTTTGACCGAGCTCGCGCCGTACAAACCCGGCCTGCGCTATGTGGGTGTTGAGAATGCTTACCCGCCGGTGAAACCAGGAGATATTGTCGGCCACGTGGAAGCCATCGATCCGGTGACCGCCCAACCCAAGTGGCGAATCCCGGTGCGCGACCATCAGATTGCGGGAGCGATGCTGGCTACGGGTGGCGGACTGCTGTTCAACGGCAAGCACACCGGCGAGTTTTACGCGATGGATATCGACACCGGTGAAACGGTGTGGGAATACCGCTTGAGTTCCGGCATCAACGCGCAGCCGATTACCTGGACGCATCAGGGCAAACAGTATGTCACCGTGCTGTCGGGCCTGGGCGGATTGTACGGTACGCGCCAGCGCTCGCAGTTAAGTTCGGTACCGCTAGGGGGATCGGTATGGACGTTTGCGCTACGGGATTAATGCAGCATTCATTTTTGTATAACCGCAAAGGAGGAGCATCATGAAAAGACTGGCAATTTTATTTGCACTCGCTGCTTTCACGGGCAACGCTGCCGCACAGACCGCGCAGGATTTGCGTGCTGACGGCAATGGCGGCAGCACCGATAACGTGCTGACGTATGGCATGGGGTATAGCCAAAACCGCTATAGCACACTCGACCAGATCAACAAGAGCAACGTCAAAAAAATGGTGCCGGTGTGGAATCTGTCGCTCGACAACGATCTGGGTGAACAGGCGCAGCCGCTGATTTACGAAGGCGTGATGTATGTCTCCAATGCGCGTTGGACGTATGCGATAGATGCGGTGAGCGGCAAGATGATTTGGCGCACGGCAGTGAACTTCGACCCTGACACGCCGCGCGTGGTGTGCTGCGGCAATTCCAACAAAGGCGTTGCGCTCTATGACGGCAAAGTGTTCCGCACCACGCTCGACGCGCATGTCGTAGCGCTGGATCAAAAAACCGGAAAAGAGGTTTGGAAACAAAAGGTCGCGGAATGGAAAGAGGGCTACTCGCTGACCGTGGCGCCGCTAGTAGCCAACGGCGTGTTGATGACCGGCTGTTCCGGCGCCGAATTCGGTGCACGGTGTTTTGTCGACGGCTGGGATCCGGCCACCGGCAATAAATTGTGGCGTCGCTACACCACCGCGGGGCCGGGTGAAAAAGGACACGACACCTGGAATCCTCCCGAGACGCACGAACGGGGCGGCGCGAGCACGTGGATATCCGGTTCCTACGACCCGGATCTGGACCTGGCCTATTGGGGCACCGGCAACGCGGGACCGTGGACTTCCGAAAAACGCAAAGGCGACAACCTTTACGTCTCATCGATACTGGCGATTCGCCCGAAGACCGGTGAAATCGCCTGGCATTATCAGATTGCCCCCAACGATGTGTGGGACTGGGACACCTGGGAAACCATACTGGGTGAAATTCGTGTGAACGGCCAGATGCGCAAAGTGGGCATGCATATGAGCCGCAACGGATTTTTGTATGTGTTGGATCGCGCTACCGGCCAATTGCTCTCGGCCCAGCCCTACGCCAAGATTAACTGGGCCACGCACGTGGATTTGAAAACAGGCCGCCCGGTGGAGTCGGAGGAATCCATAGCGCTGCGCGCCGGTAAAGAAATAGAAATGTGGCCCAGCATACGCGGCGCCAAGAACTGGCCGCACGCGGCGTTTAATCCGAATACCGGCCTGCTCTATGCCAACACCAACCACGGCTATTCGACCTACAAATTCATACCGTTGGCAGAATTCAAGCCGGGCGTGCGCTATCAGGGTATCCAAAACGTGATGTCGCCCGTCAAAACCGATACGCTCGCCGGCCACATTGAAGCCATCGACCCGATGACGGGCAAAGCCAAGTGGCGCACGCCGCTGCACGGCGAGATGATCGCCTCGGCCATGCTCGCCACCAAAGGCGGCTTGTTGTTTACCGGCAAACATACCGGCGAAGTTATCGCGCTGGATGCCGACAACGGCAAGACGCTGTGGTCGTTCAAGACCGGTTCCGGCGTCAACGCGCAGCCTATTACCTGGACCAAAAACGGCAAACAGTACGTGACCATACTTTCCGGCTTGGGCGGATCGGGTTCCGGACGCCGCGGCTTGCCGGATATTCCGTTGGGCGGTTCGGTGTGGACGTTTGCGCTGTTTGATCAATGAAGGGAAAGTGAACTTTGATATCAGCAACACGTTTTACAATGACAGCAATCGCAGCATGCGCCTTGGCGCATGCTGCGGTGGTTCAAGCAGACGCGCCGGACGCACCCGCGCCGGAGCAAATTAAAAAAGGTTCGGCCACGTATTCGCAGAACTGCTCGCCCTGCCACGGGCCGCGCATGCTCGATCCCCAGGGCGCGTTCGACCTGCGGATTTTTCCGAAGGACGAGAAACAGCGTTTTCTGACGTCGGTCAGCAAAGGCAAAAATCAGATGCCGCCGTGGGGCGGGCTGCTGAGCGCGGACGAAATAGAAGCGCTATGGGCTTACGTCGTCGCAGGGGAAAAACCGTAACGACTTCATTCACAGGGCGCTCATACGCATGAGCAACGCCGAGCGCTACACCAGGGTAGCGATTATATTGCACTGGCTGATCGCCCTGGGTGTGCTGGCGCAGATTTCGTTCGGCTGGTGGATGATCGACATTCCCAAGTTCCCGGTGGGCGTGCGCGCCTACTGGTTCAACATACACAAATCCATCGGCCTCACACTCGGCATGCTGATTCTGCTGCGCGTGGTGTGGCGCTTCACGCACGGCGCGCCGCCGCTGCCCGCGCATATTCCCGCTTGGCAACGGCTTGCCGCGAAGGTAAGTCACTACGGCCTCTACGCCTGCATGATTATCATGCCATTGACGGGCTATCTGGGTTCATCGTTCACCAAATATCCGATTAAATATTTTGGGTTCACGCTGCCGCATTGGGGTTGGGATGCGCCCGCGTACAAAGAGATTTGCAGCCAGGTGCATTACATCACCGTAATCGTATTTATGACGCTGATCGCGCTGCACATCGCGGCGGCGGTTAAGCATATGCTGGCGAAGGACGGGGTGATACAGCGCATGGGGTTCAGGCGGCCCTTGAGCGCATAAAACAGAGAAGCGCTCCCGGAAATCTCCCCTCACCGCACCCGGCGGTGGCGCCCGTGGTGCAGGTAGCGCATGATGGCGGATAATTTACCGTAGCGAGGAGGCACGACCATGTGGCGATGCTTGTCGGTAGTTTTCTTTACTTCGGCGCTTGTCTGCGCAACGTCAGTGCAAACGGTTGCTGCCCAGGCTAATTCAGCTAATCCAGCGTACCCGACAAAACCGATACGCATCGTGGTACCGTTCAGTGCGGGCAGCGCCAGCGACATACTCGCGCGCTTTATCGGCCCCAAGCTGTATGAATCGTGGGGGCAGCAGGTGGTGGCGGACAACCGTTCGAGCGCGGGCGGCACGGTAGCGGGCGGCATCGTTGCCGCGGCCACGGCGGATGGACATACGCTGATGCTGACGTCCTCTGCATTTGCCGGCAGTGCCGCGCTTTACGACAACCTGCCGTACGATTCGGTGAAAGATTTTTCCGGCGTCAGTCAGGTCGCCGCCACGGCGCTGGTGGTGGTGGTGTCGCCGGGGATGGGCGCCAAAACGCTGAAGGAGTTGATCGCGCTCGCGCAGCAAAAGCCGAAGCAGTTTAACTTTGCTTCATCCGGCATCGGCAGCGGCACGCACTACGGCTCGGAATTGTTCAACATGGCCGCAAACATTTCCGCGGTGCATGTTCCCTACAAGGGCGTGCCGGAAGCGGTGAACGACACGCTCACCGGCCGCATCCATTATTTCATCACGCCGCTGCTGCCGACCATTTCGCTGATCAGGAGCGGCCGCTTGCTGGCCCTCGCGGTGACCACCACGCAGCGCGTGCCGCTGCTGCCGGATGTGCCCACCGTCGCGGAAGCGGCGCTGCCGGGTTTCGAGTACGACGGCTGGTTCGGCATTTTCGCGCCTTCGAAAACGCCGCGCGCGATCATCATGAAACTCAACAAAGAGGTCGTACGCATACTCGAAACCACCGACGTGCGCGAAAAAATTCTCAATCAGGGCGCGACCGCCAAGGCGAGCACGCCGGAGGCATTCGATAAACTGGTGCGCGACGAAATCGTCACGCGCCGCAAAGTGTTCAGAGCTGCGGGCATCAAACCCGATTGAATGTGATCATGCGCACACAACTCGTCACTATCCAGACCGACACCATTCCCCTCGACGGCGCGTTGCATGAACCCGACGGCCCTGCGAAAGGCGCTGCGCTGTACTTTCACGGCAACACCATGAATTTCTATACCGGCGGCGCACGTTTTCTGCCGCCGCTGCTGACCGGGCTCGGATTGGCCGTGCTCGCTTTCAATCGTCGTGGACACGACATACTCACCACGCGCGCAAGCCGGGCGGCGGAAGGTGGCGCGTTTCAGACCACGGCGCAGGCGGTTGCCGACAATCGTTACGCCGCGCAGTGGCTGGCCGTGCGCGGATTTCCCAGACCGATCATCATCGGGCATAGCAACGGCGGCATGCTCTCCACACGCCATGTTGCCGATCATCCGAATACGCCCGCGCTGGTGTTGTTGTCGGCGGGACGCGGCAGTGTGCGGCAGGATACCTCGGGCGGCAGCGAGAATCTGTTCGCGGCGGGCAATCTCGATGAATTGACGGCGCAAGCGCGCGATAGGGTGGCGGCGGGACGCGGTCGCGAACTCATGTTCATGCCGGGCTGGTGGTATGTGATCAGCGCGGAAAGTTTTTTGGACCGCATCGTTTCCGTGCCCGACACCATCGCGCTCGCGCCGCAAATCAAATGCCCGGTGCTGGCGATACGCGGCGACCAGGAAGACCGCGCTCGTTATCCGGCGGAAGAATTTCAAGCCGCATGCGGCGGCCCGTGCGAAGTGAATATTGTTGCCAACTGCGATCATTTTTACAATCATCGCGAAGAACATGTAGCGGGGATTGTTTCGGATTGGCTGGCGAAGACGTTGAAATTGTGAGGTATAAATGTTTAAAAACAATAGATTACGATTTCTCGCGGCTTTGACCACAAGCGTAGCGCTGTTCATGCTTTTGCCCGCATCACACGCCAAACGCTCGCCGGGCGCGCCGGACATACCCAGTATCGCGGAGGCAGGCTTGCCGGGCTACGACGCGGTGACGTGGTTTGGCGTGCTGGCGCCGGCGGGCACACCGCGCGCCATTGTTTTGCAGTTGCATACCCACGTGGTACGCGCTGTCAACGATGCCGGTGTGCGCAAGCGTTTCATCGATGATGGGGCCGATCCGTCACCCAGTGCATCGCCCGAAGCGTTTGCCGCACTAATACGCAGCGAAGTTCACAAATGGGCGAAAGTGATCAAAGATGCCGGCATACGGGCGGAGTGATTCGCGCTGGCGCGAGCTTTCATATCGGAGTAAATTTTCTGTTTTATTGCGCATAAACGGAGGGTGTGCAGCCATGCCAATGGATGACAGGTCAAACGCCGTAGGCCGCCGAGTCCTGACTGGCGTGAAGTTACTGCTGCTGGCGCCGCTGTTCCCCATCTTCGCCAGTACCGGCGCGGCGTACGCGCAGGCGTGGAAGCCCGACAAGCCGGTCGAGATCATCGCCACCAATGCGCCCGGCGGCGGCGCCGACCGCATCATCCGCATCATGCTCAACGTGATGCAGGAGCGGCGCGATTTCGCGGTGCCGGTGTCGATTAACAACAAGCCGGGCGGCGGCAGCGCGGTGGCCTATGCCTATCTCAATCAGCATGCGGGCGATGGACACTATGTCGTGCTCGGCTCCAAGGCGCTGCTCACTAACCACATCAGCGGGCGCGGTCCGAGCTATACCGAGATGACGCCGGTGGCGCATTTGTTCGGCGAATATGTGTGCGTGACGGTCAGGCCTGACGCGTCGTTGAAGAGCGGGCGTGAGCTGGTCGAGCGCATTCGTAAAGACCCTGCGGCGCTGAGTTTCGGCATTGCTACCAGCCTCGGCGGGCCGAATCATCAAGGCGTGGCCGCAGCGCTCAAGGCCGGCGGCGCAGACGTGAAATTGCTGCGCAATGTCATCTTCCAGTCGGGAGGCGCTGCGAGCACGGCGATGCTCGGCGGCCATATCGACGTGGTTCCGATCACCGCCGCATTCGGCGCCTCTCTGATGCGCAATGGGCAGGTGCGCATACTCGCGGTGGGCGCGCCCAATCGCCTCGGGGGAATCCTTGCCGACACGCCTACCTGGCGCGAGCAGGGTTACGACGCGGTGGTGTCGAACTGGCGCACCATCGTCGGCCCCAAGGGCATGACGCAGGCGCAGGTCGCATTCTGGGAGGAAGCGCTCAGGCGCTTCACTGAATCGGCAGAATGGAAAAAAGAAGTCGAAGCTAACTTCTGGGTCAGCGAATTCATGAACCGTACTGAGACAATGAAATTCCTCGAGCGCGATCATGCGGCGTTGAAGTCGTTTCTGACCGATTTGGGACTGGCGCGATGAATGCCTCCAGCGCAATTGTTGTCCGGCTGGTGCTGGTGTCCGCGGTTGCGCTTTTCTCGACGCCGGCTGCCACCCAGGAATTCCCGCGCCAGATGCGCATCATTGCGGCGAGCGTCGGTGGAACAGGTCCGGATTTCATCGCGCGCCTGATTGCACCGAAACTGGGCGAGGCCCTGCGCAACAACGTGATCGTGGAAAACCGCCCCAGCACCAACGGCATTGTCGCCGCGCAATTCACGGCGCGGGCGGCGCCGGACGCGTCTGTGCTCATGATGGGCAATGCCGGCACGCACGCGATCAACGCCGCGTTGTACAAGAAACTCGACTACGATCCGGTGAACGATTTTGCCGCCATCAGCGAGATCGCGTCGATACCGCTCGCGCTGGTGGTGCATCCGTCGGTGCCGGCGAAATCGGTGCGCGAATTGATCGCCCTGGCGCAAAGATCGCCGGGCAAGATCAATGTCGCCGTGGCGGGCGCCGCCGGTGAACTCATGGGCAATGCGCTCAAACTGCAAGCGAAGGTCAGCATGACCAACGTGCCCTACAAGGGCGGGGCGCAGGCCGCGATTGCCGTCATGTCGGGCGAAACGGACATGACATTTACCTCGTATGTGGTGATCGCGCCGCATGTGGAGTCCGGCAGGCTGCGCGTGCTCGGCGTGAGCAGTGCGGCGCGCATGCCGCAATTGCCCAACGTGCCCGCAATCGCCGAAAACGGCCTGCCCGGCTACGAACACGAACAATGGTATGCGCTGTTTGCACCCGCGAAAACGCCGCCCGCGCTGGTGCAGGCATTGAATCGCGAAGTGGTGCGCATTGTGAATACTACCGAGATCAACGGGCGCCTGCTCAGCACTGGGCATCGCGTGATCGCCGGCACCCCCCGGCAACTTGCCGACAAAGTGCAGCTCGAAATCGAGAAAACGCGCCAGATCATGCAAGCTTCGGGTATGCTGCAACAATGAGGTAATCACTCGCCACGGGAGAGTCTCATGCAACATCAGAACAGCATTTCACTTTTGACATAATGCCCAACGGCTTATAACGCAGCTTTCTTCGCACGAAGGTTGCCTGATTATTTTATTTACCAAGAGAGGATCACCATGATAACAAGACGCGATTTCACCCTCGGCGCTGTTTCCGCCGGCGCACTCATGCACAGCCCGTTCAGCTTTGCCAAGGCATCGCAGCCGAGCACGGCGGTGAAGTTCGACGTGCCCGCCGGCGCGTGCGATTGCCATACGCATATTCATGGCGATCCGGCGAAATATCCATGGTTCGCGGGCCGCACTTATACGCCCGAAATGGCGCTGCCGGAGGAAATGTCGGCGCTGCACAAGGCGCTCAAAATTCAGCGCGTGGTAATTGTGACGCCCAGCGTTTACGGCGCCGACAATTCCGCCTCGATCTACGGTATGCAGGCGCGCGGCAAAGATGCACGGGGTGTTGCGGTGATCGACGACAAGACCACCGATGGCGAACTCGACAAACTCGCGGGCGTTGGCTTCAAGGGCATTCGCCTGAATCTGGCCACCAGCGGCGTCAGTGACCCGGCGGTCGCGCGCAAGCGCTTTCTTGCCGCTGCGGAACGCGTGAAGAGCCGCGGCTGGCATGTACAGCTCAATACGTCGCTGGCGGTTATTGCCGCGATGAAGGACGCGCTGGCGGCTTCGCCCGTGCCGGTGGTGTTTGACCATTACGGCGGGGCCAAGGAAGAACTCGGCGTAAAGCAGCCCGGCTTCTCGGACCTGGTTGACCTCGTGAAATCCGGCAAGGCTTTCGTAAAAATTTCAGTGACCGCCGGCCCGCGCGAAAACTACGGTCATTTCACGCCGCTGGCGCAGATGCTGATAGCAGCCAACGTTGATCGCATACTGTGGGGCACCAACTGGCCGCATCCGAATTCGGCCTCGGGACGCAAGCCCACCGATGTCACGCCGCTGTGGCCGGTGGATGATGGCTTAGTGTTGAATCTGCTGCCGACCTGGGCGCCGGATGCTGCGGTTCGCAAGAAAATTCTGGTGGATAATCCGGCGAAGCTTTACGGGTTTTGATTGGAGGCGTTACCGCAAGCCTATACTCCGCGCAACCGCCGTCCACTTTCGCAACTCATCACGCAGCATCACGCTCAAGGCTTGCGGCGTGGTGGTGCGCGGTTCCAGTCCTTGCGCCAATAACGCATCGCGATTGCCGCGGACGGCTTTTTCTATAGTCGCGTTCAAGGTGTTGACCACGCCGGCGGGCGCGCCCGCAGGCAGCAGCACCGCCATCCACAGCACGGCTTCGTAGTCAGGTAATCCAGATTCCATCACCGTCGGTACCGCCGGTGCGGCGTTGATGCGTTGCGCGCTGGTGACGGCAAGCGCACGCAAACGGCCCGCCTGCATATGCGGCAGCGCCGGGGGTATGCTGCCGAATTGCATCTCCACCCGGCCTGCGAGCAAATCAATCAACGCGGGCGCCGACCCTTTGTAAGGCACATGCGTGAGCTCGACTTTCGCGCGGCTTTGAAACAGCGCGCCCGCGAAATGCGCCAAGCTCGAATTGCCCGCCGATGCGTAATTGAGTTTGCCCGGATGCGCGCGCGCGTAGGTGATGAGTTCTTTCACGTTTTGCGCGGGAACCGAGGTATGCACCAGCACGAAATACGGCGAATCGCCGAGCAGCGTGACTGGCGTGAAATGACGGATCGGATCGTAAGCGCCGGGGTTTGTCGCCGGCGAAATGGCATGCGTGCTGGTGGTACCCAGCGCCCAAGTGTAGCCATCGGGCGCGGCGCGCGCAGCGATTTCAACGCCTATCGCGCCGCTGCCGCCGGAACGGTTATCGATGACGACCGATTGACCGAGTTGTTCGCCGGCGCGCTGCGCCACCAGACGCGCCACGGTATCGGACGAACCGCCCGGTGGAAACGGAACCACAAACCGCATCGGCCGTTCTGGAAATGCGGCGTGCGCGCAATTCACCAGCAGCCATAGCACAATGGCCCCTAACGATAAGTATTTGTTTTTAATCAATTTTTACGCCAGAACGCTTGATTACCTCGGCCCACTTTATGGTTTCGGATTTCATATAGGCCGTGAGTTCATCCGGCGTGGAGCCGATGATTTCGAGACCCTCTGCGATGTATCTATCCTTGAGGTCTGAAGTCTTGAGCAGTGCGATGCGCTGCAGTGGCGAGCAGTGAAATCGGCGCGAAATCGCGAAACGGATCATAGGGCAGCTTGCTGTAAAGTGTCTGATTCACCGCAAGCTGCGGCGCGAGGCACAGCACCAGTGTGTAACCGTCCGGTGGTGATTTAGCCACGATCTCCATGCCAATGTTGCCGCTGGCGCCGCCGCGATTATCGACGACGACTTGTTTGCCCATTTTTTCGTACAGTCTTTGTGCCAGCGGGCGGCCCACCACGTCGGCGCCGCCGCCGGGGCGTACGGCAGCACGAGGCGGATGGGCTTGTCAGGGTAGGGTTGACTGTGGGCGGCAGGCATGAGGCAACTGCAGGCGAGCACAATGCCGGTGACGCGGATTGCGCGTGCCGTGAATGAAATAAAATGCATGATATTTCCCTTGTATTTCTCTCGCGCAATCGCTTTGCCGCTGCACCAAAGCGTGCGAAAGTGTAGCATTTCCAATCTCGCATACTGCTAGTTTATTCTGACACAATTGATACGAGGATCATTCGGTGGATCAAGACCACCCTTGTCATTCCCGCGCAGGCGGGAATCTATGCGATGCATCATAGGGCATAGTGTTATAGATTCCCGCCTGCGCGGGAATGACAGTGAGGAAGGTTTTTGGCATTTGA
>JANMXV010000124.1:0-3464 GCA_031381325.1 Betaproteobacteria bacterium | reverse complement strand
TCGGCGCAAGTGATGGGTTCGGAGCTTTACAAAATTTCGGTGACTATCGCGGCAGTGCCGGCGCCGCAGTGGCAGGCCGTAAGCCGCGATTGCGCAGGATCGATAGATTCGCTGGTCGAACTGCTGCAAGGGCGTCTATCCCAGGGCGTGATGGCGCGCATCTGCCGGGCAGGAACGGGACTGTTTCCAGCGCCGAAGGAAATAAAATTCGACTGTAGTTGTCCGGACTGGGCGGGCATGTGCAAGCATGTCGCGGCGGTGTTCTACGGCGTGGGCGCGCGACTTGATGAGCAGCCCGAATTGCTGTTCACCTTGCGCTGCGTTGATGCAAAGGAACTCGTCGCCCGTGCGGGCGTGGGCCTGGCGCTGCCGGAAAAAGGCCCCGCAGCCGGGAGAGTGCTCGACGCGGCGAAGCTTGGCGGAATATTCGGCATCGAGATGATGGACACGGCGATCGCGGATGCGCCGGTCGCGATGCCGGCTGCGGTAATCAAGCCGCGAGGTGGCAAGAAAGCAGCCGTCCATAAGTCGGCAATCAAGAAGTCAGCAATCAAAAAGCCACCCGCAGCCACTAAGGTAACTGCGCGCAAAAAGAAGGTGGCGCCCGCGAACAAAAAGGCCGTGTAAACAAAAGCTGTTTTGAATCAATTATTTATCCTATATATTGCGTTACGCCTAGCCATAAAGCACTATAGGTTGTGGGTTTGTGGGCGAAATGCGGTAAAATGGGGTACGTGCCTGATCCGGGCTGTGGCAATGATATAAATGTTGAATAGAAACATGTACTTACACTATAAATTCCCGTATGGAGCCGGGCTGCTATGAGCGCTGTTATGGACGCGCCTGCGCCGGAGCCCATGCCGCCTATGGTTGCCGCCGTTGAGCATATTGCCAAAGTCTATGGCGAGCCGATGCTGGAGATGCCGCATGATCTTTACATTCCGCCGGACGCGCTGGAGGTTTTTCTTGAGCAGTTCGAGGGGCCGCTGGATCTATTGCTGTACCTGATCCGCAAAGAGAACATCAGCGTTCACGATATACCGATGGCCAAGTTGACGGGGCAGTATCTTGAATATGTGGAGTTGATGCGCACCACCAAACTTGAACTCGCGGCCGAGTATTTGCTAATGGCGGCGATGATGATCGAGATCAAGTCGCGCATGTTGTTGCCGCGGCCGTCGAGTGTTGCGCTCGAAGAAGACCCGCGTGCGGAACTGGTGCGCCGTTTGCTTGACTACGAGCAGATGAAAAAGGCTGCGCTGCAGTTGGGCGAAATTCCGCTTGCCGGGCGCGACTATTCGCTGGTGAATGTGCTGTTCGAGCGCGATGCGGCGATCCCGCCGGATGTGGACGCCATCGATTTGAAGATGGCGTGGCTGACGATTCTGAATCGTGCCAAGGTCAACAGTCATCACAAAATCACGCGCGAGCAGTTGTCGGTGCGCTCGCACATGACGCGAATTTTGCGGCGCCTGCAGGATGCGGAGTTCGTGGAATTCACACAGCTTTTTTCCGCGACCGAAGGGATGCCGGTGTTGGTGGTGACTTTTCTCGCGATGTTGGAGCTCGCGCGCGAAGCACTGGTGAAGATTACGCAGGAGCAGGCCTACGCACCGATCTATGTCAAACTGGGCAACGCCGAAGCCGGGGTGAATGCATGAGCGGAAAAGATGAACAAAAAGTTATTGAAGAATCCGCTGCCGGGGAGGCCGATGGCGGAGAGGCGCTGTATGAAGAAGCGCCCGTAGCGGCGTCGGCGGCCATCGCGGCTATTGTCGAGACCCGCACCACTGAATTGCCGGACGACACAGTGGCGGCGGCAGATGAGCTCACGGGCGGCGTGCCCACGCTGGATATTGATCTCATCAAGCGCGTGTTGGAAACCGCGTTGCTCACCAGCCCGGAGCCGTTGTCGCTGAACGAAATGAAGCGCATGTTCCCGCGCGGCGAAACCAACAACGAATTGGTGCGCAAACTGCTGGATGAAATTCGCGTGGCGTGGGAAGGACGTGGTGTGGAGTTGGTCAATGTGGCGTCGGGCTGGCGCTTTCGATCAAAGCCGGAGCTGCAGCGCTATCTCGATAAATTGAATCCGATGAAAGCGCCCAAGTATTCGCGCGCGGTGATGGAGACGTTGGCAATCATTGCCTACCGTCAACCCGTAACGCGTGGCGACATCGAAGATATCCGCGGCGTGGTGGTGACCAGCAACATTATCAAATCGCTCGAAGCGCGCGGCTGGATTGACGTTATCGGTCATCGTGAAGTGCCCGGCCGTCCGGCGATTTACGCCACTACCAGACAATTTCTGGACGATCTAAGCTTGCGTTCACTCGAAGAGCTGCCGCCGCTGGATGATCTGGGCGCGTTGGTGCAATCGAGGAGCGCCGCACAGTTGGAAATGAATATGCCGGATGGTGACCGCGCGTCGTCGATTTCCGCCGGCGAGGGCTTGATGGATGATGATCTCGCCGAGGATTTGCTTGACGCCGTGGTCGCGGCTGGCAGTTTAGAAGAAACGCCGCCGCCTTCGCAGTTGCATTAATTCGAGAACGACGGTTTAACCGCAATCGCGCAAAGACGCAGAGTTTGCGCAAAGAAAATCGGGTCGTGCGCATTCCCAGTAGCCCGGAACTAGCTGATATCATCCTGCGGCCATGACAGCCGCCTTGCGATCCCTGCATCACTGGTTCGACGAAAACATCCTCGAGCTGCTGCGCGGATTGAAGCTGTCGTACCTGCCGCCGCTGATGGTTTACATGGCCGCCGGTATATCCGGGTTGACCGCCATCGTCGGCACCTTTTTCGTCAAGGATCATCTGGGCCTGTCGGCAGAATTTCTTGCGGCGCTCGGCTTCTGGGTGGGCATACCTTATGCCGTCAAAATGCCCATCGGCCATGTGGTTGATCTGATTTGGCGCTGGAAGGGTTTGCTGGTTTACCTCGGCGCGAGCCTGATCGCAGCCGGTCTACTGATCATGCTGGGGCTGATCAGCCATCGGGATGCGATGGCAGCAGTAATGCCGGTTGAAACCTGGTTCGTGCTCTCGGAGTTGCTGGCCCCCATCGGTTTTGTTACGCAGGACGTGGTGGCGGACGCAATGACTGTCGAAGCCGTTCCGAAATTTGACGACCAGGGCGCGTCCATCGCCGAGGCGCAGCAAAAACTCATGCACACCACCATGCAAACGCTGGGACGGGTGGCGATCATCGGTGGCGGCGTGCTTGTGGCGGTGGTGAACATTATCGCGTTTGCCGACGCGGATCAATTGCCGAAGGTTGCCAAGATATTGATATACAAAAGTATTTACGAGTGGGCGCTGGTAATCCCGCTGATCTCGGTGCTCGGCGTGGTGTTCGCCTCCGTGCTCAAGGCGCGCGAGCGGCGGCGCTTACGCCACACCGGACTGAGCGCCGTCGCAATACACGCGGCCCTTGAAGAACATGCGGAACACACTGCGCCG
>JANMXV010000098.1:0-1609 GCA_031381325.1 Betaproteobacteria bacterium | reverse complement strand
ATGCTCGCCTGCGTGGTGCGCGACGGTGACACACCAGTGGATTGGTGCATGTGCCTTGTGCCTAAAGGCGAGTACGAAGTCATCGACGACTGGCAGACGCTGGGCATGCGTGGCACCGGCAGCCGCTCGGTGCGCTGCAAGGAAGTTTTTGTGCCGGCGCATCGGGCGTTGTCGATGCAGGTGGCCAAGCCGGGGCATGAGTTTCCCGGGCTTAAGGTGCATACCAATCCCATTTACAAAATCCCGCTGTCGGGCTTTGGCGGCTACGGCATTGGCGGCTCGATGATCGGCAATGCGCAAGCAGCGCTCGATGCCACCATTGAACATGTCAAGTCGCGCAGCACCAGCTACACCGGTGCAAAAATGCGCGACTTTCAGGCGGTGCAGCAGCGCGTCGCGCATGCCGCAGGCAAGATCGAAGCCGCGCGCCTGTGGCTGCGCAACGATTGCATCGAGGCGCAAGCCGTGGCTGAAACCGGCGGCACGTTTGATACTTTGACCAAGCTCAGGTATCGCCGCAACAGTGCGCTCGCCGTCAAGATGGCGACTGAAGCCGTGGATATCCTGCACGAAATGGCAGGGGCCAACGGTATCTACGATAGCTTTCCGATTCAGCGTTATTTTCGCGACGCCCATGCGGCGGCGGGACACATCAATTTCAGTGTTGACGCGCAATTGCCGAGTTGGGGACTGGTGGCGCTGGGTGGGGAGTTTAAGAGTCCTACGTTTTAACATTACCTTTCCCTCTCCCCCGGAAGCGGGGGAGAGGGTTAGGGTGAGGGGGGCTCGCAAATGCTCCCAGTGGCCCACTAAGAATCTAAGGAACCCGCAGTGCCAAATTTGTTAGTGACATACTTTTTTTCCCCCATAGCGGCTTGCATAGCAACATACGCTGCATTTAGTGTGAACGCTGCGGAAAACTATCCGCAGCGCGCAGTGCGCGTCATCATCCCATTCCCGCCGGGCGGTGCGGGCGATATTCTCGGACGCATGGTGACCGTCCGGCTCACCGAAGCATTTGGCCAGCAGTTCATCAATGACAACCGTCCCGGCGGCGGGCAGGTGATTGCCACTGAACTCGCGGCGCGCGCGAATCCCGACGGTTACACGCTGTTTCTGGCGAGCGCCACGCATGCGATCAATCCGTCGCTGCTGAAAAAGTTGCCGTACGATTCGCTGAAGGATTTTTCGTTCATTACACTGGTGGCGGACTCGCCGCTGCTGTGCGTGGCGAATCCGGGATTGGGTGCGGGCAACCTGAAAGAACTCATCGCCATTGCGAAGTCGAAGCCGGGGCGCATCAACTACGCGACATCCGGGCCGGGCACCGGCGGGCATCTTGCGGTGGAACTGATCAAGTACAACGCCGGCATCGACATGGTGCATGTACCGTACAAGGGCGCGGCGCCGGCGTTGACCGATGTGATCGGCGGGCAGGTGCAATTCATGTGCACCAGTCCGCTGGCGGTGCTGCCGCTGGCCAAAAGTGGCCGCCTGCGTGCGATTGCGATGACCAGCGCCAAACGGTCACGTGCCGCACCGGATATTCCCACGGTGGCAGAGCAGGGGCTGGCGGGCTATCAGGCATCGCTGTGGTATCAGATGCTGG
>JANMXV010000029.1:0-2172 GCA_031381325.1 Betaproteobacteria bacterium | reverse complement strand
GAAGCCGGCGGCAAGCCGCAAGCCACCGTCTTTGCACGTGGCCTGAAACTGGGATTTCTGGATGCCCCACTGGCTAACGGCCAGATGGGCCACCTGTTTGATTTTGACGACACACACATGGGCGGCGTCCTGCTGCACACCAGTTCGCCGGTGCTTAGCGCGCTGTTTTCGCTGGCCGAGCGCGCGCCGGTCAGCGGCAAGGAATTTATGCTCGCCTACGCCGTCGGCTTTGAAGCCGGCGTGCGCGCCGGCCGCACGGCGCCGGGCCATCACAACGGCGGTTGGCACCTGACCGGCACGCTGGGCAGCATCGCCGCGGGCGTCGCGGCAGGCAGGCTATTGAATCTCGACAAGCAGAGACTGACCTATGCGATGGGCATCGCCGCCACGCAGGCCGGCGGCATGCAGCAGAATCGCGGCACCATGTGCAAATCTTTCCATGCCGGCAAAGCGGCGTCGAACGGCGTACTCGCCGCGCTGCTGGCCGAAAAAGGCTTCGACAGCACCCAGGAGATCATCGAGGGCAGGAAAGGCTTCTGCCGCATCTACAGCGACACCGCGGACCCGGATCAGTTGACCACGGGCCTCGGCAACGGCTGGCTGATCGAGAGCAACGGGCACAAGCCGTACGCCTGCGGTGTGGTGCTGCACCCGCTGATCGACGCTGTCGTCGCTTTGCGCACGAAGTCGAACATCCGCCCGTCCGAGGTTGATGAAATCATCCTGCGCATCCATCCGCTTGCGCTGTCGATCACCGGCGTGGTGGAGCCCTCGAGCGGACTCCAGTCGAAATTCAGCATCTACCATTCGGCAGCGGTCGCATTCGCCGACGGCAACGCCGGCATCCCGCAATATACCGACGCCAAGGCCAACGACCCGCTGCTCGTCGCTCTGCGCCGCAAGGTGAAGCCCATCGCCGACGAATCCCTGCGCAAGGACGAGGCCTACGCAACCGTTGTCGCCGGCAACAGAACGGAAGAAGCGCACGTTCCACATGCCAGCGGCACTGCGGCAAATCCGATGAGCGATGCCGCTATTGAGGCAAAGTTTCTGGCGAATGCAAGGCCTGTGATTGGTGCGACGCGTGCAAAGCGCGTGTGCGGGGCGGTGTACGCGTTGGAGACGATGCCTGATGTCCGCGATCTGATCGGGCTGCTTGCATAGTCACATGGCGCTGAGGCTTGATGGGGTCTATCGCACCGGCGGCGAGGGTGCGCCCGTATTTCACGAAACGCCCGCCCCAACCAATACCTTCCCATGCTTCTGATCGACCGCCTCTACTCCATCGGCAAAGTACGCAAGGCGCTATGGCGCCACTGGTACTCCTTTGTCACCCGGCGTGTGGGGGGCGATGTCCTCTTTTTAAACTACGCTTTCGAAGACGATCCGCCGCTGCGCATTCCTCTCGAGGCATCCGACGAGCCGAATCGCGCCTGTATTCAACTCTATCATGCGGTAGCCGGCCAGGTCGAACTACGCGGCAAGGCTGTCCTCGAAGTCAGTTGTGGGCATGGCGGCGGAGCCTCGTACCTCATGCGCACGCTGCGCCCGGAACGATACACGGGATTGGACCTGAATCCGGCGGGAATTCGATTTTGCCGGCAGCAACACGGGATCGTGCCCGGCCTGGATTTTGTGCAGGGTGAAGCCGAGGCGCTGCCTTTTCCCGACCAGAGCTTTGATACAGTCATCAATCTCGAGGCGTCCCACTGCTACGCTTCGTTTCCGCGATTTCTGACCGAGGTTGCGCGCGTCCTTAAGCCGGGCGGGCATTTGCTCTATGCCGATTTTCGATTTGCGGAAAACATCGCGGTCTGGGAACTAGCGATCGCTTCGGCGCCGCTACGGGTGAAGGCCCGCCGCGATATCAGCGGTCCAGTGCTGCGCGGAATGGCGCGGAACTCCTCGCGCTCACAGGCCCTGGTTTCGCGCTACCTGCCCAAAGCTTTGCAAAGATTCGGCTTCGATTTCGCCGGCGTGGAGGGCTCACGCGTTTACCGTGCGCTTGAGAGCGGTCAGATGTCGTATCGTTCGTATTGTTTGGAGAAGGCATGATGCGCTCTTGCTGTGAGGGCGCGGCTAGACGCCGGCGGGCTTGCCGGGACTGCTGCGCGCGAAGCGTAAGGTCAGTTGCAGAATTTCGTCCCACACATCGCCTTGCGCCATGCCCTT
>JANMXV010000876.1:0-2459 GCA_031381325.1 Betaproteobacteria bacterium | reverse complement strand
CCTCATGGCACTACCTTAAGCAGAAATTCGGCCGTAGGATGCCGGTGACGAAGGAAACGCATCGGTCGAGAGGATCACCCTGCGTGATCGTGACCCCGATTGATGCGGTGATCGATGCGGTTCGCTGCGCTCACCAGCATCCTACGTTCGGCATCCTATGTTCGGTGTTTTGGTAACCAGTGGTGGGACGCGCGCCTATGCTTCCTTAAAATAATGCCGTTGAATCCTGACGCATAAAATGTTTCCCAGCCAAAATTGTGGCATCCTGCACATTCCGCACACAACTGAATCCATCTAAGGAGAGCCCTAATGAGCCTTCTAGAACAAATCAATAAGAAACGAAAAGAAATTAAAACCGATGGATATCCGATGTCAATCGGCGAATGGATGAGTATGTATGAAGGCGACGAACTTGATATTCATCCTGAATTTCAAAGATTCTACCGTTGGTCACTTGCTCAAAAGTCGGGCCTGATTGAATCCATTTTGCTCGGCATTCCGCTACCTCCGATTTTTGTAAGTCAGCAAGCGTAGCCCGGAAGAAGCGCAGCGTATTCCGGGAAGCCTCTGGGCTAAGGCCATGCTGCATCAATTGCTAACCCCATCGAACACACCTGCCGTTCAATAGGCGGGGCATCCTCTGCCCCGGAATACGCTACGCTCCTTCCGGGCTACGAGCACTGCTGTGAAATGCGTTATTGAGTGCATGCGGTTCTCAGCGTGAAGGATCGCGAACAAATTTTCTGCAAGACCGTGCCGCTGTAATTGATCGGCAAGTGCAAAAAAATATTTAAATTGTAAAATTATTGTAAGTATTTGTTTTTAAACAAAATTATAAGATACTCTCCTCTATAGCCTACACTTTCTCCCGCGCCATTTAGCTGGCGGCTCGCCAGTCCCAGCCCGCCGCCTCCAGTTCCAGCAGCGCCGCGAAGCGTCCGCCGCGTGCGACAAGCTCTGACGGCGCACCCTCCTCAACGATACGACCGTGATCGATTACGACGACTCGATCAGCCTCTCTGGCCGTTGCTAGCCTGTGAGCGACGGTTAGCACCGCCGCGCCGCGATTCAGCACGGTGGAGCGCAGCGCCTCGCGCAGCGCAGCCTCGCTGGCACTGTCTAAAAAGGATGTGGCCTCGTCGAACAGAAGCACCGACGGCCGCGAGACCAACGCGCGGGTCAGTGTCAGAAGCTGCTCCTGGCCGGCCGACAACTGCACGCCCAGGCCTTGACCGGACCCCCGCAGCACGGTCTGGTACCCGTTGGGCAGGGCGCGGATGAATGCATCGGCGCCGCTGATTGTCGCCGCTTCAATCACAGCCGATTCCGTGATCCTGTCATCCCTGAGCACAAGATTCTCCAGCACCGTGCCGCTGAACAATTGCGACGACTGCGGCACTATGCCGAAGGCTGCTCGTTTGTCGTTGTCGGACAGCGCGCGCGGGCTGTGTCCTGCGACGCGGACCGTGCCTTGCCACGGCTCGTAGAGGCCCGCTAGGAGGTTGACTATACTGGTTTTCCCTGCGCCAGTTCGTCCCACCAGCGCGACATGTTCCCCGGGCGCGACGTGCAGCGTCACGCCGTGCAGCACCGGCGCTCCGGGCGCATAGCCGAAGACCACATCCTCGAAGACAAGGCCGTCTCGCTGGTGACGTTGCGGCGCTGTTAGCGGCTGCGCATCGGCGGGCAGGGCCAGCACCTCGAAGATGCGCTCTGCACCCGATAGAGCGCCTTGCACCGTCTGCCACTCGTCACCCAACGCGGTCAGCGGCGTGAAAAAGCGTTGCAGCAACAATGCGAACGCAATCAGGGTGCCGATCGAAATGCCCAACGTAGCATTGGTACCACCGGTACCAATGGTACCAATGACGCCAGAAGTACCAAACGCATCGCGCGTGCCCGCCCACAGCAGAAAGGCGATGGCGCTATAGGTCATCATCGCGGTCATGGGCGGATAGAAGGAGGAGTAAATCGTGGAACGGTTATAGGCCTGCAGCACCCGCGCAAGCACGTGGCGAAAGCGGGCAACGAAGCTCGCTTCCCGTTTGAAGGCCTGAATGACCTCGACGCCGCGCAGGGTTTCCTGCAGATGGGTATTCATTTCACCCACCGCTCTTCGGCTGGCGCGCTCCGCGTCGCGAATGCGCACCTGAAAGAAGCGCGTGATGACGACAAGCGGTGGCAGCACCGCTGCCGCGGCAAGCGACAGCATCGGGTTGAGGATGATCATCGCGGCCGTGATCGTGACCAGGCGAAACAGATTCGCCACCAGGGTTGCGACGCCGCTGGTGAACATCGTATCCAGCGTGTCGATGTCGGCGGTGCAGCGGCTGATGGCATCGCCCAGCGGCGTGTGGTCGAAATAGCCCGCCGGCAGGCGCTGCAGATGGTCGAACAATCTTACACGCAGGTTGATCAGAACGCCCTGTGCCACTGCGGCCGCCAGGTAGCCATAAACG
>JANMXV010000820.1:0-14984 GCA_031381325.1 Betaproteobacteria bacterium | reverse complement strand
GAGCACCGAGGAGCAAGCGAATGCTCAAGCGCAATCATCCAGAAAGGCTCCGTCGGAAAACGATCGCCGAATCAGTGCGCACGCGCAGCGCATGATCGAAGAAGGCAGGCAGATCTTTCGCTTCGACACTTTCGGCTCGGAGGCCTTTTGGGGCGACGCCCTGCAACTGCACAAGGCCATTGCCGGCGAGAAAAACGGCGGGGTCGGCGGCGGAGTCAGTCCAAAGACCGCGTTGTCGGTTGGCCTCAAGGTAGACACAGAGGCTTTGCCCGCCGCGCTGGTCGCGCAGATCAAAGCGGGCAAGGTCGATCTCGACGACCCGGCCACTACCCTCGCCTTGCTCAAGCTCAATGCCGTGGTCGGCGTCACCGGCAAGTTCGACCAGGCGGGCAAGATTCAGTCGATGGGAATTCAGTGCGCCTTCTGCCACTCGGACGTCGACAACTCTTTCGCTCCCGGCATTGGCAAGCGGCTGGACGGCTGGGCCAACCGGGACCTGAATGTCGGCGCCATTGTCGCGCTCGCGCCGAATCTCAAGCCGTTCACCGATCTTCTCGGCGTCGACGTGGCGACGGTGAAAAAAGTGCTCGCCAGTTGGGGGCCGGGACGTTTTGACGCCGAGCTTGACAAGGACGGCAAAGCCTTCCGCCCCGACGGGAAACAAGCGGGGACGCTCATACCTCCCGCGTTCGGCCTCGCCGGCGTGAACCTGAGCACCTGGACCGGCTTTGGCTCCGTCACTTACTGGAACGCCTACGTTGCGGCAACCGAGATGCATGGTTCGGGTACCTTCTTTGACCCGCGCTTTGCCAACAAGGAACAGTACCCTGTGTCGGCAAAGAGCGGCGCCGGCAATACGCGGGCGACGCCTGACTTGATCACATCGAAGCTGGCGGCACTTCATTTCTACCAGATCGCCATCCCGGCGCCAAAGCCGCCCGCAGGTAGTTTTGACGCGGCTGCAGCGGCGCGCGGCAAAGACCTCTTCAACAAGAAAGCGCAGTGCGCGACCTGCCACGTGCCGCCGCTCTTCACCGAGCCGGGGCACAACCTGCACACGCCGAGCGAGATGGGTGTGGATTCGTTTCAAGCCGACCGTTCGCCGACCCGAATGTATCGTACTGCGCCGCTTGCAGGCCTATGGACGCACCAGAAAAGCGGCTTCTATCACGACGGTCGCTTCGCCACGCTGAAGGATGTTCTCGAGCACTACAACCGCCACTTCAAACTCGGCCTGAACGATCCGGAAAAAGGCGATCTGGTCGAGTATTTGAAGTCGCTATAATCGATAAAGGAATCCATCATGGCCAGACTCGTAAAACGTTTTCGCAAATTACCTTATGCAGTGACTGTCGGCGGAGAAACCAAGTCTATTTGCGGTTGCGGGCTCTCCGCCACGCAGCCGTTCTGCGATGGCACGCACAAAATCACCGAGTCGGAAGAGGCCGACAAGCTCTATTGGTACGACGACGCCGGACAGCGTCATATTGCCACGGACAGCTATCCGCGCATCCGCAGCGACAAGCCGATCCAGAACGCGTAGCACGCCGCGTTGGTTCGCGGCCAACCCGGACCAGGGAATGCCATGCCGATGATTCCTCCTGATTGTGCGGCCATAGCCAAACCGCCCGATTCGCCGCCTGTCAGTGGACTGGAAAGAATTCTGAGGGTTCTTTCCGTCTTTACCATGCTGATGACGGTACCGCAGGTGCTCACGATTTGGGTCGGCCGTGATGCCGGCGGCGTCTCACTCGTGTCCTGGGTATCCTATCTTTTTTCCGCCTGCCTGTGGTTTGTCTACGGGATACAAAAACACGACAAGACCATCTACCTTGCCTGCATCGGCTGGATTCTGCTCGACGCGGCCGTTGTGATCGGCGTCATCGTCCATCGGTGAATCCCGGCCGCGCTTCTAGCTTCAGTTCACGGCTAACATGGCCGAGCGCGCATCCGTAGATGAATTTTTCAAGCAGGCGCGGTCTTCTGCAGCAGCATCTTTTTTACTTGGAGAATTACCGTGAGTATGTTAAAAAAACCATTTAAAAACATATACTTATACATATTCTTGCTGATGACTACTAATGCCGTGGCGCAAGATAAGTTCATCACGGTCGCCTCGACGACATCCACAGAGCAATCGGGATTGTTCAAACACTTGCTGCCGGTATTCGAGAAAAAATTTGGCATCCAGGTGCGCGTGGTTGCGCTGGGCACCGGACAGGCGCTGGACATGGCGCGGCGCGGTGATGCCGACGTGGTGTTTGTGCATGACCCGGCCGCCGAAGAAAAATTCGTGGCCGAAGGTTTTGGCGTGAAGCGCTTTGAAGTGATGTACAACGATTTTGTTTTGGTCGGCCCCAAAGGGGATCGCGCAAAGATTTCGGGTGGCAAGGATATTCTTGCCGCCTACAAAAAAATTGCCGAAGCAAAAGCGCCATTCACCTCGCGCGGCGACAAAAGCGGCACGCACGCTGCGGAGCTGCGCTTATGGAAAGAATCAGGCGTTGATCCGCAGTCAGGCAAAGGCACGTGGTATCGCGAAACCGGTTCCGGCATGGGGCCGGCGCTGAACACGGCGTCCGCAATGAATGCCTATGCATTTACCGACCGCGGCACGTGGCTGTCGTTCAAGAATCGCGGCGAGCTGGTGATTGTGGTCGAGGGCGACCGGCGCCTGTTCAATCAATATGGCGTGATGCTGGTGAACCCGGCCAAGTACGCGCACGTTAAAAAAGATTTTGGGCAGGCGTTCGTCGACTGGTTGATTTCCGCTGAAGGGCAAAAAACCATTGCGGGCTACAAGATCGGCAACGAGCAGTTGTTTTATCCCAACGCAAACAAGTAAGCGGAGTAGCGGATCAACTGACGAGCGCTTCGCGCGGCTGCAGGCCCTGCTTTTCCATGACGGATTGAAGCACTTCGTAGTAGTGCCAGCCATTGATGCGCGTTCTGCCCAGGAAAATAGTCGGCGTGTTGGTGATGCCTATGCGGCGGGCCTGATCGACGGCTTCGAGCGCGCGTTCGGTATAAGTATGTTCGTCGAGCGCTATTTCCAATTCTGATGCGTCGAGACCCACTCTTTCCGCCGCCGCCAGCAAGGTATTGGTTTCACCAATATCGCCGCCTTCTGTCCACATCAAATCGTAAATAGCTGTCTTGTAGGAAAAATCGAGGCCGTAGTCCTGGGCGAATTCCATCGCTTCGAAGGCGAGAAAGCTGTATTGTCGTTTCTGCGGATAGCGCACTCTGGCGAATTGATCCGGCGCCATCTCTTTCATCCACGCGTTACGTCGCTCGGCTTTTGCTGTTGCGTCAGCCGTGTTTTCGCGCGGACAACCTTCGGGCGGTGTATCGGGATGCAGCCAGTGCGGGCGCCACATCGGCTTGACTTGGTACTCGCGCGCCAGGCGATCAATTTGCTCAACCGCCAGAAAGCTGTAGGGGCAGACAAAGTCCGCGAATATGGCGACGCGAAACGTTTCTGTTGATGCCTGGTTTTCTGTCATGACTTGCCTCCTGGTTTCCTAAATGGCTCTAGCCATCGCTGCTGCAGCTTCTACCGCGAGGCCTTCGCCGGTTATCCCGCCTTCACGCGCATCCTGGTCAAACGTCAGAAACGCCACGCTCGCCCCCAAGTCTCCAGTCACCAGGGGTTCGACCGCTTGCTCGCCGCAAACGTAACGAAAGCCCGGTGGCCCGATTTCCTGCCCCCCTATGATAACGGAACCGTCGAGCACCACTTCATAACGCCCAAACGTCGGCGCGGGCATGCTCAGAGCAGCGTGGGCGGGCGTGCGGGTGAGCACAGCCGCCGGGCCAAAATCGGGCGGCATCAACAGCTTGAAGGCCGCGTCGTCGATGCCGGGCAACGGCTGCCATGCCGAGTCCGCAGCCAGCGACGCGAACAGCCGTCCGCTCAAATTGATCTGACGCCGCGCGTCGTGGTTTGCCATGGAGATAATGCCGCCGGCGCGGGGATGCAACACCAGCATATCGTGCTGCCCGGACACCGCAAATGGCCCATAGGGCATTTTATGATCGGTGTAGTGGATAGCCAACGCTTCCAGATGTTTGACGCCGCGCGGAAAATCCATGGCGCCACGCAGCAGCAGTTGAAACTGCGACGTCAGATGCATGTGAGCATAGACCGAAGGGCAATCGTCAAAGCGAAATCGCAGCGCCTCAGGCCCGCCATCTTCCCCGGAAAGCAGCACCTGGCAGGCAAAAGCAATGCCCTCGGAGACGCTGCGTTTCCAGGGTGCGTTTGCGGAGTCTATGATGTAGCTGGGCTGCATGTGGATCGGCTTGCCGATAGTTATTGCTGACCAAAAGCGCATTGTATGTAACCTGCGCGCTGGTTGCAAAATTGTGAAATATTCGCGGATGCACAAGCATTGCAAGCGACGGTGGGGGGTATTTCAGGCTGCCTTTAGAGGTCGTAGTATTTTTAAGATCACGTATTTTATGTGCTTGAATCCGGCGTATGCAGATCCCGATTGAACAGGCGATACAGTACGGGTAACACCAGCAGCGTCAGCAAGGTAGCGGACAGAATGCCGCCGATTACCACGGTCGCCAGCGGTCGCTGCACCTCGGCCCCGGTGCCGGTGTTGAGCGCCATCGGCAGGAAGCCGAGGCTTGCCACCAGTGCGACCATAACAATCGGGCGTAGCCGCATCAGCGCGCCGCTCTCGATCGCCTCGTCTAGCGCCATGCCCTGGGCGCGTAGATCGCGTATGCACGCCACCATCACCACGCCGGTCAGCACCGCCACGCCCGACAGCGTGATGAAACCGATTCCCGCGGAAATGGACAGCGGAATATCGCGCAGCCACAGCGCTGCTATGCCGCCGGTCAGCGCGAGCGGCACACCGCTGAACACCAGCAGCGCGTCTTTCGCCGAATTGAATGTGATGAACAACAGTCCGAAGATGAGCAACAGCGACACCGGCACCACCACCTGCAGGCGCTTGGCGGCTGAAGCAAGCTGCTCGAACGTGCCGCCGTAGCCGATCCAGTATCCGGCGGGGAGCTTGACCTGGGTTGTGATGCGTTCTCGCGCTTGCGCGACAAACGAGCCTAAGTCGCGACCACGCACGTTGGCGGTTACGACCACGCGGCGTTTGCCGTTTTCGCGGCTTACCTGATTTGGCCCTTGTGCGAGATCGAAGCTTGTGATCTCACCTAGTGTGACATAACGCGCGCTCGAACTGCCATTCTCCGTACTGCCCGGCAGCGGCACCGGCAATCGCTTCAGTGCATCAAGGTCGGTGCGCAAATGCTCGGGCAGCCGCACGATAAGATCGAAGCGCCGGTCACCCTCAAAAATCTGGCCGGCTTCCTTGCCGCCGACCGCGATCTGGATGGCTTCCTGCACCTCGGCCACATTGAGGCCGTAGCGGGCGATCTTTGGACGATCCAGCTTCATGGTCAACACCGGCAGCCCGCTGACCTGCTCGACTTTGACGTCGGCGGCTCCTGCTATTGCTTCGAGCACCGTACCAATGCGCTCGCCGGTTTTGAGTAGCACTTCGAGGTCATCGCCGAATACCTTCACTGCGACGTCGCTGCGCACGCCGGAGATCAATTCGTTGAAGCGCATCTGGATCGGTTGTGTGAACTCATAGTTATTGCCCGGTAGGGTCTCTGCCGCTTCCTGCATGGCGCGTACCAGATCGGCTTTGGAACGATGCGGGTCCGGCCATTGCGAACGCGGCCTGAGCATCACGAAGTTGTCGGCGACATTGGGCGGCATGGGATCGGAGGCAATCTCGGCAGTGCCGAGTTTTGCGAACACCCGCTCGACTTCGGGAAATGCCTTGAGACGCTTTTCCAGTGCGGTTTGCATTGCGATCGCCTGCGTCAGGCTGGTGCCCGGAATGCGCAGTGCGTGCAATGCGATGTCGCCCTCATCGAGGCTGGGCACGAATTCGCTGCCCATGCGCGTGGCGAGCAGGCTGCTTAGTACCACGATCACCACTGCCGCCGCGACCACGGGCGCCTTGTTCGCCATGGCAAAACGCAGTGCCGGGCGGTAGGCGTTCCCCGCCCAGCGCATCAGGCGGCCCTCTTTTTCTTCGATGCGCCCTGAGACAAAAATCGCAACCGCGGCGGGGACGAAGGTTACCGAGAGCAGTAGCGCGCCCAGCAGGGCGACCACCACGGTAAACGCCATCGGGTGAAACATTTTTCCTTCGACTCCGGTCAGTGCGAAGATCGGCAGGTTGACCAGTACCACCACGATGACGCTAACCAGGCTTGGCATGAACACTTCGCGCGTCGCTTCGTATACGGTCTCAAAGCGTTCGCCGCGGTTCAATAATCTGCCGAGGCGGTGCTGTTCGATTGCCATTCGCCGCAGGCAGTTCTCGACAATGATCACCGCGCCATCGACAATCAGGCCGAAATCGAGCGCGCCCAGGCTCATTAGATTGGCGCTCACCTTGTTCTCGACCATACCGGTGATGAGCAGCAGCATCGATAGCGGAATCACCGCAGCGGCGAGCAAGGCGGCGCGCCAGTTACCGAGCAGCGCGAGCAGCACCACGACGACCAGCAGTGCGCCTTCCGCGAGATTGGTGGCGACGGTCTTGATGGTGCGCTCGACCAGTGTGGTGCGGTCGTAAACGGTTTTTGCCACCACGCCCTCGGGCAGCGAGCGATTGACTTCATCGAGCCTGGCCGCGACGCGTTGCGACACTGTGCGGCTGTTCTCGCCTACGAGCATGAACACGGTGCCGAGCACCACTTCCCGGCCATCCTCGGTCGCGGCGCCGGTGCGCAACTCCTTGCCTTCCAGCACCTCAGCGACGTCCTTGATGCGCAGCGGCACGCCCGCGTCTGCGCGGATGACAATGTCGCGGATTTCGTCCAGGGTCGTCACCTGTCCGGGTGCGCGAATCAGGTACTGCTCGCCGCTTTTCTCGATGTAGCCCGCGCCCACGTTGGCGTTATTTTTCGACAACGCCTCCATCAGGTCATGGAAGCCCAGACCATACGCGACCAGCTTCGCAGGGTCGGGCGCGACGTGAAACTGCTTGAGGTAGCCGCCGATGGTATTGATGTCGGTCACGCCGGAGATGTTGCGCAGTTGCGGCCGTATTATCCAATCCTGAATGGTGCGTAGATCGGTGGCGGTGTAGGCGCTGCCGTCGGGTTTCTTGCCGCCTTCCTTGGGTGCGACGGTCCACATGAATATCTCGCCCAGACCGGTGGAGATCGGCCCCATGGCCGGCTCCACGCCCGGTGGCAATTTGCTGCGCGCTTCCTGCAGGCGTTCATTGACCAGTTGGCGCGCGAAATAGATATTGGCGCCGTCCTTGAAGATCACCGTAACCTGCGACAGTCCGTAGCGCGACAGCGAGCGTGTCTGTTCAAGATTGGGCAGACCGGCCATTGCGGTTTCTATCAGGAAGGTAATCCGCTGCTCTGCCTCTAAAGGTGAGTATCCAGCCGCTTCGGTGTTGATCTGCACCTGCACGTTGGTGATGTCGGGTACCGCGTCGATTGACAGGCGCTGGTAGTTGTAGGCGCCCAGCGCCGCCATGCCCAGCGTGATAAGCAGCACGAGCCAGCGTTGCTCAATGACGAACTTCAGAATTCTATCCAGCATGTTGTTGGTTCCCTTTAATCGTTATGACTGGCGCCGGCTTTGCCGAGATCGGCTTTGAGTACGAAGCTATTGGTTGCGGCGTAGCTCGTGCCGGGCGCAAGGCCTTTGACGATCTCCACCCGCTTGCCGTCGCTGCGCCCGAGTTCAACGGGGCGTGCCTCGAAATCGTCGCCGAAACGGGCAAAAACGATTTTCCAGTCGCGCAACGTCTGAATCGCCGCCACGGACACGGAAACTGGCACTTTCGTTTCGTCCTGCACGACTTCCACAGAAGCAAACAGGCCGGGACGCCAGCGTTGTTCGGGATTGCGCAGGGTGATGCGGGCTTTCGCCGTGCGCGTCTTTTCGCCGACCAGAGCGCCGACGTAGGCGATGGTCCCCTCCGCCGCGGTGTCGATACCCGACGCACGTACCGTGACCTTTTGTCCCAGCTTCACGGCGTTGAGATCTTTGGGATAGATCGTTACTTCGGCCCACACGGTAGTTAAATCTGCGATAACGTAGATGTTTGCCTCTGCGCCAACGGCTTCTCCGGTGGCGACCTTTTTTTCGATTACCACGCCGTCGATCGGTGAACGGACTTCGAGGCGCGTCAGCAAACTTTCACCCTGGCGTTGCAGCGCGGCGCGCGATAATCCCAACGCCAGCAGCTTGTGTTCGGCATTGCGCTGCGCGATTTCCGCTTCGTTCAGCGCGTGCCGGCTCGCGAGGTAGTCCTGTTCGGCGGAAATTTTTTCTTCCCACAGACGTTTCTCACGCTCAAAGGTGGTGTGCGCCAGCACCAGCCTTTGCTGCGCGGCCAGATATTCGCTCCTCAGATTGCTCAGTTCCTGGCTTTCGATAACGGCGAGTATGTCGCCTTGCTTAACGCGGTCGCCGAGATTCTTTGCGGCATTCACCACCACTCCGCCAAGGCGCGGCACCACGCGTACCAGGCGATCCTGATTGAACTGGATTTCTCCCTGCAATTGCAATAGGGAACGGATTTGCGCGGGATTCGCGGTATCGATCTGGATGCCGGCAGATTTTGCCGCGGCGTCATTCATGCGCACGCGGCCCTCGACCTGCTCGTATTCCCAGTTGTATTTCTGACCTTTGTATTCGGCGGCGACCTGTATCGCGAACGAGTGCGGTTCGATGATCTCCTTGTCGCCGCGCAGATAATCCTGCTGGGCGCTAAAGTGTATAGTTTTAGCCGTAGATCCTAACCTATTGATTTTAATTAATAATTTTGAATCCTTGAGCGAGGCGGGTTTGCTGTTTTCAAACGGGTAGACGCGGAATTCCGGTACTACACCCTGCTCGAAGATCGTTACTTCGACGGCAAAATTGCCGCTCGACAACAGACGCCCGCCGTGAGGACCCTTGGAACCCTTAACCGGCTCGGCCTTGTTTATATTTTCGTTCTTGTCCTTGCGCGCGTCGTCTGCATGATTTTTGGCGTCCGCGTGCGGTGTTGCCTTCGCATCATGGCCATGCTCGTCTGTGCTTTTCGGGAACTTGCCGCCCAGCGTGATGAACAGTCCGAGGACGATGCCTGCGGCAATAATCACCAATGTCGCAATAGTTGTTTTCTTGTTCACGCTATCTCCTTGTTCCTTGTCCTTGCTATCGTTTGTCTGCGTTCTGCGCCGGCGCGTCCAGCGGGCCGCCGATCAGACGCTCGATTTCATTCACACCGCGGTGGTAATCCGCAAGCGCCTTGAGGTATTGCGAGCGCGCCTGGAACAGTGTGCGCTGCGCGTCCAATACGTCGAGAAAACCGAATTTTCCGAGTTGGTAACCCTTGGTCACGCCATCGTAGGCGCTGCGCGCGCCCGGCAGGATGCTGGTGCGTAGCATGTCGATCTCGCTGCGTATGGCGCTCAGACGATGAAAGCTTTGTGCAAGTTCGGTCAGCAAACGGCTTGCCGCCGCGCGCTGCTCGTCCATCGATTTGTCCAGACGGCGATTGGCTTCGAGGATGCCGCTGCGGTTCTGATCGAATACCGGTATCGGAATCGACAATCCGACGATGTAGGCATGATCGTCGAACTGGCTGAAACGCCGCCAGCCGGCGCTCAATGTGATGTCGGGAACCGCCTTGGCTCTCTCCACTTCGATGTTCGCCTGGCGGCGCGCGATTTCACTTGACCAGCGGGCGAGATCGGGATTGTTGCGTACGCTTTCCACCAGCCGCTCGTAATCCGGCAGTGCGCCCAATTTTTCGAGATCGGCGTCTGCGCCCCGGAAACGCGGATTCGGGTTGTTCCACATTGCAGCGAGGCGCTTGCGCGCAGCAGCCAACTGGCGCTTCACCTGTTCGAGTTCGACCTGCGCGCTTGCCAGGGCTAAACGCGCCTTGGTTTCCTCGATCGGCGAGACTTTTCCGGCAAGTACGCGCTTGCCTACGGCGTCGGCAACCTGCTGTGCCAGTTGCAATGATTCCACGGCAAGCGTTTGTCCCTGCTGTGCCGCCACGACGTCGATGAAGAATTGCGATACGCGCGCCAGGACGTCGATGCGCTTGGCCTCGTAATCCCAGGTCGCGAGGTCGCGTCCGGTTTGCGCCAGCTTGATGCGCGCCGCGCGCTTGCCGCCCAGCTCGATCAACTGCCCAATCTGGATCGTGGTCGAACGATCGCCGTTGTCCCGCAGGCGGGTGTTGTTCAGGTTTTCTCCTGTCACGTCGAGCACTGGATTCGGCAGTGCCCCCGCCTGCAGTACTGCCGCCTCGCTGGCCCGCAACTCATGGGAGAAGGCGGAGAATTCCGCATTGTGCTTGAGCGCCAGCGCGAGTGCCGAGCGCAGTGTCAATGGGGATTCTGATTCCATTGCGGCACTGTCCGGCTGGCTGATAAACGGCACGCCCCGTCCTGATACCGCAGCCGCATCTGCAGCGTTGGCGACGCAATGACAGAGCGTCTGCATTGCGATGGTTACGGCGGCCGCAACCAGCGGCCCTGGTTTTTGAAATGTCATGCTGATCCCTTGCTAACGCACGATGGCGCAAGAACGCCGTTAAAGTGCGGAATGAAAAAGAGGAATGTGCTGCGGCAGGCAGCATGCAAATGAACCGGCCTTCAGGAACAGAGTCAGCCCGGTCAGGCGGTGCCGCAGCGCAGTGGGATCAGCAGTTACCGCGGGGGTCGGAAGGGAAGGTCGGCCGTATTTCCGCAAACAGGGTAAACATAGGAAATCGGCAGTGAGCAGGGCGAAGCCGGCTGTAGTGCTATCCGGTCCTGCGTGATGTGGGCGTGAAAAAAGTGGCACGCATGGCAATCGTGCTTGTTATATTCGTTTGCAGGCTGGTCCGGAGCAGAATCTTGGGCATTTGCGGACGCGTGACCGTCCGCTACGGCAATATAGTTTATTTCGTGTTCTATCGAGCTACAAGAGGCTGCGACGCCCGCGCTCGCCGTGAAAATATTCGCGACGAAAACCGCCAACAGAAAACGCAGCAGGCGCGATCTCATACGCAACACATGACGGAATAGGTTCATACGATTTAGTTTAGCAAAGGCAGAGCAAGTAACAAAAGTGTACTCGTGCGGCTGGCTTGCAAGGCGAGGGCACAGCAGAACTCTCAAACAGCTTCATTCTACACACCTGCATGCGACGCAGCCATGATCATACCCGTCATCAAACGGCCTCATCGGGAGCCAGCACGCAGACGGTTTCCTCGCTGGTTTCGATTTGCAGCGTCGGATGAGCGATGCCGAAGCGTTCGATCAGCTCGGTGGCCGTTCTGGTCAGGAATGTGTCGCCGGGATGGCCGGCCGGCATAATCAGATGGCAGGTCAGGGCAACCTCGTTCATGCCAATTGGCCAGATGTGCAGATCGTGGATTCGTGCGACCCCCGGCAGGCTCTCAAAGTAGCGCCGCACCGCAGCGGGCTCAATCGCGGCGGGAACCGCACCGAGTGACATGGCAAGCGAATTCTTGAGCAGTCCCCATGTGCCCCAGAGGATGATTCCCGCGATGGCGAGACTGATCGCGGGATCGAGCCACAGCCAGCCGGTTTGCAGGATGGCAAATCCGGCAAGCACGACGCCGGCGGAGACAGCGGCATCTGCCGCCATATGCTGAAAGGCGCCGCGGATGTTGAGATCGTGCTTGCGTCCGCGAAAGAAAAGCAGCGCCGTCGCCGTGTTGACGAGTATGCCTATGCCCGCCACGATCATCAACGTCGTCCCGGGGACCGGCGCGGGGTGGGCAAAGCGTCCGATGGCTTCCCAGGCGATTGCGCCGACTGCGACCAGCAGGAACATCGCGTTAAAAAGGGCCGCCAGGATGGAAGAGCCACGCAGACCGTAGGTGTAGCGCACGGTGGGCTGGCGCTTCGCAAGAACCGACCCGACCCACGCAATCACCAAGCCGAACACGTCGCTCAGGTTGTGGCCGGCATCGGCCAGCAGAGCCATCGAATTGCTGGCGATCCCGTAACCCGCTTCGATTGCTACGAAAGCGCTGTTGAGGACAATCCCGATAGCGAAAGCGCGTCCGAAGCCCGCCGCATCGGATGTAGTAGCGTCGCCATGGGCTGCGTGAGCCGCATGTCCGTGTCCCGGGTGATTATGTGCGCCACTCATTGTTTAAACACCAAGATCCGGACGGTCCTACAGAAACTGGGCAAGTGCTTTGAACTCCGCCATGGACGCCCGCTCTCCGCGCGTCGATAGGCCCATGCTTTGTTCCAGGCAATGGTCGATGTGGTCGTGAATCAGCGTTCGCTTGGCGTTTGCGACTGCCTTCTCGACGGCGTACAACTGCTGCGCCAGTTCGAGGCACTCTCGCTGGGCCTCGATCATGGCGATGATGCTGCGCAAATGGCCTTCGACTCGTTTCAGGCGGCGGACGATATTCGGGTGAGTGTGGTGAGGGGTAGCGTTCATTTCGCTATCCTATCCCCCCTGATAGGATATTGCAAATCCATCTTGATCACTGGATTCCGCGGGATCGGCAAATGCGCATTGCGGCTGGTTTACGGTAGTGATCGGGGCGTGATTCAAACTGATGTGGAGGTAAGCTAGACGGACCCAATCCCTGTGGAAGGAGCAAAGCGATGGCTACCAAGTAAAGCAAGTCGCTTTGCGTAGATGAAAGGGGTCGAGATCGCAAAAAAGCGCATTACCACGAGCGGGTTTTCATCTAAAGACCGCAATTCTTTCCTGACGCGAAAAAGTGATCCCCTGTTTTATACCTGCGGGATCAGGTTCGACGGCTGACAACAATGCAAACGCGAGATGGAAGGACGGGAAATGGACGTTCGTGATAGTGTGACGCAATCAAAACAGCGAAGAAACCTATGACGGAGAATGAACGAATCCTGAGTGCGAATGCCAAGGTGCCCAGGAATCGCTTTGACCGCATGGAATGGGCAGGTGCGTTTGGCGATCTGGGCACGCTGATTCCGTTCGTCGTGGCATATATCAGCCTTTTGAAGATGGATCCGTATGGAATTCTGCTTGCCTTCGGTATCGCAAAAATCGTTTCAGGCGCTTACTACAAGACGCCGTTCCCGATTCAACCGATGAAGGCAATCGGTGCTGTAGCCTCCACGCAGGCGGCGCAAACCATCATAATCACTCCTAACGCGGTATACGGTGCAGGCATTGTTACCGGCGTCATCTGGCTCTTGCTTGGCGTAACCGGTGCTGCAAAGAAGGTGGCCGATCTGGTAAGTCGTCCGGTCGCGGTGGGTATTGTCATGGGCTTGGGCTTCGGATTCATGCTTGAGGGCATCAAGATGATGTCACAGGAATGGATACTCGGCGGGGCTGCGCTGTTCGGCACAATGGTGCTGCTCACGAATCGCGTAATACCTGTAATGTTCCTGCTGCTTATCGTGGGTGCATTTGCTGCCGTGATTCGAGATCCCATGCTTTTGGGGCAGATCTCCGCAATGCGCGCGGATTTCAGGCTGCCGACGTTTGCGCTGGCAGGCATGACTTGGCAAGAATTCGCTATTGGAACTATTTTCCTGGCGTTGCCGCAGGTTCCACTTACGCTAGGCAATGCAGTTATCGCCGTGACCGAAGAAAACAATCGCCTGTTTCCAGATCGAAAGGTGACGGAAAAAAAGGTTGCGATTTCAACCGGCATTATGAATCTGCTTGGTCCGATCATAGGCGCGGTGCCGATGTGTCACGGTGCAGGCGGTATGGCAGGACATGTCCGCTTCGGGGCAAGGACGGGCGGCTCGCTGATCATATTGGGCGTGATGATTCTGGTTATCGCTTTGTTTTTCAGCAGTTCAGTGGAAACGATCTTCAAGATATTTCCGGCACCGATTCTTGGGGTAATTCTGTTTTTGACCGGCGCTCAGCTAGCGCTCGGCTCGTGTGAATTAGGGGAATCCAAAAATGACCGCTTTGTATGCCTTGTAACGGCCGGGTGCGCGGTATGGAATATCGGGCTTGCGTTCGTGTTCGGCGTGCTGACTTACCACCTTCTAAAACGCAAGTGGATGACGCTGTAGATTTTCAAGCCGGCAATAGATTAGCGCAGTTTGGGGAGCCCGTTTGGGCCGTGGGATTACTGTTTGGGCAACGAATGGTACTGGAGCCTAATTATTTCCTCTGCAAACATGTTCACAGCCTAAACTGAGAGGATAACCACTCATGACCTATCTGATTATCTGCACTGTCGCGCTGCTTGCTTCCGGGCTGACATTTTTTTCCGGCTTTGGTCTCGGAACGCTATTGCTTCCTGCATTTGCGCTGTTCTTCGCGGTGGAAAAAGCGGTTGCTTTAACTGCGGTGGTGCATTTCCTGAACGGCATATTTAAACTCTTCCTCGTATGGCGGCATGTAGATCGCGCTGTGGTTATACGTTTCGGGATCACAGCGATCGTAGGCGCTTTTGCAGGGGCGGGGCTATTAATATGGCTTGCCGGGGGCGGGTCCCTGCTGACATATTCCCTGTTTGGCCGCGTGGTAGAGATAGCCCCAGCCAAGCTTATCGTGGGGCTGTTGCTGCTGTTCTTCGCTTGCGCCGAAGGACTGCCGCAGTTTCGCAAGATTTCGTTCCCGTCACGATATCAACCGTTGGGCGGATTGCTCAGTGGTTTTTTTGGCGGCCTCGCGGGAATGCAGGGAGCGCTACGATCAGCATTCTTGATCAAGGCCAATCTCACCAAAGAAACCTATGTAGCCACTGGCGCGGCTATCGCGTTCTTGATCGATGTTTCCCGGCTCACAGTTTATTCTCGCTTGATACTGCAATATCGTGCGGATTTTGACTATGCGCTGCTGAGCGCCGCGGTCATCGCTGCTTTGGCAGGTTCAGTGCTAGGGAATCGTTACTTGCGTAAGGCCACAATGGGCGGCATCCAGTGGGTTGTTGCACTGATGCTGTTCGGTGTAGCGCTAGGATTAATTTCTGGGCTTC
>JANMXV010000810.1:0-1430 GCA_031381325.1 Betaproteobacteria bacterium | reverse complement strand
ACCGCGATCGACCTCGACTTCCACGCACTGCGCGGCAAAGTTATACGACCCCGATTCGTTGCCGAAGCGGCTGTGATCCGGAAACTCCGATGGGTTGTCGAAGTTGCCGATGCCGATGATCGGTTGCCCGCCGGGTTTGTAGATGTTTGCACGCACGATGACTGAGACCGGCTTATAGGCTGACTCCGGGCCGCTCTTCGGGCCGATCTGGCCATTGATGATGGTGAGGTCTTGCACCGGCAGCTTGAACTGTTCGGCGGCGGCCGCCATCAATTGTTTGGCTGCCTCACCGGCGGCACGCTTCACCGCGTTGCCCGCGACATAGGTGACGCGGCTCGCCAGCGCGCCCAGCGCATACGGATGCACATCGGTGTCGGGGCGCGTGATGTCTACGTCTTCGTACGGCAGACCGAGTTCCTCGGCGGCAATCTGGCGCAGCACGGTCAGCGTACCCTGGCCGATTTCGCCTTCGCCGCTGATGATGGTGGCGCGCCCGTCGTCGTTGATGCGCACGATAGCGGAACTGCCGTCCCAATCGCCGAAACTGCGCCGGCCGTTTACGTGCAGGCTGCATCCCATGCCTAAACCACGATTCGCACGATTGGCTTGCTTGTTCTTGTGCTTGGCTTTCCAGTCGATCAGTTGCACCGCTTTGTCGATGCACTGCTTCAATTCGCAACTGGTGATTTTGTGGTTGTGCGGCGACACATCGCCCGGCTCCACCGCGTTCATGCGCAACAAGTCGGCGATATCGATGCCGAGTTTTTCTGCCGCGAGATCCCACGCCTGCTCCACCGCCCAGTCGGCGGAAGGATTGCCGAAGCCGCGGAAGGCGCCGGTGGGTACCAGATTGGTGTAGAGCAGCCGCGAATGCGCGCGCGCGTTCGGGTATTTGTAGAGCGCATCGTGGCGCACGGTCGCGGCGCCCAGTATCGCCTGCGACTTGCCGGTGTAGGCGCCGTTGTCGGCCCACATTTTGATTTCTTTAGCCAACACCTTGCCCGCCTTGCTGAACCCGAGCCGCACCCAATAGCGCATGGGCATGCGCGGGTGGCTGGCGAGAAATTCTTCCTCGCGCGTGTGTATGAGCTTGACGGGTCTGCCGGTTTTACGCGCAAGCATGGCGCAGATCACCGAACAGTTGTCGTCGCCGGACTTGCCGCCGAAGCCGCCGCCGACTTCGGTCTGGATCACACGCATTTGCGATTCCGGTATGCCCAGTGCGACGCAATAGCGCCCGCGTGCAAGATACGGCGTTTGCGTGTTGCACCACAGCGTGTATCGTCCGTTCGACCATTGCGCGACGCAGCCGATGGTTTCCAGCGAGGTGTGCCACTGGCGTTGAGACTCCCAAGTGCCTTCGACGATGACGTCGCTGGCCTCGAAGCCCGCGTCAACTTCGCCCCGTTCAAACGAGAATTCATGCGCGA
>JANMXV010000806.1:0-8227 GCA_031381325.1 Betaproteobacteria bacterium | reverse complement strand
ACTCATTCCACACGAAGTAACCGATGCCGGTGCCGCCGACCAGCATATCGGCCGCGACGATCACCAGCCACGAGATGCCCATCGAGATGCGCATGACGGTCATGATGGTGGTCGCCGCAGCGGGCAGGATCACCAGAAACGCCTTGCGCATGAGGCTCACTTCCAGCGTACGCGCGACGTTGAGCCAGTCTTTGCGCACCGACGCCACGCCATACGCCGTGTTAATCAACATCGGCCAGATTGAACAGATAAAGATCACGAAAATCGACGAGGTAGCGGAGTCCTTGATCGTATAGAGCGCGAGCGGCATCCACGCCAGCGGTGAAATCGGCTTTAACACCTGGATGAAGGGATCCAGCGCGCGATATAGCAGCGGCGACATGCCGATCAAAAAACCCAGCGGGATTGCCACCAGCGCCGCCAGCAGAAAGCCGCCCGCTACGCGCGCCAGCGAATAGGCAAGCTGGATGCCTACGCCCTTGTCGTTGGGCCCTTTGTCGTAGAAAGGATCGGAAAGATGCTTCTTTATCGTTTCGCCCATTTGCGCGGGCGTGGGCAGACCGTCGCTCTTCTTCGCACTCTTGCCCATTAATTGTTCGTATTCGCTCAGCACGCCGCCGGCCTTCTCGCTGGTTTGCGTGGCAGCTTGCCAAATACCCAGGAAAAATAGGAAGATAACCAATGACAATGCACCTGCTCTTATGCTCATGCTTTTGTTCATGCTGATTCTCCTCGTGAAAGAGTGAAGGAGTGAAGACGTGAAGGGGGTACCCCTTTCACCCCTTCACCCTTTCACTCCTTCACGTAATTAAGTCCTCTTAATCGCAAAACTCGATACATACGCATCGGGCGCCGTATGATCGAATACCTTGCCCATGACGATAATCCTGCGGTAGTTCTCCGACGGCGGCTTGTAGCCCATCGCCGCCATGTGCTTGCGCGCGTCGGTAAGCAAATAGATCTGTTCAGTCAATTCTTTCCAGCGCACGTCGCCCTTGATGTAGCCCCAGCGTTTCATCTGCGACAAAATCCAGGTCGCCATCGAGTACCAGGGAAACGGATCAAAATCCACACGCGACGGATCGTTTTTCACATTGCCCAGCCCGTCGGCGTACTTGCCGGTGAGTACTTGTTCGAGCACAGCCACCGGCTGATTCAGATAGTTGGCGGGCGCAATCGCTTCGGCAATGGTTTTGCGATTGTTCGGATCGCGCGCCAGCGCCGCGCCTTTCAACACGGCGCGAAACAAGGCCGCGAACGAATTCGGATTCTCTTTAATGAACTGCGTCGGCGCGGCAAACGAGCAGCACGGGTGGCCGTCCCACAACTCTTTCGACAGGATGTGGATGAAGCCCACTTCCTCGTACACCGCGCGCTGATTGAACGGGTCAGGCCCGAGATAACCGTCGATGTTGCCGGCGCGCAGATTGGCCACCATTTCCGGCGGCGGCAACACGCGGATTTGTATGTCCTTGTCGGGATCGAGGCCAAACTCGGCGACGTAGTAACGCAGCAGGAAGTTGTGCATCGAAAACTCGAACGGCACCGCCAGCTTGAAACCTTTCCATTGCTTGGGATTGCGCTTGTCCTTGTGCTTGTTCGCCAGCGTGATCGCCTGGCCATTAATATTTTGAATGGTCGCCACGTTTATCGCCTGCTGCGACGAACCGATGCCCATGGAAATCGCGATCGGCATCGGCGCCAGCATGTGCGAGGCGTCGTATTCCTTGTTCAGCACCTTGTCGCGGATCAGCGCCCAGCCTGCGGTTTTGATGACTTCGACGTCCAGTCCCTCGGCGGCGTAGTAGCGCAGCGGGTGTGCCAAGATCAACGGTGTTGCGCAGGTGATCGGAATAAAGCCAATCTTGAGATTTTTTTTCTCCGGCGCGCGTTTGTCCTGCGCCAACGCCTGCATCGCGCCTATCGGCAGCACGCTGGCAATCGCCGCCATCGCGGTGTTGGCGCCTACCGCACCGAGAAAGCGGCGGCGCGCACCGTCATCGGGGAATAGGGCGCGTACCATCGCGGACTCGACGACTTCGCGACCGAGCACTTCGTGGTCAATCTCACCGTTTGCGGCATGCTCCTGTTTAGAATGATGCCGGCCGCACGAACACGGTGCGGACAAATCAGCATTGCCGTCATAAAGTTTAGTTGTATTGGACATTGCGGTCTCCTCTCCAAGATTCACAACCCTAATGAGCAGATTGCGTGCCAACGCCGGGTGACGAACGTGGAAAAGCATCGTAACTTTTTGTTTTTATTTGTTATTTTTATATCCAACTGACGCAAATAAAGGGCCTTGAAAACGTGCGTCCTTTGCGCTCGCGCCTATTCGGTGCAACGATGGTGTGCGCGATGCACGATTTCTGTGCGGCGCAATAGTGAGCCGCTGGACGGCTGACAAAAAGTGGGATAATCCCTGCACGCGAAAACAACAAACAGAACAACGCGTGGTCACCCTCTACTCATGTCTCAGCGCTATCTCCTCATCTGCCTGCTTTGCGTTGCCTGGATCGTGCCGGGCCTGATTGGCCATGACCCGTGGAAAACGGATGAGGCCTACACCTTCGGCGTCATCTACGACATGCTGCGCGGCGGATCATGGCTGGTGCCTACACTCGCCGGTGAGCCGTTTCTGGATGAACCGCCGCTCTACTACTTGACGGCCGCGGCGACTGCAATACTGGCTTCGCCGCTGCTGCCGCTGCACGACGGTGCGCGGCTGGCCACGGGTTTGTATATGGCGTTGACGTTTCTGTTTTGTGGATTGGCGAGCCGCGAGTTAAACGGCAAAGGCAACGGCGCGATAGCTGCGCTTTTGTTACTCGGCTGTTTCGGTCTGGTATTGCGCAGCCACGAGATGATTACCGACATTGTGCCGCTGGCGGGCTTCGCGCTGGCGTACTACGCACTGGCGCTGGCGCTGCGGCGTGCGCTGTTGGGTGGCGTGCTGCTGGGCCTGGCCATCGGCGCCGTATTCCTGTCGCAAGGTATTCTGGAAACGCTGATGCTATTGATCATCGCCGGCGTGCTGCCGGCAGTATCAAAGGACTGGCGTACGCGGCAATATGGCACGGCGCTGCTGACGGCGATAGGAATCGCCACGCCGTTAATCGTGGCATGGCCCTTGGCGCTTTATATGCGATCACCAGCCCTGTACGAGGTGTGGCTGCAGCGTGATCTTTACGCCATGCTCACTGGCACGGGACTCGACCTGTCGTTCTATCTGCGCATCATGCCGTGGCATGCGTGGCCGGTGTGGGTGTTGTGCCTGTGGGCACTGTGGTTGCACTGGGCGCAATGGCGCACGCGCCGCGCGCAGGCTTTCACGCCCGCCATAGCCCTGCCGCTGACGGGGTTTGCGGTGACGCTGACGCTGCTGTCGCTGGGCAGCGGCGCACGCGATCTGTATGCGCTGACACTGCTGCCCGCGCTCGCGTTGTTGGCGGCGCCCGCTTTGCAAAACCTGCGGCGTGGCGCGGCCAATGCTTGGTTCTGGTTCGCTGTCACCGGCACCACTTTTTTCATGGTGGTGGCGTGGTTTTACTGGACCGGCCTGGAACTGGGATTGCCTGCCAGACTGCATGCGCATTTGCACCGGTTACAGCCCGGCTACACCCCGGGTTTCAAATGGCTGCCGTTTACCCTGGCGGCTTGCTATACCGTTGCGTGGTTTATATTGCTGGCTAAACTCAAACGCTCCGCCGTTCGTCCGGCGATAGTGTGGGCGGCCGGTGTCACGGTGTTGTGGGGCCTGACCGCGATTTTATTTGTCGGCTGGGTGGATACCGGCAAAAGTTACCGTGCGGTATTCACCAGCATGCAGCAAAGTTTACCGGCGCAATACCGTTGCATCTCCAGTCGCCGCCTGGGCGAATCGCAACGCGCCATGCTGCATTACTACGCCGGCATTATTACGCATCGCGAGGAAATTGTGACGCGACAGCGCGACTGCGATTTACTGTTGACGCAGGGTGTGGCGCGCGAAGAACCCACGGTTGCAGGAAACTGGCGCAAAATCTGGGAAGGCAGCCGGCCCGGCGACAAGGTTGAACGCTATCGGCTGTATTGGCGGACATCGTAAGCACGAACTTCGTAAGCTAGCTCGACAGCACTATGCCGGCAGCGTAGACTACACCATCAAGAAACAATATTTTTATTTTAAATTCAATAACTTACGGAGATTCTCATGAGCGAAGTACGTGAAGTAGTGGTACTCGGTGGTGTACGCACAGCGATCGGTGATTATGGCGGCGCACTCAAAGACATCGCACCGACGGAACTGGCGGGCCAGGTCATTCGCGAAGCAGTAAAGCGCGCCAAAATTGATCCGCAACAGGTCAATCAACTGGTGTTCGGCAACGTCATCCACACGGAGGCGAAGGATATGTACTTTTCGCGCGTGGCCTGCATCAAGGGTGGCCTGCCGCAGGAAACCACCGCGCTCACCGTCAACCGTTTGTGTGGCAGCGGCATGCAAGCCATTGTCAGCGCGGCGCAAAGCATTCAACTCGGTGACGCCGATGTCACGGTGGGCGGCGGCGCGGAATCGATGAGCCGCGGCGGCTACCTGATGCCGACCCTGCGCTGGGGCCAGCGCATGAACGACGGCGGCGTGGTAGACATGATGGTGGGCGCGCTGACCGATCCGTTCGACACCGTGCATATGGGCATCACCGCCGAGAATATTGCCGAGAAGTGGAAAATTACGCGGGAACAGCAGGATGAATTCTCCGTCGAGAGCCATCGCCGCGCGATTAACGCCATCGAAAAAGGCTACTTCAAAGATCAAATCCTGCCCATCGAATTAAAAACCCGCAAAGGCACGACGCTGTTCGAGCGCGATGAACACGCGCGCGCGGATGTCACTTTGGAAAGCATGGCAAAGCTGCGTGCCGTGTTCAAAAAAGAAGGATCGGTGACCGCCGGTAACGCGTCGGGCATCAACGATGGCGCCGCAGCCATAGTTATGATGGAAAAAGGCGCGGCACAGAAAGCGGGCTTGAAGCCGCTGGCGCGGCTGGTGTCTTACGGACTCGCCGGCGTTGACCCCAAAATCATGGGCATCGGCCCGGTGCCCGCATGCCAACGCGCACTCGCCAAGGCGGGCCTCAAGGTTGAAGACATGGATGTAATCGAATCCAATGAAGCGTTTGCGGTGCAGGCGCTGGCCGTATCCTGCGACCTTAAATTCGATGCGATGAAGACCAACCCCAATGGCGGCGCGGTCGGACTGGGCCACCCCATCGGCGCCACCGGCGCGGTGCTTACGGTGAAAGCACTGTATGAGTTGCAACGCATCGGCGGACGTTATGCGCTGGTGACCATGTGTATCGGCGGCGGGCAGGGCATTGCGGCGGTGTTTGAGCGGATGCAGTAGTGCGTTTTTGAGTATTGCCTATCTATGCAACATCTTTTCCCTCATCCCAACCCTTCTCCCGAGGGGCGAAGGGCTTTTCATCCCTCTCCCTCCGGGAGAGGGACCGAGGGTGAGGGAAGGAAGTATCAATTTTTATCGCTACTGTGTCCGACTGCGCGCTCAGCACGTACGCTAGCCAGCGCGCCCAACTGAAAATGCGTAAACGCCAAGCCCGTCAGCGCGGGCGCCAGCAGGTTGAATAGCGGCACGTAATAGAACACCGCCAGCAATAATCCCAGCAGGTAAAGACTGCGCTTGTTGTTGGCGATCATCTCGCGCAACTCGTCTGCGCTGGCATGTTCGGAAAGCGCATCGTAGCGAAACACGCGCTGGTTTAGATAAGCGGAATTGAGCAGCGGGACTACAATCGCGCCTATACCTGTAAACCACAGGGGCAGTGTCACCAGCCACAGTAATGCGAATGTTACGATGGCCACGGTGGAATTGAAAATACTGCCGGCAACCGTTCCGCCACGCCGTCGCACAAGGCCGGGGTAGTAACGCTGCGCGACAAATTTTACTAATCCCGGCATGGTAAAAAACTCGGTAATCACCATCGCGGTAATCAGAATGCCGGGCGCGAGCAGCGCCAGCGCGATCAAGGTTCCGGTAAATTGCAACAAGCCTCCGGCCCAGCCCGCGATCCAGCGCCCGGCTCGCGACGTAAGCAACATACTGTTGATCCACGCCGTCAGCGGCTCCCAAAAAAGCCAGCCCAAGAACATCCACAACGCCGTTGCACACACTATCGGCACAGCCGCCATCAGCAGCACCTGCGGACGGCACAGGTCGCGCATGGCTTTGCGAAAGGCTTCAAGAATTACGGCCAATAGACTGCTCCGTGAATGGTCAGGCGCATTGTAATGCGACTCTCACGTGCGCGTAGTCAGACGCTGTAGAATATCCCGACGCAATTAATCCGTATAAATCGTATGCCCTCCGCACTACGCAACAGCCCCGAATGGAAAGCCCTGCAAGCGCACCAGCGACTCGTCGCCGGCATGCGCATTCAGCAATTTTTTGCCACGGACAAAGACCGCTTCAAGAAATTCTCGCTTGAAGCCGATGGCATGCTGGTCGATTACTCGCGCCATTTCCTGACGGACGAAACGCTGCCGCTACTGATGGCGCTGGCGCGCGCGCGGGATTTGCCGGCGTGGATAGCGCGCATGTTTGCCGGCGAACGCATCAACAACACCGAAAATCGTGCGGCGTTGCATATTGCATTGCGCGCAGATCACCCTGTTTTTTTCGAGGGGCGCGATGTTACGACCGACGTCAGTCGCGTGCTCGCCCGGATGGACAACTTTGTGAGCGCCGTGCGCAGCGGCAAACACACAGGATTTACCGGACAGCGCATCACCGATGTGGTCAATATAGGCATCGGCGGCTCTTATCTGGGGCCGCAGCTCGCGTGCAACGCATTGCGTCCCTACGCCGCGGGTGCGATGCGTGCGCATTTCGTATCCAACGTCGACGGCGAAAATCTGTCTGCGGTGCTGGCCGGACTGAATGCCGCGACCACGCTGTTTGTCGTTACCTCCAAGACCTTCACCACACAAGAGACCTTGACCAACGCGCAATCGGCGCGGCGCTGGCTGGTCACTCAGCTTGGCGATGAAGCTGCGGTCGCAAAACATTTCGCCGCAGTGACCTCCAACGCCGACAAGGTCGCCCGATTCGGCATCCCGCCGCAGCAGGTGTTCGAGATGTGGGACTGGGTAGGCGGACGCTATTCGCTGTGGTCGGCCGTGGGACTGCCAGTGGCGCTGTACGCGGGCATGGATGCCTTCATGGCGTTGCGTGATGGGGCGCGGCAGATGGATCGGCATTTTCGCGAGACGCCGCTGGAACACAATATGCCGGTTGTGCTGGGCTTGCTTGATGTGTGGTACATCAATTTCTTCGGCGCCCAGGCGCGCGCCGTGTTGCCTTATGCGCATGCGCTGTCACGCCTGCCCGCGTATCTGCAACAACTGGAGATGGAAAGTCTGGGTAAGAGCGTGGCGCGTGGCGGCAGCGCAGTCGATTGCGCCACCGGCAACATCGTTTGGGGCGAGCCCTGCACGGATGGTCAACATTCGTTTTTCCAGTTGCTGCACCAGGGTATGCTGTTGATACCTGCCGACCTCATCGCGGCCTGCCGTGGTCCGTCAGGCTATCCCGAACACCATCCCTTGCTGCTATCCAACTTCTTGGCGCAAGGTGAAGCACTGATGAACGGCAAAGCCGATTCGAATTCGCCACACGCTGCGGTAACCGGCAATCATCCCAGCACATCGATACTGGTGGATGAACTCGACGCGCGGCATCTTGGCATGCTACTGGCCTTGTATGAACACAAGGTATTCGTCCAAAGTGTCATTTGGGATATCAACGCCTTTGATCAATGGGGCGTTGCCCTGGGTAAACAGGTGGCAGATCGCATATTACCCACGCTCTCGAGTGAAGAACGGGTATCGTCACACGATGCCTCCACCAACGGACTCATCAACTACTACAAGGAGCACTGCAAATGAAAGACGAAGCGCTGAATATGAGCGTGCGCAAGTTTCTCAAGACCGTCGGCGTTAACTCGCAACTTGCCATTGAAAAAGCCGTGCACAACGCAATTGCGGATGGGCGGCTCAAAGGTAACGAGGTGCTGCCGGTGAAGATGTCGCTGACCGTGGGGAAACTCGCGCTGGAGCTGACTTTTGATGGCGAGCTTAATCTGGAATAACGCTAAAAGCTGAACTGCATATCCGTTAAGGCGCAAAGGTAACGCCAATGGCCGCCGTGAAATCTATTCCGGTCGAACGTATC
>JANMXV010000743.1:0-49749 GCA_031381325.1 Betaproteobacteria bacterium | reverse complement strand
GATGCGTCGTCGGCCAGTCGGTGTAGCTCACTTCGCCTACATAGATATCGCCGTGCGAATCGAGCGCAACGCCGTGCGGCGCGATGAATTTTCCGGTCTCGGTGCCGGGGCCATTCTCACCGCCCAGCCGCGCGATCAGCGTGCCGTGTCTGTCGACGATGCTGATGCGCGGCCCGATGTTGGGATGCACGCGATTGACTCTCGCGCCTGAGCCGAGTTCGCCGATTATGAATTCGGGTTGCGGGCCGCGATGACAGAACAAGCCGCAGGGGCGATGCATATTGTTCCACTGCGCTTCATATTTGCCGTTGCCGTTGAACACCTGCACGCGATGGTTCTCGCGGTCAGCCACGTAAACCCAGCCCTCGGCATCGGTGACAATGTTGTGTACGATGTTGAACTGGCCGGGATCGGTGCCCGGCTCGCCCCACGACATCAGCAGCTTGCCGTCCGGTGAATACTTATGCACCCGGGCATTGCCGTAACCGTCGGAGACATAGATTTCGCCCTTGGGCGACAACGCGGTGTGCGTGCAGCGATGAAACGGCTCGCCGCTCATGTACGGCGTGGGTTTGCCGGGCGTGCCGAGTTCGAGCAGTACTTTGCCCATGATGGTGCATTTGCGCACCACGTGGCCGCCGTCGTCGGTGAGATACAGCGTGTCGTCCACGTCGATGTGCAGGCCGTGCGCGCGCGGATACTGGCCCTCGCCCCACGAGCGCAGAAAATTGCCGTCGCGGTCGAACACCATCATCGGGTGCTCGCCGCGATTGAACACGTAGACCTGATCCTTACTGTCGGTGGCGACCGCGCCTACGTCTTTGAATTCCCAGCCATCGGGCAGCTTCGCCCAGTTGTCGATGACTTCGTAACGATGCTCACCACTACCCAGAATGACTGACATTGCGTGATCTCCGTGTTTTTGAGTTTCGCCTTGATTGTAACGAACAAACGCATTGACCCTGCGGTATGAATCCGCGAGTCGCACTTCGCCGCATGCAGGTTGTTCACGACAGCGTAATGCAAAATTGTTATTATTCGTAACTTATTGTTTTTATTTAATTTTTCTGATGGTTACACCGTGCTGATTGCGACCACGCCGCATGCGATCAATCCCAGCCTGTTTCGCAAACTGTCTTTTGATCCGATCAAGGGGTTTGAATCCAGCGGCTGGTATGCACTGCTCGGCCCCGCCCACATGCCGCGTGAGGTGGTGCTGCGGCTTAATGACGGGTTCAGCAAAGCGCTGCGCACGCCGGACATCACCCGCCGCCTGTCCGAAATGGGCGTTGACGTGGTTGCGGGTTCGCCGGAAGAACTCGCCATAGTCATGCCGTGCGAAATCAGCAAATGGGCGGCGGCGGTAAAGGCTTCAGGCGCGAAAGCGGAGTGAGTTGAAGTCTTAGAAATCCTGATACTTCTCCGTCCCCAGCAAACGCACCATCTCCGCCTTTAGCGCGGCGATATCGCCCGCGTTCAGCGGCTGCAGATTGCCCATTTGCTCTTTGAAAGCCTGTGGCGTTGGCGGGAACGACAACGGGTGGCCGTAGGTTTGAATGGTTGCGCCGTGCGCGCGTCCATACAGGTGAACGTGAAGTTCGTGCCGCCAGTTGCCGTTGTCCTGATAATTGATCCTGCCGATTTCAATGCCCGCTCGCGTGAGCACCGTTTTCATGGCTTCTCCCGCGACCAGGGTCAGCTTCATCAACTCAACGGCAAGCGCGCGCGTGAGATGGGTTCGATCCTCCACCACTACCTTGGGATTGATAATCAAATGCCCGCCATCTGCGCGCGACACATGCGGCTGTTCAGGCGTAATCACATCGAAGTTTTCCGATTCAAGTATGCGCATGATGGTTTGTTGAAATAGCCGGTTACAGGATGCCCAAGGTCGCCAGCAGCGCCGAGATTTTCCTGCCTATCAATGCGTAGCCGTAAGCATCCGGATGAATTTCATTGATCCAATCGCCGCTCAATCCAGTAGTCCCCGGCTTGGCCCGCTCGAGCGTATTGCGCGTGTTCACGACATGCACGCCGTTTTGCGGCTGATGCAGATTGTCGATCAGCGCATCGGCGAGCGCGTTGAAAACAATTTCGGTTACGCCCTGATACAGGTTTGCGGGCACGGCTGCGTATTGCATCGCCGGCAATAGCCACGGCCCTGCGGCAGGACTACTCATGAAAGTGGCTTTTGCGTTGCGCGGGGTCGGGTAATCGTAGGTGTGCAGCACGATAGGCGTGTGCGCGTTCGAGTCGGAGGCGTCGCGCTGCGCGATGATGCGCCGGTAACCGGCGAGCACGTCGTCTGTCAGCGCCTGCAGCGCTGTGGCGTTGACATAGGAAGCCGCCATGCCGGCGCGCTTGCGTCCGCGCGGCACGACGATGGCGGGTTGTCCGTCGGCGGCGTTGGTACCATCGAGCGCATCGATCAGGTCGTTGCCGCCGCCGCTGAGCAAAATCGCGTGATAACGCTGGCCCTGCAACTCAAAGTAAAAAAGTGAATTAGCGGACGTGTCGCTCATGTTACGCATGACATCACCCGAGTAAGCCAGGTTCACGATAATCGTCGAATCGCGAAACTCAAGCTGATCGGGAACGTTTGAAGACGGAACAAGATTCAGATGCGCCCACCCGTACCAACTGTCGCCTTCGGCAAGCAGGTGGTTGGTGTAGTCGCTAAAAAAAAGGCGTTCGTCGTTAAACTGAGTATTAACCACGCGCGGCTTTGCCATAAGGCCTCCGGAAACGCTGTGTTAAACGAATACTTAAATTTATAAGTTGTTGTTTTTATTGATTAATAATATAATAGCTGAAATATTCCTGCAACGCTTATCGCGCTGACGCGTTGTGATGTTAATCATTATTTCTTCGGTTTATTTTTCACAGATCAGTTCGCCGCCCCGCCGGCGCGATAAGTTTTTCACCGACAGGCTGCACAATCGACACTACGGCACAGGACAATCTGTGAACAATTGGTGAACACAGGCACCCTCGCACTGAAAAAGTGTATATTGAAAAGCTCAGGCACTCCCTCCCAAGTTGCAGCCGTACTGACTACTATGACTATGACAGCTTTCACGCTATGCACCGTTTACTAACCTTGCTGATCGCTTGTGCTGCTTTGGGCGGCTGCGCATCGACCGGATCCGGAGACGGCTCGTTATTCCTGGCGCCAACGGGATTGAGCGACCTCTATACGCGCGCCAACATGGAAATCATGCTGGCGATCACGCCCCACGAGCAGGGTAGCTGCTCCGGGTCGGAATGCGACAGGCGCGCGGCGTTCGATAAGCGCGTCGCACAGTTAGGCGCCCGGCTCGCCGATGCGGCCTATCTCAGCTATCCGGAACTCAAAGAGCGCATACCGCAGTTCACCTTTATTGTCGCCGATAAAACGGAGGCGGGCACCGCGTCGGCTGCCGGCGGCCTTATCGTCGTGCTGCGGCCTGTGGGCGCAATCGCCTTGACGGACGAGGCGCTGTCCTTTGTGATTGCGCGTGAAATCGGCCACGTCGTATCGCAGCATCACGAGCGCAACACGGCAACCAGTCTGGCGATATCGGTGGTGACCATGGCGCTCGCACCGGTTGTCAACGTGGCTAAACTGCTGGCGATTTTGTACTCCGGTTCGAGCAGCGCCTTCGCTGCGAGCTCTGTAACCAGCGCGGCGTCGTACGCGAGTTCGCGCGCGATTCTTGAATCCTACTGGCCGACGCAGCGCCAGGAAGCCGACGTCATTGCCATGCGCCTCATCGCGCCGATGGGTTATAACCCTCAGACAGTCATCGCGGGCATCGCGCAGGAATGTGCGCAGTCGCCGACGACGAAATGGGTCCGCGAACTGCAGGAATCCGTGGCATTTATTGTGAAACCAGCGGCTGATGGCCCGGCATCTCCCAAGGTCGCGCAAGCGCCCACCCCTGTCCAGACCGCCGTTACGGCAGAGTGCACTGCAGCTGCTACGGCGGCGTCACCGGCAGCAACAGCGGCTGGGCCGACCGTCGCTACCGCAGAATGCACCGCAGCCGTTGCGACGGACATTCCTTCAGACGCGATCCCGTCAATCGCGCAGAATAGCGGCAGATCAACCGGCGAAATCGATACCTCGGTGGCCCTGGCTGCACAGCCAGCGCCTGCAGAAACGACCGACCTGCATGCGCCATCGCCGCAATAAGCTTCGCCACCGATTCGGCAGCACGCGCGATTTAACAATATGAAATAGTCAGTTCTCGCTCGCCCCGCTCAGTGCGGCAACCTCGCAGGGGACGAGATCAGTACAAACTACATACCTCAGCACGGCACCCCATGCGTGCCTAATTTAGGCGCGCCATATTCGTGCTCTTAACCACGTTCTCCCACTTCGCCATTTCGCTGCGTATGTTATCGGCGTACTGCTCCGGCGTGCTGCCAATGATGTTGTAACCGCGCTCCGTCAACCCCTGCCGCACATCAGGCGCTTGCAGCACCTTGCGCATCGCGCCGCTCAAACTATTAATCACATCTTTAGCTACAGCCGCAGGCGCGACAGAACCGGTACGCATCGTGCCGCGAGCATGCCTATCACCTTAGTGGTTGAGCGTCAGCTTCTGGAAAGTATGGCAATCCGCCGGTGCGCGGCCGCGACTGACCGCGAAGGTCCAGGTCACTTCGCTCACGTACACGTCGCCCCTGGAATCGACTGCCAGCCCATGCGGCGCAGCGAAGCTGCCCGGTGCGGTGGCCTCCGGCGTTCCCATGCGCGACAGCAGTTTGCCGTCCTTGTCGAACACGCTGAGCCGCGCATGCATCGCTTGGGTAATCGGACCATGCGTAAAAGAATGATCCCCGATGTGCCACCACAGTTCGGTCACGTAAGCGCGGCCCTGCGCGTCGAACACCAGATGGGTCGGGCGCTGGGTATCCGTCCACTCGGTGAGGTACTCGCCATCCGGACTGAATATCTGGATGCGATCACTTTCGCGGTCACATACGTACACCCGGCCATCGGCATCGCACGCTATGCCATGCGGCAGATAAAACTGCCCCGGCCCACGCCCGGGCTCGCCCCACGAGTGCTTCAACTGCCCGGTGGGCGAAAATCGATGCACGCGCGCGTTGCCGTAGCCATCCGAAATATAGTAATCGCCGTTGGGGCCGACCGCGATGTTGGTCGGGCGATTGAAAGGACCCGCCGCGCGCGCTACCGATGGCGTGGTCTTGCCGTCGTAACCCGTATCGGAGGGTGTGTTCATGATGCCCATCGTCATCAGCAATTTACCCTCGGGCGTGTACTGGCGCACCGTGTGATTACCGTCGTCGGTGCAGAAAATCGTGCCGTTGGGATGAACACTGATGCCGTGCGTGCGATAGGTGAAATCGCCTTTGCCCCAGGTGCGTATGAAATTGCCTTTCTGGTCATAAATAATCACCGGGTTTTCGCCGCGACAGATCAGATATACGCGATCTTCGCCATCCACGGCGACACCGGCCACGTCGCGGTGTTCAAAGTCCTTGGGCAGTTGCTCCCATCCTTCAACCACGGAATACTTGATCTTGTCTGGCTGTGTCATGCTTTACTCCCCTGGGACAGTGCCCATCGTGTAGATCAGGTCAGCAAATACGTCTCGGCCCCGCGATGCAAAGGCGCGGCATTCCCCGCCGCGCGTCAGCGCTGGTTGATGCCTAAGCGCCCCGGCCCGATGAGCGCGACTACCAGCCCCGTGAACAGAAAGAGACCCTGCAGCTCCAACGCCCAGCCGCCGCTCCTGCCCAGATCAAGCAACTGGGTGGAATGCGACAGTGTGATCGCGAAGATCATGTTAACCGCAATAATCGCTCCACCGGCGCGCGCGTAAAAACCGAGGATCACCAGTATCGGCGCGATGACCTCGCCGATGTACACGCCGTACGCCACCCATGCGGGCAGCCCCATACTGATCAGAGACGCCTCGATGCCGCTCACGCCTTTGGTGATTTTCGCGTAGCCGTGAAACAGCATCAAAATGCCCAAAGTCAGGCGCAACACTAGTTTGCCGATGTCGTTGTTCATGAGTCTTGCTCCTCTATAAATTGGCGCTTGGTTGCGCCCTGCTACGCCGCACTCTGCCGAACCTGCGCCGAGCCATAAAGTATCTCGCGCTCGGCATCCGTGGGCGCGCGATCATGCGCCTTGCGCTCATCTGCCAGCAGCGCGAGGCCGCGTTGCACGGCCGGACGCGCGAGGATTTCCTCGAACCAGCGCTGCACATTGGGATACAGCGCCATGTCCACGCCGCGCCGTTCGGGATTGATAACCCACGGCCAGGTGGCAATATCAGCAATCGTGTACTTGTTGCCGGCAAGATAGGCCGTCTCGCCGAGCCGCTGGTCCATCACCTTGTGCAGGCGATTTACTTCATTGGTGTAGCGGTCGATGGCGTATTGCTGCCTTTCTTTGGTGGACGAACGAAAGTGCCCGGCCTGGCCGAACATCGGTCCGACGCCGCCCATCTGGAACATCAGCCATTGCAGTGTGGTGTACTTCGCGACGGGCTCGTATGGCAGAAATTTTCCGGATTTCTCGGCGAGGTAAATCAGAATCGCACCGGATTCAAACAGCGCAAACGGTTTGTCGCCCGGCCCGTTGCGATCAATGATCGCCGGAATCTTGTTGTTGGGATTGATCTTGAGAAACTCGGGCTTGAACTGGTCGCCTAAGCGCGTGTTGACCGGATGCACGGTGTACGGCAGCCCCGTTTCTTCCAGCATGATGTGTATCTTGCGGCCATTGGGGGTTGGCCAAGTGTAGAGGTCTATCACTAAATTTCCTTTAAAACAAATAGTTAAATTGATCCAACCGCTGCGCTATTTTATACAATATCGCGCAACCTGCGCTTCATCGACTTCGACGCCATGCCCCGCACCAGCCGGGCACGTCATCCTGCCGTTGGCTATGCGTATCGGGTTTTTTACGATGTCGTCGACCAGATAATGATTGGTGATGCTCACGCCCCAATTCACATTGGGCGCAACGCATCCCATGTGTATGATGGTCGCGGCGCCCACACTGGTCTCGGCCACTTTGCACGCAAGATTAATGTTAAGCCCCAGCGCGCCGCACACCGACATCGCATGCACTGTGGCGCTGACGCCGCCGAGTTTGATGGTTTTCAGATTTGCGCCCTGTATCGAACCCGCGCGCGCCATGGCGATGATGGTGGCGACATTGCCCAGCGCTTCGTCGCCATTCAACGGTATCGGTGAAATGCGCGCCAGCGCTGCCATGCCGTCGTAGTCGTCGTCACGCAGCGGCTGTTCGAGAAACAGCAGGTCGGCCTCGCGCGTGCGCTCGACAAAAATACGCGCGTTGCGGAAATTCATGCCCATGTTGGCGTCGGCGCACAGCACCACGTCGCGGCCAACCGCACGGCGTATGGTCACCGCAGCATCCGCTTCATCGAACGGATTCTTGATGCCGACTTTGAGCTTGAAAAACCGGTAGCCCTCCTTGATTTTTTTGTGGGTCTCGGCGATATCGTCTTCTATTTTCGGATTGCCGAGCAGATACATCGCGGTCATTGAATCACGCAGCGCACCGCCGTACATATCCGACAGCGACACGTTGAGATGACGCCCAACGAGATCGGCAATCGCCGCATCCACCGCGCATTTCGGACCGCCGTTGTGATGCAGTGCGTGGGCGCAGATGTGCGCGAGTTCGGCGCGCTTTAACGCGTCTTTGCCCACTACCAGCGGCGCGAGATGTTCGTTCACCGCCGCCACCATGCCGGGCAGCACATCGCCGGTCATCGTCGGCGCGACAGACGCTTCGCCCCAGCCCACCAGTCCATTGCTGGCTTCGGCACGCACCAGCAAGTTGTACGAAATGTCGATACGCACGCCCGCCATGATGACGGGCTTGATCAGCGGGATCGCTATCGGACTGGCGTCGATGCGTTTGATGATCAGCGGTTTTGTCGCGGTGCGTTGTGTAACAAGAGCTTGCGGGGCGATATCTGGAACCATGGCGATGCTCCGATAGTACGATTTGTGCGTGGGCCGGATTATAGTCCTGTGTGCGAGAGCGGCGGCAACAGTTGCAACGCATCCAGCGCCACCAGCGGCAGCACCACATGCGAGGCACGCGCATGATCCACGTAGACGGTGTTGGTCGCAACGCGCCGCAAGCGCGCACGGCCTTCGGGCTCGCCGGTATTCCAGTTCACGTCATAGCGCGGGAAATTGCTTGATGAGACATCAAGCCGTATGCGATGGCCGGCCTTGAACAGGTTGCAGGTGGCAAACGGCTCGATAGTAATTTCGTAGACCGCGCCGGGTGTCATCATCGCGGGCGTTTCCCACGAATCGCGGTAACGGCAACGCAGAATGCCATCGCACAGATTCATCGCATAGCCGCGCGGATAGTCTTCATTCGGCGGATAGACGTCGATCAACTTCGCGGTGAAATCAGTGTCGATACCATTGGATGACACATGCAGCTTGATCGTGATCGGCCCCGCCACCGCCACATCGTGCGTAAGCGGCGGTGTCTCGAACACCAACACATCGGCGCGTGCGGACAGCGGCATGCCGGGATTGTTGCAGCCGAAAAAGCGCTCGTGCTCGCGCTGATCAAACGCGCCGCCCTCGAACACTGGCTGGCCCGAGGTGAGCGGCCCGCCCATCGTCGGCACCGGCTTCGACGGATCATAGTTGTACGAGATCGGCGCAGCGTTTGCTGCAGGCTTCTCTGTTGATAAGTGGCCATCGGCTTGCAAATAATATGGCGTGAACCTGACCGCAGGCAGCGGCCAGTCTTCGCCCACAATCCAGCGACCGCCATGCTGCATTCGCCCAGCTGCATTCCTGCGTCCCGACCCGCCGCCCATCAGGAACAGGCGCACCGCCGGCTCTTTATCCACGCCATTCGCAACGCCTTGCACCCAGTGATCGAACCAGCGCCGGCGTAACTCGCACCAGTTCCGGGCGAGATTGCCGTCAATGGTCGAAGCCTCGCCGAAATCGACATCGCCCGACCAGGATTTCGAACGGTCTCCGTGGGTCCACGGCCCCATGATGAGGCGCACCGGGCCGCGCTTGCGTTGCTTGAGGCCCACATAATTGTCGGTCGCGGTGCGAATATACGCGTCGTACCAGCTCGACATATGTATCTGCGGCACATCGGCAAACTGCTGATACCAGCCTTCGGTGTAAATGCCGAGCTGCTTCCAGTAATCGCTGAATTCGCCATGCGTCCATTGTTCGAACAGATAGTCCTCGTACTCCGGCGCCCAGCGCACCGGCGAGTGGCCCGGCTTCCACGGCATGCGCTTGAACCATTCGATCAGGTCTTCGGCGGCCAGCGCCTCGCGTACACGCAAATCCGACTGCGCAAGCGGACTTTCTTTCGCCTGATTGAACGCCCACGTCACTTGCTTCATCTCAAACGCGCCGCCGCTGCGAATACCGGACTGGTAGGCGTTGGAGAACCCGCCGCAGTCGATCACCATCGCAGACAATGCTTGCGGCGCGAGGCACGCCAGCGACACTTGTGTATGCGCGGCGTACGACAGCCCTATAGTCGCCACCTTGCCGTTGCACCACGGCTGCGCTGCTATCCAGTTGACGGTATCCAGGCCGTCTTCGCCGTCGCTCAGATATTTGACAAACTCGCCTTCGGAGGCATGCCGCCCGCGGCAATCCTGATAGATCACGATGTAACCCGCGCGCACGAATATCGCTGCGACTTCCGGACGCAATCGCGGCTGGGTTTCGCCGCGATCCACCTCGGAGCGCGACGCGCGCGTTTTGCCATACGGCGTGCGTTCGAGAATGACCGGGAATCTGCCGTCGACCGCTTTGCCGTTGCGAGCGGGACGATAGATGTCGGTGGCAAGCTTCACGCCATCGCGCACGGCGATCATGACGTTGCTGTCGACGAGGACTTCGTAATCGGTGGATAAAGTTGTGTTCATGGACGAATGGCGAATTCTTGATAGGTTGTGCTTTTTGATTCCATCGTGCTATCTAAAAGCGTTTCCCTCATCCCAACCCTTCCACCCCTCCGGGTGCTATACCGAGTCCCGGAGGGAGAAGGGCTTTTCATCCCTCTCCCACCGGGACCGAGGGTGAGGGAAAGCAGTATCTTAACGCCAGTCGTCACCATACCGCGCAATCTTCCATAACCCGAAAGTAAAATGCCATCAGCCTACCGAAACCGCATATTGATTTCGGGATCGCCCGGCAACCCAAGGTAGCGCACTTTCACACGCATTTCACGCTGGGGCGTGATCGGCGCGGAAAACGAACCCAGGCTCAGCCTGTCACCCACGCGCAATCGCCCGCCGCTCTTGCGCACATCGTCAACCAGCCACAACACGGCATTGAGCGGATGGCCGAGGATCGCCGAGCCGGGGCTGTTGGCGTGTTCCGTGCCCAGATCATCGGTCATAACGACACGCATGTCGCGCAGCGCATCGGCAAACGCCTGCGTGGCTTGTACTGCGATGCCCTGGCCGAAAATGCCGCTGCGCGCGCCGGCGTTGATTGCGGTGATCACCGGCGCGTTGAGCGGTTCGCCCTCGGCCACCACCAAGTCGGCCAACTCGATAAAAGGATGCACACGTGACAGCGCTCTTAGCGCCTCCATCGGGGTGCGCGCCTCGTTGATCGCATCATCACCCACTTCCACCAGCAAATCCGCTTCGAACACGGGCCGCGCGCCGAAATCGCCGTTCACGGGGAACGCGGTTTCCATGGTGAGCATGCGCGAAAGCAGCACGCCACGCACCGGCGCGCTCGCACCGAAACTTTTTTGAATAGCCGGGTTGGTGAGCGCCGCTTTGTAACCCACGATGCGCCCGCCGTATTGTTTGTTCGCTCGCAATTGCGCGACGAAGCGGTCACGTGCGCATTGCGCATCGGCCATTGTCATCGATGGCAAAAATCCGCGCAGCGGCTGTTTGTCGATCCAGCGCGTGGCGGCATCGGCCATCGTTTGTTCGCCGGGACATTGCGCTTGCGCTGCAAGCGGCGCAATGCACAGCATCAGCGCAGTCAGCCATTTCAATATCGCGTGCCGGCAATTCATGAGAATAGTGTGGTCAGTGGTCGTAAGGGTAGAATGCGCCGGTTGCTGAAACATGTCGTCTGAAAGTCCGTGGCGGGCGTTATGCGATTGCTTCATGCCCGCCGCAACCCATCACTAATAACAAAAAATATCAACAAAAACAATAACTTACATATTCTATCATGATTCTCTACGCGCTCACTATTTTTACCAGCGCATTCCTGCTGTTTCTGGTCCAACCCATTTTGGCGAAGCAAATACTGCCGTGGTTCGGCGGTTCGGCTGCGGTGTGGACGACGTGTTTGGTGTTCTTCCAGTTTCTGTTGCTCTTCGGCTACGCGTATACGGATTTCACCACGCGCAAGATGACGCCGCGCAATCAGTTGATTTTGCACGCGGTGCTGCTGATCGTGAGTCTCGCTTCTCTGCCGATACTGCCCGATGTGTCATGGAAACCGGCAGGCAACGAAGACCCGACCTATCGCATACTGGGCTTGCTCGCGTTTACCATCGGATTGCCCTACTTTCTGCTGTCGACCACGGGGCCGCTGGTGCAAGCGTGGTTTGCACGCGCACACACCACGGGCACGGTGTACCGGCTATTCGCGTTGTCGAACTTTGCTTCGCTGCTGGCGCTGATCTTGTACCCTTTTGCGGTTGAACCGTGGGTCACCACGCACCACCAGTCTTTCGGCTGGAGCGTAGCGTACGTGGTGTTCGTGATTGTGTGCATCGGCGCTGGCGTCTACAGTCTGCGCGCGCATACGGCGGCTCAAGCGAACCCGGATGCGCGGAAAGCCGACGACGGCCCCGCGCCGGCCTTTGCGCACTACGCTATGTGGTTGCTACTGTCGGCGATGGGTTCGTTCATGCTGCTGGCGGTAACCAATCACATCACGCACGACGTGGCCTCGGTGCCTTTCCTGTGGCTGCTGCCGCTGACCATTTACCTCATCACCTTCATTCTGTGTTTCGAAGGACGCAACTGGTATAAGCGACTTTACTTCATCGGTCCGCTGATCGTGGTGGTGTGCGCGCTGGCGTGGTTCATGCACGAAGAAGGCGGCATCATGGATTTCAAGGTCGCCGTGCCGCTGTTCAGCGCAGGACTGTTTATCATGTGCATGTTCTTCCACGGTGAACTGGCGGCGATGAAGCCCGCGCCGCGTTACCTCACGACGTTTTTCCTGATGGTATCGCTGGGCGGCGCGCTGGGCGGTGTGGTGGTGGGATTCATTGCGCCGAAGTTTTTCAATACCTATTACGAATTCGGCATAGGGCTGGTGGTGACGCTGCTGTTGGCCGCTTATCTGGCCATCGGTCTTACTGCCGACAGGCGGCGCCTGGTACCCATGGCGTTGCTGGTGGCGACCGGTTTTACCGGCTATCACGTCTATCACTATATTCATGCGCTATCCAACGATGCGCGTTTGATGAGCCGCAATTTTTACGGCACGTTGCGCGTCAAGGACACCGGCCCGGAAACCAGCGAAACCGCGATGCGCCGCCTGATGCACGGCGTGATCATGCACGGCGAGCAATATCTGCATCCCGACAAGCGCGGCCGCATCACCACCTATTACACCGAATCCAGCGGCGTAGGACTTGCGGTGAAATATTTTCAGGCGCTGGGGCCGACGCGCGTCGGCGTGGTGGGTCTGGGCACCGGCACCCTGGCCGGCTATGGCCGCAAAGGCGATGTCACGCGCTTTTACGAAATCAACCCGCGGGTCATCGAAATTGCGCGCCGTGAATTCAAGTTTATTGCGGACAGCAAAGGACAGGTCGATACGGTGCTGGGCGATGCACGGTTAACCATGGAACGCGAAGCGCCGCAGCAATACGATGTGCTCGCCATCGACGCATTTTCCAGCGATGCGATTCCGGTGCATTTGATTACCAAAGAAGCGCTGGCCATTTATCTCAAGCACATCAAGCCGGATGGCGTGGTGGCGTTTCATGTGACCAATCGGTTTCTGAAACTATCACCCGTGGTGGAGCAAATCGCGAAGACGTACGATTTGCAAACCGCGCTGATCAGCGATGACGACACCGGCGGCGACGCCTCGCGCACCGACTGGGTGCTGGTTACACGCAATCTGAAACTGCTTGCGGATAAAAAGATCAAAGAAAATACCAGTGAAATCACCCCGATTCCACGCTTGCGTCTGTGGACGGATGACTTTAATAATCTGGTGCAGATACTTAAGTAGAACCTGCCCCGTCATTCTGGCGAAGGCCAGAATCCAGTGCGTAACCCGATCCGAAGGATGTAGATTTAAGATGCTGCGCATAATTGAACAGACTGGATTCTGGCCTCCGCCAGAATGACGAGGAGAAGCGTGTCGCGCTCCATTCAAATAAAACCACTTTAAAACAAATAGTTATGAACATTTCTTTTTCTCTAATAACGTTATTTTTCGCGAGTGCTTTATTCACAGCGGCCCACGCGCAACCCCTGCAAACCACCGATGCGCGCGGCCTGCCCACGCTGGCGCCGCTGGTCAACGAAGTCACGCCCGCGGTGGTGAACATCTCGGTGGTTACGCGTTCACCGATGGAAAACAATCCGCTGTTTCGCGATCCGTTTTTTCGCCGCTTCTTCGGCGTGCCCGACCGGCCGCAACAGCAACGCGAGCAGGCCGCAGGCTCCGGCGTCATCATCGATGCTGCGCGCGGCTATGTACTGACCAACAACCACGTGATCAAGGATGCCGAGCGCGCCGTCGTCACACTCAAAGACCGGCGGCAGTTCACCGCCAAGCTGGTGGGCACCGATCCGGGCACCGACATCGCCGTGCTGCAAATCGAGGCCGCAGGCTTAAGCGCACTCAAAATCGGCGACTCGGACCATCTGCAAGTCGGCGACTACGTGCTGGCCATCGGTAATCCGTTCGGCATCGGCCAGACGGTGACATCGGGCATCGTCAGCGCGCTGGGACGCAGCGGGCTTAGCGTGGAAGGCTACGAGGATTTCATCCAGACCGACGCCTCGATCAATCCCGGCAACTCCGGCGGCGCGCTGGTGAATCTGCGTGGCGAGTTGGTCGGCATCAACACCGCGATCATCGGCCCTTCGGGCGGCAACGTAGGCATCGGCTTTGCGGTGCCCTCCAATATGGCGCGCGCGGTGATGAACCAGATCATCAAGCACGGCGAAGTGCGCCGCGGCCGTCTGGGCATTGAAATGGCGGATCTCACCTCGGAGCTGTCCAAGAAGCTCGGCGTGAATACGCTCGAAGGCGCGGTTATCGCCGTGGTGCAAGCGGGTTCTCCGGCGGAAAAAGCGGGTATGCGTGAAGGCGATGTAGTCACTGCGCTCAATGGACGCGCCATACACAATGCTGCCGAACTGCGTGCGCGGCTGGGCCTGACCGCGATCGGCGAGGACGTCGAGATGCGCATCAATCGCAGCGGTGCGGCGCGCACCATACGCACCCAGATCGCCGCGCCGGATGTTTCCGGCGGCGACGGCCAGCCGGTACCGCAATTGCCCGGCATGCGCGTGATCGAAATCCAGCGCGGCAGCCCGCTGTTCCAGCGTCTGCAAGGCGGCGGGGTGGTGGTTTCTGCTGTCGAGCAAAACAGCGCGGCCTGGGTTGCCGGCTTTCGTCCGGGGGACATTATTTATGCGGTGAACCGCCGCCGCATACAGACCGCCACCGAACTGCAAGCCGCGCTGCGTGGCGCTCAAAGTTACGCCGTCGGGCTGCTGCGCGGCGACTTCAATCTGACCATCACGCTGCGCTAATCCGCTCGTATACCCGTATCACGAATAATTTTCGCGAAGCGGTCAAATTCAACTGTCCGGGCCGCGACTGCGCGAGCTTGATGAACTTCGGCACGTTATGCGCCGGCACGGACGGATGAACCACCAGCGCCGTGGGGCCGACCGCCAGCTTGGAAATGGGCGCGAAATCCTTCACCAGATCGTAGCCGGGGTTGCGAAATATCGACACGTTAATTGTGGCCGTGACACTGGTGATCAGCAGCGTATAACCGTCGGCGGCTGCGCGCGACGCGATCTGCGCGCCAAGATTGCTACTCGCGCCCGGCCGGTTTTCAATGATGACCTGATAGGGAAAACCTTCCGACAGCCGCTGCGCCACAATGCGCGCAATCAAATCGGATGATCCGCCCGGCGGAAACGGCGCAATCAGGCGCACCGGCTTTACCGGATAGGCCTGTCCTGAGCCTGTCGAAGGGGTTTGCGCGAACGCCAAACAGGGCGTCGCCACCAACAAAAGTGTCGCTACGCAGCGAACAAACTCGTGGACGACCGCGAGGCAACAGCCGGAAAAAGCATTCATTGGTCTCCTCCTTGCACCATGCGGTGTGGTAATTTGCGGTACTTGGACGTACAGGATAACAGGTCATAACCGAAGACCTGTTCAACATCGTATTCGAGTACTAACCCCATGAAAATCAAAACCAATAACATCGAAATCAATTACGAGATCGAAGGAAGTGAACGTGAAGGCCCATGGATCACACTGAGCCACTCGCTTGCCTGCAATCTGCACATGTGGGACGAACAGATGGATGTGCTCACAAAAAACTTCAAAGTTCTGCGCTTCGACACGCGCGGCCACGGGCAATCGAGCGCACCGCCGGGCGACTATACGCTGGAGCAAATGGCCGACGACGTGAAAGACCTGTTCGATGCGCTGGGCATCACGCGCACGCACTGGGTGGGCCTGTCGATGGGCGGCATGATCGGGCAAACTTTCGCGCTCAAATATCCCGGCGTTTTTCAAAGCCTGGTGCTCGCCAACACCACCAGCCGCCGTCCGCCCAACGCCGAACAAATGTGGGGCGAACGCGTCGCCATCGCGCGCGCAACAGGCATGGCCGGCGTGCTCGACACCACCCTCGCGCGCTGGTTCACCGAGCCGTACCGCACCACGCGCAAGGACGTGATGGCACGCATCGGCGCCGACATCCTCAACACGCCGGTTGATGGCTTCTGCGGCGCCTGTGCCGCAATTGCAAAAGTGGATACGCTGGACCGGCTGAAAGAAATCCAATGCCCGGTATTCATCATCGTCGGCGAAGAAGACCACGGCACGCCGCCCGAAATGGCGCGCGCGATGCATGAGAATCTGCCGGGATCCGAATTGCTGATCATCAAATCAGCGGCGCACCTTTCCAATGTCGAACAGCCGCAGGTTTTCAACCAAGCGGTGATGAAGTTTTTGGGGCGGGTTGCAGGTTAACGAAGAACCTGAAGCCCGGAAGAAGCGCAGCGTATTCCGGGGGGAAGTCGCCCCCGCCCCCTATGCTTGCCGTGGAACCGCTCTCCCCCCCCGGGACGAGGGAACACTTGAAGTGGAGCAGAAGGGCCGGGGAGAGCGCAGCGAGGGGGCCGAAGGCGGGAAAAGCTGTCACGAAATACGTAATGCTCGATTAGAGCGCCCACTAAACCTTCGTCACCAAAGAAAACATCGTCACGGCACTTTCAAACAAACACCGCCGCGGAAACGCCAAAGCGCTCTGCCAACCGCCCCGCCAGCCGCTTGCTGATGCCACGCTTGCCCGCGAGAATCGCGCTGACCGTTCCCTGTCCTGCAATGCCGGCCAAATCGGTCTGCTTAAGCTTGTGTTCCCGCATCAAAAACGCCAATGCGTCACGCGGACTGGCATCCGGCATGCGGTGTGCGCGCGCTTCAAAACTTTCAATCACCTCACCGAGCGCCTCGACCAAACCCGCCAAGGGGTGACGTTCATTGGCGCCGCCGGCATCGAGCAATTCCTCCAGGGCGGCAATGGCCTTGCGGTAATCGGTTTCGCTGGTAATCGCCTTGAGCGGAACCAATCGCACAAGCGCCTTGTAGTGGCTGGTCACGGCGATAATATCCAAAGCGCCCATCATGGCCTCCATTTGTCGTATTCGGCATGGGTCATCACCGAACGGACATAAAGAATCTGCGTGTTGAAATGAATCGCGGCAATCAGGCGGTAGTTGTTACCTGCAATATCGAACACAAAATAATCCCCTGCCTTGTCGACCGAATTGAACGTGCGCTTCAGTTCGGCAAAATTGCGGTACTGAGCTCGTTCAACGATGCGCCGCCACCCTTGCAGCGGCATTTCTGCAACCGGATGAATTTTTGCGAAGTCGCGCAAAGCCTTGGTGCTGATCAATCGCATGATTGAAGAATATCGCATTTTGCAATATTCGGCAAGCCGCTGAACTTCGGCGGCGCATGCGCCGCAATCGCAAAAGTGAATACACTCAACCGGCTGAAAGAAATAAAATGCCCGGTATTCATCATCATCATCGTCGACGACGACGAAGACCACGGCACCCCGCTAGAAATGGCGCGTGCGATACACGAGAATCTGCCGGGATCGGAATTGCTCGTTATCAAGTCGGCGGCGCATCTTTCTAATGTGGAGCAGCCGCTGGTGTTCAATGAGGCGCTGGCGGGATTTTTAGGGCGAGTCGCTGATTAACGAAGAACGTGCAGCGTCTATTCAAGCAGAATAGCCCGCACCGTTTCCAGCGTCACCATCAGCGTCATCGGCTGCAACGGCGATGCAACGAATCCTCGGGACAGATAAAACTGCCTGGCCGCGTCGGAAAGCGCATGCACCAGCAGGGCGAATATGCCCGCATCTCCAGCAACGTTGACCGCTCGCAACATGGCATCGCGCAGCAATGCCTGACCCAAGCCGCGATTGTGATAGCGGCGATCAATCGCAAGGCGTCCGAGTAGCAGAACGGGCAACGGGTCGGGCATATTCCGCCGCAGCGCCTTGGGCGCCGCCGCATGGCTGATAGCGCCCGCCGACAAGCTGTAATAACCTACTACGGTCAGGCCAGCGCACAGCACAAAGCAACGCGAGGCGCCGCTCGCATGGTTCTTGAGCGCACGCCTTTTGAGCCAATCGTTCAACGACAATTCACCGCAATCGAAATCCGGGAATTCGTGATTCGCCGCTATCGGCGCGGGCGAGCTGAGATCCAGCGCGATCATTTCTCCCAGGGGGCCTTGGTTTTTAGCAGACGGCGCAGCTTATCGGTCGGCGGCAACGGTTGATCGAGTAACGCATGAAATTGGGCAAAGGTCCCCGCAGCAACCGTGAAAAACGTCTGGTCGAGCAGCAAGTTTTCCGCCTCACGGCATGCAGCTTCGAGCATAAAATCCGAACGGCTGCGGCCTAGCCGCTCGGCGGCCTGATCGATCAGGTCGCGCTGACGTGCTTTGGCACGGATGTTAATAGCGACGGATTCCGTGGTTTGAGTTGGTGACATAGCGGCACTCCTTTGTGTAGGATAATTATACATATTTGTATATAAAATTGGTATACAACTTCTGCTTATCACGCTCGCGTTGCCACCAGAGCGAAGCTCGGCGTATTCTGAGCCGGTAGGCCCAAGCAGGTATCGTGTAGTGGTAGCACGCAGGCCTTCAGAGCCTGTAGGCACGTTTTTTGTGCCCACGCGGACAACCGGTGACAACCATGCTGCGCATTGCTCCGCTACCGAAAAAATGTTTGCCCTTGCGGTTTTCGACATTTGGCCGGCGGGCAAAAACAACGCGCATGCCCTACCGGTGTGCGGTAATTCGGGAATACGCGCGATTAACCACCTTCACCAAAACCGCCGCTATCCGGTGCGTCTTCCGGCCCCGGCCAATCACGCGGTAGAATTTCGCCTTCGACAGGTACTCGCGGCGGGCAATCCGCGGGAAAATGCCCGTTTGATTAAGCTCCAACGCAAGCCAAATTGTGCGCCGCCCTGCGGTGACAATTTAACGAAAATCAAATGATTTACCGCTGGTGCGTGTGTGGCGAAAATATCTGATTTCCACGCAACGATCTTAGAATTGACAACTACTCAGCATTCTTCTTGCGCCGCATAACCGCCCCACCCGCCACCAGCATCACTGCATTCGACACGAACCCCGGTTTGAGCCACATCAACAGAAACGGAACCACGGTAAACGCGGACAGCACCATAAACGCGTTGAGGTGGCCCAGATTATTGATTAACCCGCAACGAGGTAATGCACCGAGAACAAGCGTTGGGCGTCGAGCCAGCAATGCGCCGCGGTGAAACCTGCGTCACGCGCCAATTGCTGAAATTCTTCGACCGAATACTTGCAAGAATTCTCGGTATGCATGGTCTCGCCGCCGCGAAATGAAAAGGCGCGGCCCGATACGTTTACCACTTGATCATGCAAGCTGCGCAGATGCATTTCGATGCGGCCTTCGGCAGGGTCATAGAACGCATGGTGTTCAAACGACGCGAGATCAAAATCGCCGGCCAATTCGCGGTTAATGCGTGACAGTAGATTCATGTTGAACGCCGCGGTCACGCCTTGCGCATCGTTGTACGCGGCGTGCAGTCGCGCGGCGTCTTTTTTCAGATCGACACCGACGAGCATGGCCCCGCCCGCGCCCGCCAACGCATGCGCGTAGCGCAAAAAACCCAGCGCATCCGGCCGCGTGAAATTGCCGATGGTAGAACCCGGAAAATAAATCGCGCGCCGCCGTGGCTGGATGCCTTCGATCACCGGCAACGCCATCGACCGCGAGTAGTCCGCGCACACGGCTGCGATTTTGAGCGCGGGATAGGCCGCTCCCAACTCGGCTGCGCATTGCTGCAGGGCCGTGCGTGAGATATCTATAGCTACGTAAGCGGCTGGCGCCAGCGCTTCGATCAGCACGCGCGTCTTGCGTCCCGAACCCGCGCCGTATTCGATCAGCAGACAATCCGGCCCCAGCAGATGCGCCATCGCGCCTGCATCGGCCTGCATCATCGCCAATTCGGTGCGGGTCGGGTAATACTCGGGCAGATCGCAGATGGCCTCGAACAGTTCACTGCCACGAGCGTCGTAAAAATACTTGGGCGCCAGCGCTTTGCGCGGCAGCGCGAGACCTTTCAGAACATCGTCGCGAAACGTTTCCGTGTCCGGATAAAGATCGTGAAACTGGAAGAATTCGCTATGGGGCATGGAGCGATCACAGAGACCATCGGGCGCGGCGGACACATTCGCCGACGCTTACCCGAGGGTGCGTCCCGCGTGATACTCGATCCACCTCTTGATGCGATTGGCGTCGCCAACACGGCTTAACCGCCCCCATGAATCGAGCAGCACGATGACGATAGGCGATCCGGCGATGGTGACATGCATCACCAGACAACGCCCGGCTTCACGAATGTAGCCGGTCTTGGACAAGCCGATGCTCCATTCCGGACTGACGATCAGTGAATTGGTATTTCTGAATTCGAGCGCGCGTCCGCTGTGCGTGTGAACCGCGTAACCGTTGCCGGTGGAATACTGGCGAATCAATGGATACTGGTAGGCCGCCGTGACCATCTTCGCGAGGTCTTGCGCCGTCGATACATTGCTGCCGGACAGCCCCGTGCTATCGACAAACGACGTATGCATCATTTCCAGCGACAGCGCTTTCAGGTTCATTTCCCTGACAAACGCCGCCAGGCCGCCCGGGTACGCGCGCCCCAGCGCCGAGGCCGCACGGTTTTCGGACGACATCAGCGCGAGGCGCAGCATTTCATCGCGCGTGAGCACGGTGCCCATCTGTAGCCTTGAGCCGGTATTCTTGATGGTGTCCAGATCATCTTCGGTGAGCGTGATGCTCTCATCGAGTGGCAATTTGGCGTCGAGCACCACCATCGCGGTCATCAGCTTGGTGATCGAGGCTATGGATGAAACCGCGCTGACATTTTTGTCGTAAATGACGCTACCGTTGCTGGAATTAACCACCAGCACCGCGGTGGACTGAATATCCAGCACGTCGGGATTGAAAATCTCGGGCGGAGGCGGCGCCACGGCACGCCGCACGAAGCGCTGCTTGGCTCCTGCGCGGCCCGAGCGCAACGCGGCCTGCTGGGCGGGCTTATGCACCGCTTTGGCGCTCGCAATGGCCTTCGGTATGGTCTTGCGTTGTTGAGACTGCTTTTTGGCTGCGGCGTGGACGTTGCCGATGCATAACGCTAAAAATAGCATAGACAGTATTCGCAGCACACGCCTCTCCACAAAGAGTAAAATATCCCTTAAAAATACAGGGTTACGAGATATTTTTCAAGTATATTTTACGCGGTGTTTTACGCAGCGGGCTGGTCGTCATCAACGGCGGCGGCGGCACTCCCTCAAAAAAAACTCCGCCCGGGGTAAACCCCGGCGGAGCAGAAAGAGGCCATACAATCATTTGCTCAGCACAAACAACTGAAACTACCGGCCTCCGAGGAGGAAAATCTAAACATTCCGAAAGCAGTGGCACAAATAGCTTGAGCGCGTATCAGCGTGCTTGTCCCATGCATTACCATTGCACACTGTCACGCCAGCACACCGCAAATAACCAGACCATAAAATATCAGTGCAAACTTACATAGGACTTACGGTCATCCCTTACGTAATTTCACATAGTGAAATTCTAAACCCATGCGCATTCTCATAGCCGAAGACGATCCCGTATTAGCGGATGGACTCACCCGCTCGCTACGCAGCGGCGAATACGCGGTCGATTGTGTACACGACGGCGTTGCAGCCGATCACGCCCTCTCCTCGCAGACCTATGATCTTGCGATTATCGATCTGGGTCTGCCGCGGATGGACGGCTTCGAAGTCATCAAGCGGTTGCGGCGCCGCGCGGCGACACCACCAGTGCTGGTACTGACCGCGCATGATGCGCTGCAAGACCGCGTGCGCGGCCTTGACCTTGGCGCTGACGATTACATGACCAAACCGTTTGAGTTACCGGAACTGGAGGCGCGTGTTCGGGCTTTAATACGCCGGGGCACTGCGGGTGGTAACTCTTTGATTTTAAATGGAAAATTGCATCTTGATACGACCGGACGCCGGGTCACCGTAGAGGGTCTGCCGCTGGATCTGTCGGCGCGCGAGTTGGGCGTACTGGAAGTGCTGATGATGCGCAGCGGACGCGTGGTGAGCAAGGACCAGTTGGCGGAAAAACTCTACGGCTGGGACGAAGATGTCGGCGTCAATGCCATCGAAGTCTGCGTACATCGGCTACGCAAGAAGATCGAGCCTTCCGGCGTGGTCATACGCACCATACGCGGACTCGGCTACTTGATGGAAAAAGACAGCGCATGAGCAGCAGCACAACGCTGCGCCGGCAGGTGCTGGCGTGGGTGTCCATTCCCTTGGGCATCCTGTGGCTAATCAGTGCGTACATCGACTATGACATTGCCAAGCGTTATGTCAATGTGGCCTACGATCGCGCATTGCTGGAATCGGCGCTCGATATCGGGCGGCAGGTGCGCGTATTGCGCGGCCGTATCTATGTCGATTTGCCCGAGGTGGCGATTCAGATGTTGCGCACGCGCGAAACCGGACAGCTCTATTACATGGTGACAGGGCCAGACCGCGAATACATCACCGGCGAACCGGATATCAAACCCGCGCAACCTTCCCAATCCGGGCAAGCGCACTATTACAACGACACCTATCGCGAACAACCCGTGCGGGTCGCCGCCATTCAGTTGCCGGTGGAGACCGAAGACGTGCGTGGACAAGTCACCGTGCATGTCGTCGAATCGGTTCAGCCGCGCACGGAACTCATACGCGAGCTGTCGATCGGTTTCGCGCTGCCCCAGGCCTTTGTTGCAATCTGCGCGTTTATCGTCATCTGGTTTTCGGTAACTCGTGCGCTCGCGCCGTTGTCGCTGTTGCGACAGGAGATTGAACAACGTTCGCATCGCGATCTGTCGCCGCTGCCCGCGGCCCATGTGCCTTCGGAAGTGCGTCCGCTCATCGAATCGATGAACGCTCTGTTGCACCGGCTGAGCGCCGCACTGTCGGCGCAACAGCGCTTCATCGCGGACGCCGCGCATCAATTGCGCACGCCCATCGCGGGCTTGCGCACGCAGACGGAACTGGCGCTGCGCCTGTCCGCGCCCGAAGAAGTGCGCGCCACGTTGACCCAATTGCAAATCGCAGCGGAACATACCACGCATCTGGTCAATCAATTGCTGTCACTCGCGCGCGCCGAACCTTCCGCCGAACACACCCAAGCCATGGTACGGCTGGACTTCAACGCACTGGCGCGGGCCACCACCACCGAATGGGTGCCGCGCGCGCTCGCGCGCGGCATCGACCTCGGATTTGACGGCCCCGACACGCCGGCTCACGTGAACGGCGACGATTTTCTGCTGCGCGAGATGCTCGGCAACCTGATCGACAACGCCATACGTTACACGCAGTGCGGCGGCAACGTCACCGTGCGGCTCACGCCCGCGCGGGACGCCATCGATATCGCCGTCGAAGACAACGGTCCCGGCATACCGGAGAACGAACGCGATGCGGTGCTCGAGCGCTTTCATCGCGTGCTGGGCACGGGCGTGGAGGGTTGCGGGCTCGGACTCGCTATCGTGCGCGAAATCGTGTTGCGTCATGGCGGACAAATCCGTTTGCGCGCCAGCCCGGGAGAACACGGCACGCTGGCGCAAGTGGCGCTGCCTGCCGCCGCCTGAACCCAAAACCCGCACTTCATAACCGCAAAGACGCAAAGATACCGCAAAGGAAAATCGTAAACCGGCGGTTTGCCCTATGGGAGAATCGCCGGTACTTTTGCTGCATTGTCTTTGCGAATCTTTGCGCTTTCGCACCTTTGCGTTCTTTGCGGTACGCTTTTTCCAGGCTGAACCTTACGCGCCGCTCGCGCCCCCCTCATCATTGTCGTCTTCCTCCTGCTGCAACGCCCACATTTGTGCGTACATTCCGGCGCGTTCCAGCAACTCGCGATGCGTGCCGCGCTCGATGATGCGTCCATGATCCATCACCAGTATCTGATCGGCATCCATTACCGTGGATAAGCGATGCGCAATCACCAGCGTGGTGTGGCCGTGGGCGATGCGCGTGAGTTCTTCCTGAATCGCTTTTTCTGATTTGGAGTCGAGGGCCGAAGTCGCCTCGTCGAATATCAGGATGCGCGGGTTTTTCAGAATGGCGCGCGCGATGGCCACACGCTGTTTTTCGCCGCCGGAGAGTTTGAGTCCGCGTTCGCCCACCGGCGATTCGTAGCCTTCGGGCAGGCTTTCGATGAAATCGTGGATGTGCGCCGCGCGCGCCGCCTCCAGCACTTCGTCGCGGGCCGCGCCGGTGCGGCCGTAGTGAATATTGTAGAAAATAGTGTCGTTAAACAGCACCGTGTCCTGCGGCACAATGCCGGTCGCTCCGCGCAGACTCGATTGCTGCACGTCACGAATATCGGCGCCGTTCACCCGAATCGCGCCGCCGGCCACGTCGTAAAAACGATAGAGCAGCCGTGCCAGTGTTGATTTGCCGGAACCGCTGTGCCCGACCACCGCCACCTTGGCGCCGGCGGGAATCTCGAAACTCACATTGAACAGGATTTGCCGCTCGGGCTCGTAACTGAAATTCACGTTTTCAAAACATACCGTCGCGGGTCCGCCGGTAAGCGGCTGCGCGCCGGGCTTATCCTGGATTTCGCGGTTTTCTTCAAGCAGGCTAAACATGCGATCCATGTCGATCAGCGATTGTTTGATTTCGCGATAGGCCATGCCCAAAAAATTGAGCGGAATATAGAGTTGAATCAACAACGCGTTGACCAGCACCAGATCGCCCAGCGTCAGATTTTTCGCGGCCACGCCCTGCGCGGCAAGCACCATCAGCGTGGTCGCGGCAACAGCGATGATGGCGCTCTGGCCGATATTGAGAAAGCCCAACGAAGCCTCGGTCTTTACCGCGGCGGCTTCGTAGCTGGTGAGGTTTGCATCGTAGCGCTGCGCTTCGAATTCCTCGTTATTGAAATACTTGACGGTTTCGTAATTGAGCAGACTGTCGACGGCGCGCGTGTTGGCTTTTGAATCGAGCTCGTTGGCGCGGCGCCGGATCGCGGTGCGCCATTCGGTAATCGATATCGTGAAAATAATATAGGCCGCCACGGCGCCAAACGTCACCGCAACAAAGCGCCAGTCGAAACGCGCGAACAACACCGCGGCCACCAGCAGAAACTCCAGTATCACCGGAATGATTGAAAACAGCATGAACGTCAGCAGCGTGGAAATGCCGCGCGTGCCGCGCTCGATGTCACGGGTCATGCCGCCGGTCTGGCGATTCAGATGGAACCGCAGCGACAGGCTGTGCAAATGGCGAAACACGTTCAATGCGACGCGGCGCACCGCGCGCTGCGCGACGCGCACAAACACCATGTCGCGCAATTCCGCGAACATCGTGTTGGCAAAACGCAAAAAGCCGTAGGCCACGAGCAGCAACAACGGTACCGCGAGCATTTGCTGCGTGGGCGTCAGGTCATCGACGATCGCCTTCATCAGCAGCGGCACGCCGACGTTGGCAAGCTTGGCCGCGACGAGAAAAGTCAGGGCAAGCGCCACGCGCCATTTGTATTCCCACAAGAACGGCAACAGCGTGGGCACTACACGCCATTCGTTGCGCGCGGATTTGGCCTCCGCTGCAGCTATTTTCACCACGCCATGAGTATGCAACTGGGCGCTCAAACGAACCACTCGCAAAATCGAATCTTAAAGATCATGATAGAAAATATTTATATTAAATTTAGATCACAAGTCAACGCACGGTGATCGGAGCTCAGTCGCCAGCCGCGCCCGCGCTGCACCTTGGCGTCACACACGCGAAACCCACGAACATAGATGCGGTCGAGGCGCAAGAAAGGCAATAGCGCCGGATAACTGCGTGCCGGCCGGCCGCCGTCGGCCTCGAACACCTCCTGCATGTTGAGCGGATGCGCGAATTCGTGCGTGGCGCGATGCCGCCAGTACCAGTCGTTAAAATCGCCCGCCACGATCAGCGGCGCATTCTCCGGCACCATGCGCTCGATACGCTGGCGCAGATGTTCCAGTTGGCGACCGCGGCCGCGCGCGGTGAGTGCCAAGTGTACACATACGCAATGCAGCGGCTGTGGCCAGCCCGGCACTTCGATCTCGGCGTGCAGCAGCCCGCGGCTTTCGAAACGATGTGCCGAGACGTCCTGATTTTCCCAGCGCAGTATCGGAAAGCGCGAAAGTATCGCATTACCGTGCTCGCCGTTGTCGTCAACCGCGTTGCGTCCATAGGCATGGTCCTGCCACACCAGATCAGCGAGAAACTCGTGTTGCGGCGTGCCCGGCCAATTACCGTGACGCCGTGCGTGCGCGTCGTGCCGGCCTGATACCTCCTGCAAAAACACCACATCGGCGTCAAGCGCGCGCAACTGGTCGCGCAGCGCGTGGATCACCACGCGCCGGTTGAAAATCGACAAGCCTTTATGAATGTTATAGGTTGCGATGCGCAGTTTGCCGGCGGGTTTGTGCTGAAGGCCGTCAATTGTCGAATGATTCGTATCCACGCAAAAACCTTTCCCTCATCCCGACCCTTCTCCCGGGGGAAGAAGGGCTTTTTCATCCCTCTCCCTCCGGGGAGGAACCGAGGGTGAGGGAAGGCAGTTTCAACACCGCAACACGCTGCAATGTCAATCAAAAAAAAGGCGTGCCGCCCGCGCGACACGCCGTTACGGAATCAAAAAATTTCAGGAAACCGCCAGCATGCGATCCAGCGTAATGCGTGCGAGATCGGCTTCGCGTTGCGGCACTTTGATCTGATTGACCACTTTACCGGCCACCAGATTTTCGAGTGTCCACGCCAGATGCTGCGGGTCGATGCGCGCCATGGTCGAGCACATGCATACCGTGGGCGCCATGAACTGCACCACCTTGCCTTGCGGCTTGAATTCTTCGGCGATTCGATTCACGAGGTTCAACTCGGTGCCCACCAGCCAGCGCGTGCCGGGCGCGCTGGCGGCAATGGTCTTGATGATGTAGTCGGTGGAGCCGACGTAATCGGAGAGCTTGCACACCTCGAAGTTGCACTCAGGATGGCTGATCACCGCGCCCGTCGGGTTTTGCTGGCGCCAGCGCAGAATGTGCGAGGCCTGGAACATTTGATGTACCGAACAATGGCCCTTCCACAGCAGCACCTTCGCCATCTTGATCTGTTGCGGCGTCAATCCGCCCATCGGCAGATCGGGATCCCACACCAGCATTTCCGCCAGCGGGATGTCCATCAAATAGCCGGTCCAGCGGCCCAGATGCTGGTCGGGGAAAAACAAAACTTTCTCCCGCCGCGCGAACGCCCATTGCAGTATCTGCCGCGCGTTACTCGAGGTGCAGACTATGCCGCCGTGTTCGCCGCAAAACGCCTTGAGATCGGCTGCGGAATTGATGTAGGTAATCGGCGTAATCACTTCGTCGGGTTCCAGCACTTCGCCGATTTCGCGCCAGGCACGCTCAACCTTCGTCAAATTCGCCATGTCCGCCATTGAGCAGCCCGCACTCATGTCCGGCAGAATCACCGTTTGCGTCGGCTTGGAGAGGATGTCCGCCACTTCCGCCATGAAATGCACGCCGCAGAACACCAGATAATCGGCCTCGGTGCGCGACGCGAGCTTGGATAGCCCCAAGGAGTCACCCACCAGATCGGCGTGGCGGTAAACGTCAGCACGTTGGTAGTGATGGCCGAGGATCACTGCGCGCTTGCCCAGCGCCTTCTTGGCGGCAACAATGCGCGGCTGACAGTCTGCGTCGGCCAGTGGCTTGTAGCGGTCAAACTTGATCATATTGACGGTGCTGGTTTCCATGACGTCCTCTCGCTTGCACTTTCGTCCCACTTTTTTGAAACGATAACTTCGGGAAAGCTTGGAAAGATATCACACTAAGACCCGATTTCCATTGCGGAATTCCCCCAGCCGGGGTCGCAATAATGTGCGAACGCACATTTGGTGCGCCGGAATTTAAACGGGTTTGCAGGCGACCATGCGATTTAACACATTATTTTCAATGCGTTCTGTGCGGTAGCTCACGAATGGCATCTGCGTTACTCCAGGAAAAACACTTTTCGGCGGCTTCCTGCCACGGCAGCCACAGGTATTGCAGGTGCTCCTTCGGCGCCAAAATTACTGGCAGTGCCGTGGGCAACGCCAGGCTGAACACGTGTTCCTGGTTGTGCGTGGTGCCGGGCGCGTAACGGCCACGCCAGCGCGAAAAAATCTCGAATTGATTCTGCTTGTTCCAGTTGCGCAGCGGGTAAAGCCGTGCATCCAGGCCGGTTTCCTCGCCCACTTCGCGTACGGCGGTGGTTTCGAGCGACTCTTCCTCGGCGTCTTTACTGCCGGTCACCGATTGCCAGAATCCCGGCCGGTCGGCACGCTCTATAAGCAACACATGGAGGTCCAGGGTGTGTATCACCACCAGCACGGACACCGGGATTTTATAGGCCACGACCCGACAGCCTAAAACGTCGGCAAATCCTTGGCTGCATCCACAAACACGACGAACGGCGTGCCTTGGTCTTTCCAGAAGACAGCCGCTTCCCGCAGCACGGCCAGGGCGGTTTGATAATCCTCAGGCGCAGCCTTGGCGAATTTTTCGCTGCCGCTCACGCGCAGCACATAGCCCGCGCCGCCAGGCGCCCAACTGAGGTCGCGTACGCAATCGGCCAGCGCGTCCCAGTTGTCGCCGAAGTGCGAGGGCAGCTTCAACTGCTTCGCGCATACCGTCAGAAATTGCTTCTTGTTCGATACGCTTTGCAGGGGCACATCAAACCAGGTGAGTGCGTTGCCGGCCGCCTTGCGCAAGGCATCCGCATGCGCGGGCGTGCGGTACACGCCGGAACGTTTCGCTTCTATCGTTGCTGCATTGGTACTCATGGCGCTCATGGCACTATCCGCTTGAAGGTTTTATAGTGATCGTCGCTATAGTACTTTTCGCCACGCTTGCCCGCGATGATACGCCGCGCGCCGCGATGCTTGACACCTGGCGTCCTGACCGTGAACTCGTTGTAGTACCCGCGCTCCTGAATCGGCAGGCGCTTTTCGAAATTGCCGAAAACAATGCCGTCGCGATCATACTGATACGGCCCGCCGCGCTCGATCTGCTTGAGCGTGTCGCGTGCTTCCGGCGGCAGCTCTCGGACGCTAATGTCCGCGAGGCTCGGCTGCACGCGCTGCGGCGCATTCTCGCGCTGTGCGGCGACCGGCGCCACCAGCGAAATCGTTACGAAAAAAAAACCTAAGTATTTGAAAATATTGAATATTTTTTTCACTGGTCTATGGCCCGTTATTCCCTGTTCAGCAACTAACGCGCGGCCACCCGTAGCGGATTACCCGCAATCACGCCGCTCGGGTTTCAACCTTGCGCAAACGTATGTGCAACTCGCGTAACTGCTGTTCATCCACCACATTCGGCGCTTGCGTCAGCAGACACTGTGCGCGCTGCGTTTTCGGGAACGCGATCACATCGCGTATCGACTCCGCGCCCGCCATCAGGGTGACAATGCGATCCAAACCGAACGCAATACCGCCATGTGGCGGCGCGCCGTATTGCAGCGCCTTCAACAGGAAGCCGAACTTCGCCTCGGCTTCTTCGGCATTGATACCTAAAGCAGTGAACACCTTGGACTGAATGTCCTGACGGTGGATACGCACCGAACCGCCGCCGATTTCCCAACCGTTCAACACCATGTCGTGCGCAATGGCGCGCGCCGCACCGGGATTGGTTGCGAGCAAATCCTCGTGTCCGGCAGCGGGCGAAGTAAACGGATGATGCATCGCGTTCCACCGCTTGCCGTTTTCATCCCACTCGAACATCGGGAAGTCGAGCACCCACAACGGCTTCCAGGCTTTTTCGGCAAAACCACGCTCATGACCAATTTTCGCACGCAGTGCGCCGAGCGCTTCGTTGACCACCTTGGCTTTGTCCGCGCCGAAGAAAATCAAATCGCCATTCTTCGCATCCGTGCGTTCGACCGCCGCTTTGAGCGCCGCCTCAGACAGATTTTTGACGATGGGTGATTGCAGGCCGGTCTCGTTCAACTGCGTCACATCGTTGATCTTGATGTAGGCCAGCCCTTTGGCGCCGTAGATTTTGGCGAATTCGGTGTAAGCGTCGATCTCGCCGCGCGTGAGTGTGGCGCCGCCGGGCACCCGTAGTCCAGCGACTCTTCCGCCCGGCGTATTCGCCGGACCGGAAAACACCTTGAACGCGACATCCTTCATCGCATCAGTAAGTTCGGTGAGCTTCAAGGGCACGCGCATATCGGGTTTGTCGGAGCCGTAGAGCAACAGTGCATTATCAAACGAGATGCGCGGAAACGGCTGCGGCAAATCGATGTTCAGCACTTCTTTGAACACGCTGCAGATCATTGCCTCCATCATGTCCGTGATTTCTGTCTGCGTCAGAAATGACGTCTCAATATCGATTTGGGTAAATTCCGGCTGACGGTCGGCTCGCAAATCCTCGTCGCGAAAACATCGGACAATCTGATAGTAGCGGTCGTACCCCGACACCATCAGCATCTGCTTGAACAATTGCGGCGACTGCGGCAACGCGAAAAATTCACCCGCATGCACACGCGACGGCACCAGATAATCGCGCGCGCCCTCGGGCGTGGAGCGTGTCAGCATCGGCGTTTCGATGTCTATAAAACCCAGCTTATCCAGGTAGTTACGCACTGCCATCGCGGTGCGGTAACGCAGCCGCATATTCTTTTGCATCGCAGGACGGCGCAGATCGAGAAAGCGATATTCGAGGCGCACGTTTTCCGATACCTGTTCGTCGTCCATCAGGAACGGCGGCGTGAGCGAAGGATTGAGAATTTCAATCGACTGCGCCAGCACCTCGACTTCGCCGCTCACCAGGTTGGTATTCACGGTACCGCCGGGGCGCAGCCGTACCTTGCCGGTAACGCTCACCACAAATTCGTTGCGCAGCGTTTCTGCCGTTTTAAAGGTGTCGGGATTGTCCGGGTCGCAGACGATTTGCAACAAGCCCTCGCGGTCGCGCATATCAATGAAAATGACGCCGCCGTGATCGCGCCGGCGATGCACCCAGCCCTGCACGGTCACCACTTGCCCCAGATGTTTGCGGTTCACCAGCCCGCAATATTCGCTACGCATGAGTTATAGACCTGAACAATTCATAAAAATTTACTAAAAAATACCCGCTTTACTCATTTGCCGCGCGTGTTTGCACCACCGGCGGCACGCTCTGCGGCAACGCGCGAGCCTCAATGTCTTTAGCGTCTCTGGCGTCTTTGCGATCCCTGGCAGCATTGTCCGATGTCACCACGCCCATGGAAATAATGTATTTCAAGGCTTCATCGATACTCATGTCGAGCTCGATGACTTCGGTGCGCTTGACGTAAAAATAAAAACCGTTTACCGGACTCGGCGTCGTGGGAATAAACACCGCGACGTGTTCTTCGGAAAATCGGCTCACCAGGCCGCTGGGCACGTTGGTCTGAAACGCCAGCGACCAGGCTTCAGGGTGCGGGTAGCGCACCAGCAGCACCTTGCGAAACGCGTGTCCTGATCCGGAAAACAGCGTATCACTGACCTGTTTGACCGCCTTGTAAATGGAGTTGACCACGGGAATGTGCAGCAGCACGCGCTCCCAGAATACAACCAGCTTCTGGCCGATGAAGTTTGCCGCCAGCACGCCCGTGAGAAACACCACTACCAGTGTCAGAATGACACCCAGACCGGGGATATGTATGCCGAGCCAGCTTTCGGTGCGCAGCGCCAGCGGCAGTAACAGCAGCGTCTGATCCATGGTGCTCACCAGCAGGTTGAGCACCCACACCGTGATCACCAGCGGCACCCAGATCAGCAGGCCGGTAATCAGATAACGTTTGAAAAAACTCTTCTTGGGCATGAGAATCGAAACGGTAGGCTAAGCGGATTTTATTGCGGCTTCGTGAACGACCGGCAATCACCGCCTGATTCGAACAAGCCACCCATAAGATAACGCGAACCCGCCAAATTCGTTACAGGGCGTCTTGCGGATTTTCAATCAACTACTGCTGCTGGAAGGGGCGGGGCTGCTGGAATTGCCAGAAGTACTGGAAGGGGCAGGCACAGCCGCTGGTGTTGTAGAAGAACTGCTGGAAGAAGCGGCGTCAGACGGGGCCTTCTCGGACTTGGCAGGCTCGGACTTCCCGCTCGTATCAGATTGTTTTTCATCAGTTTTTTTAGGGGCGCCCGAGGTATTGCTGCCGCCACTTTTGAAATCCGTTACATACCATCCGCCGCCTTTCAAGTGAAACCCGGCAGCGGTCACCATTTTGCTGAATGTCGCTTTTTTGCATTCAGGGCAATCGGTCAGCGGCGCGTCGCTCATGCGCAGAATGTATTCCTTCTGGAACCCGCAACTGTCACAACGATACTCGTAAATCGGCATGATTGAAAACTCGAAAAAATAATACAGTAAATGCGAAAAAAGTATTATACACCAAGTGCTTAGCGTAAATTCCCTGTTCGGCATACTTGCACATTGGCGCGATTATCCGAAGCCGGTGTAAGTATTTACCCGTAAGAATTTACCAGTTCCCAGCTCGCTGCTACAATGCGCTTGAGTCAATGTGTTGCACCAACAGCAGCGCAGCGGCTCGCGGTTTACGTGCAGTGCGTCAGCGCCCACTTTGGGTGTTGGAAACCCACTTCTCAGGAGATTTAAAATGAAAATGAGCATCATCCGACTGGCACTCTTCGCATTTGCCCTGACTTGCAGCCAAGGCTTTGCGCAAACGGCCGATGACAACGCGTGGATAAACCGGTGCGTGCGGGATAGCGCGGGTATGGGTGCGACACCGGCTGTTATCAGGGCATATTGCACATGCATGAACAACGAAATGAGCGACAACGAAACGCTGTCTATTACCGCGTGGGAACAGAAAAATCCGAAGACAATGGAAATGTGCGCTGCCAAGTCAGGTTGGAAATAAGTAATCTTGCTTAACCGTTGATAACAGATTAAGCGGCGGGGGGCTTGCCTCGCAGTCCGCGTCCCCGTGCGGGGCTGCAAGGCATTGCGCCCGCTCGCTGCTACAATACGCTTGAGTCTACGTGTTGCGTGAGCAGCAGCACAGCGGCTTGCGGACTACGTGCAGTGCTTTAGCGCCCATTTCGGGCATTGGTAACCCACTTCTCAGGAGATTTAAAATGAAAATGAGCATAATCCGGCTGGCACTCTTCGCATTTGCCCTGACTTGCAGCCAAGGCTTTGCGCAAACGGCCGATGACACGGCGTGGATCAACAGGTGCATAAGGGATAACAAGCGCGAAGGTGCAACACCGCCTGTTGTCAGGGCATATTGCACATGCATGAACAACGAAATGAGCGACAACGAGACACTGTCTATTACCGCGTGGGAACAGAGAAATCCGAAGACGATGGCAATGTGCAGCAAAAAGGCGGGCTGGAACTAAGTAGTCCTGCGTAACTGTTGATAACAGATTGAGCGGCGGGGGCCTTACGGGCCCCCGGTCCGCCTCCCAGCGTTGGCCGGCTAGGTATGGCGCATTATGGGTAGCCCCATTCTGGTACTCAATTCCGGCTCGTCGAGTATCAAGTTCGCGCTGTTTAACGCCTTGTCGCAAGTGCATGCGCAGGTGCAGGGCACGATATCGGAATTAGGCGGCACACCTGCGTTCAGCGCCCGCGACCACACCGGCAGTGCGCTTACCGGGCAATTACCGCTGAATTCGCTGACCCACGAATCCGCACTGGCGTGGCTGTTTGATTGGCTGCATCATCATCAAAGCGGACAACTCGCCGGCGCGGGCCATCGCGTGGTACATGGCGGCGAACATTTCGCCGAGCCGGCATTGATTGACACGAAAGTATTTGCGCAACTGGAGCGCCTGGTGCCGCTCGCCCCGCTGCACCAACCGCACAACCTCGCGGCGATCCGCGCGCTGATGACCTTGCAACCCGATCTGCCACAGGTGGCGTGCTTCGACACCGCGTTTCATCGCACGCAGGACACACTCGCGCAAAGCTTTGCGTTACCGCGCGAACTCACCGCCAGCGGCATCAAGCGCTACGGCTTTCACGGCCTGTCGTATAAACATATCGCCGGCGTGTTGCCGCAATATCTGGGCGCGCGCGCCGACGGCCGCGTGATCGTCGCGCATCTGGGCAACGGCGCAAGTCTGTGCGCCATGCGCAACCGCAAAAGTGTCGCAACCACAATGGGATTCACCGCGCTCGACGGCCTGATGATGGGCACGCGCTGCGGCGCCCTCGACCCCGGTGTCATGCTTTATTTGATGCGTGAAAAAGCCTTATCGCCAGAGCAAATTGAAGATTTACTCTACCGCCGCTCCGGATTGCTCGGCGTATCAGGCTTGAGCAGCGATATGCGTGAACTGCTGGCCAGCACCGCGCCCGCCGCAAAAGAAGCGATAGATTTATTCTGCTACCGCGCCGTGCGTGAAATCGGCTCGCTCATCACAGCAATCGGCGGACTCGATGCGCTGATATTCACCGCCGGCATCGGCGAACGCGCGCATGAGGTGCGCGCGCGTATCTGCGAGAGGCTGGGTTGGTTGGGGCTGGAAATTGACGACGCAGGCAATCGCGCACATCAATCCACGATCAACAGCGCCGGAAGCCGCATTGCGGTGTGCGTGATTCCCACCAATGAAGAAGCGGTAATTGCGCGGCACACCGCGCGCACGATCGCGCGCCACTGAATCAAGCAGCGGCTAAAACGGAATATCGTCATCCATTTCGTCAAACCCGCCGCCCTTTTTCGCGGGTGGACGCTTTTCGCCCGCGGCGGCAGGAGCGCCACTACCCGCGCCGGCCGTAGCAGCCGACGGCTCACGCGCCATGTTCTCCGAGCCGCCGCGACTGCCCAGCAGTTGCATGCGGTCACCGACGATTTCGGTGGTATAGCGATCCTGGCCTTCTTTGTCCTGCCATTTGCGCGTGCGGATACGGCCTTCGACATAAACCGGAGAACCCTTTTTCAGGTATTCACCGGCGATTTCTGCCTGCCGGCCAAAAAATGAAATGCGATGCCATTCCGTGTGCTCTTGCTTGGCGCCGCTCTTGTCTTTCCAGGTATCGGTAGTTGCAATGCGTATATTAGCGACCGCCTCACCACTCGGTAGATAACGGGTTTCAGGATCGGCGCCCAGGTTGCCGAGAAGGATGACTTTGTTGACTGATGCCATGTTTAACTCCCGAAAAAATTATCGCGCCGGCTCGCCGACCGCGTGCGACGCGGTGACTTTGCTCTTGACTCGCAGCGGCGGCGCCTGCATGCCGACTGCGAGTATAAGCCAGATTGCCAGCAGGACTACGCCGGGAACCACGATGCCGGCGATACCCCAACGGCCGTATAAAAAACCGCCGGCGGCGGCACCCGCGAACGTGCCGAGAAACTGCACGCTGCTATAAACGCCGATCGCCGCACCCTTCAACTGTGGCGGCGCCAAGCGCGACACCAGCGATGGCAGCATCGCTTCGAGTACATTGAACGGCGTAAAAAATAATAATAAAAACAATGAGATAGTCCATATCTCTCCCATCAGCCACGGCATCGCACCCTGCCCCATCAGCAGTACCGCCACCGAGGCCACGAACCAGCGCTTGAGACGGCTCGGCACCTGCGCACCCATCACCGCCGGCAGCATGAGTACGAACGACGTCAGCATCACCGGCAGGTAAACCTTCCAGTGCTGATTGAGCGGCATGCCCGCTTCGCGCAGAGCAAACGGCACCGCGACAAACAGCGCCATCAGCACCGCATGCAGCGCAAAAATACCCCAGTTCAAGCGTACGAGTTGCGGGTCGGCAAGCACGTTTTTAAGATCCGCCAACAGACTTGAAGTTCGCGTCGGCGGACTCTCGATAACGGATGGCACGGTGCGCCACACCACGCCGACCGCTGCAAGGGCAAACACGCCGGTTAACGCAAAAATGCCGGGCACGCCGATCAACTGATTGAGCCACGGCGCAGCCACCAGCGAAAACGCAAATACCAAGCCGATGGTAGAGCCGATCATCGCCATTGATTTGGTGCGGTGTTCTTCACGCGTGAGATCGGACGCCAGCGCCATCACTGCGGCCGAAATCGCGCCTGCGCCTTGCAATACGCGGCCCACAATCACGATGTAGATGTTCGGTGCGGCAGCCGCAACGAAGCTTCCCGCAGCAAACAGGATGAGCCCCATATATATCACCGGCTTGCGTCCGATGCGATCCGACCACCAGCCAAACGGAATTTGCAGAATCGCCTGGGTCAGCCCGTAGGCGCCGATGGCGATGCCCACCAGCGTGAGGTCACGACCGCCCGGCAACGTTTCGGCATAAATTGCGAACACCGGCAGGATGACAAACATGCCAAACAACCGCAGTCCGAATACGCTGGCAAGCGCAAGACTGGCACGCAGTTCAAGCGGGCTCATGCGATTGTTTGATGACATGGAAAAAAGGCAGGAAAACGAATTGGGAATTGAACCGAAAGGCGGGTATATTAGCAGGTTTACATTTAACGACTGGTTGCAAATTGACCGCAAGCTCCAACATCGGCCCTGACGTTGCACCGGCACCCGTGGTTGCAGAAGTTTCCACAGCGCCCAACGTTATTCGCCTGCCGCACACTGGCGCGGACGCACCCGCCGCCGTGCCCACCAAAGCCGGCGAGTACATTCGGGTTCGCGGCGCACGCACGCACAACCTGAAAAATATCAACCTCGATCTGCCGCGTAACCGGCTGGTGGTGATCACCGGCTTGTCGGGTTCGGGCAAATCCTCGCTGGCGTTTGATACGCTCTACGCTGAAGGTCAGCGCCGCTATGTCGAATCGCTGTCGGCATACGCGAGGCAATTTCTGCAGATCATGGAAAAGCCGGATGTCGATCTGATCGACGGCTTGTCGCCGGCGATTTCCATCGAGCAAAAAGCCACCAGCCACAATCCGCGCTCCACTGTCGGCACCATCACCGAAATTCATGACTATCTGCGTCTGCTGTTCGCGCGCGTGGGCGATCCACACTGCCCCGATCACGGCAAACGGCTCGAAGCGCAGAGCGTGGCGCAGATGGTTGACCACGTGCTCACCCTGCCCGCCGACACGCGTCTGATGATTGTGGCGCCGCTGATAGCCGGGCGCAAGGGCGAGCAGGCCGATCTATTCGATGAATTGCGCGCCCAGGGTTTTGCGCGCCTGCGCATCGACGGCAAGGTGTATGAAATCGATGATCTGCCTAAATTGAAAAAGAATTTCAAGCACACCGTCGATGTGATCGTAGATCGGCTTAAGGTGCGCGAAGACGCCAAGCAGCGGCTCGCGGAATCGTTCGAAACCGCGCTGCGTCACGCCGATGGCCGTGCGCTTGCCGTTGAAATGGACAGCGGCAAGGAGCATTTGTTTTCGGCCAAGTTCGCCTGCCCCCTATGCAGCTATTCGCTGCCGGAACTCGAACCGCGCCTGTTTTCGTTCAACAATCCGATGGGCGCGTGTCCGCGCTGCGACGGTATCGGCCATGTCAGTTTTTACGATCCCAAACGGGTGGTGGCATTTCCTGATTTATCGCTAGCGTCCGGCGCCATTAAAGGCTGGGACCGGCGCAACCAGTTTTTTTACGACATGCTGCAAAGCCTGGCGCAGCACTACGGCTTCGATCTGGAGGCGCCGTACCACGAACTGTCGGACGAAGTTAAAAACACCATCCTCAACGGTTCCGGCAGCGAGAAAATCGCCTTCAATTATGCAGGCGAGCGTGGCAAGAACACGGTGCGCGAGCATGTGTTCGAGGGCGTGCTGCCCAATCTCGAGCGCCGCTACCGTGAAACCGATTCGGTGTTGGTGCGCGAAGAACTCGCCAAATATCTGAATACACAAACCTGCCCGGAATGCGTGGGTACACGGCTTAGACGCGAAGCGCGGCATGTGACGGTCGGAGAAAAAAATATACATGAAATCAGCAATTTAGCCCTTGATGAGGCAGTGAAGTTTTTCGCTGCCATGGATATCTCCGGCGCGCGGCGCGCGATTGCCGACAAGATCGTGCATGAGATCGCCAACCGATTGCAGTTTCTGGTCAACGTCGGCCTTGACTACCTGTCGCTCGACCGCGCGGCGGATACGCTGTCGGGCGGTGAGGCGCAACGCATACGCTTGGCCAGTCAGATCGGTTCCGGCTTGACTGGCGTGATGTACGTGCTCGATGAACCGTCGATCGGCCTGCATCAGCGCGACAACGCACGCCTGATCGAAACGTTGAAGCGCCTGCGCGACATCGGCAACTCGGTGATCGTCGTCGAGCATGATCAGGAGGCAATCATGAGCGCCGATTATGTGATCGATATGGGCTTGGGCGCGGGCGTGCATGGCGGCCGCGTGATTGCAGAAGGCACTGCCGCTGAAGTGTGCGCACACGCGGAATCGCTTACGGGACAATATCTATCGGGACGCCGCCGTATCGATATTCCGGCGCTGCGACACCCGATCAACGATAAGCGCAAACTCGTCATCACCGGCGCCAGCGGCAACAATCTCAAAAAGGTCACCGTTGGCATTCCGGTGGGCCTGTTCGTATGCATCACCGGCGTTTCGGGTTCGGGTAAATCCACCTTGATTAACGACACGCTCTACAGCGCGGCCGCGCAACACCTGTACGGCAGCGCTGCAGAACCTGCGCCGCACGAGAGCATTGCAGGGCTGGAGTTCTTCGACAAAGTGGTCAATGTCGATCAAAGCCCTATCGGCCGCACGCCGCGCTCCAATCCGGCCACGTACACGGGCTTGTTCACGCCGATACGCGATTTGTTCGCCGGCGTGCCTGCAGCACGCGAGCGCGGCTATGGCGCGGGGCGCTTCTCATTTAACGTCAAGGGTGGGCGCTGCGAGGCCTGTCAAGGCGACGGCATGCTGAAGGTGGAAATGCATTTTCTGCCCGATGTCTACGTGCCCTGCGACGTTTGCCACGGCAAGCGCTACAACCGCGAGACGCTGCAAATTCTCTACAAGGGTAAAAATGTCACCGAAGTGCTGGCTATGACGGTCGAGCAGGCGACGGAGTTTTTCAGCGCGGTACCGGCGATCTCGCGAAAACTGCAAACGTTGCTCGACGTCGGTTTGGGTTACATCAAGCTCGGCCAGAGCGCGATTACGCTATCGGGTGGCGAAGCGCAGCGTGTAAAGCTCGCGCTGGAATTGTCCAAGCGCGACACCGGGCGTACCCTGTACATCCTTGATGAGCCCACCACGGGCTTGCATTTTTACGACATCGATATGCTGCTGCATGTGTTGCACCGGCTGCGCGATCATGGCAACACGGTGGTGGTCATCGAACACAATCTAGACGTGATCAAAACCGCCGACTGGATTATTGACCTGGGGCCCGAAGGCGGTAATGGCGGTGGCCGTATACTGGTCGAAGGCGCCCCCGAAGCAGTCGCACGCCACACCGGGAGCCACACCGCGCGCTATCTGAAAGCGATGCTGCAATGATGACAGCACGTGAGTTGCTGCTCGGCAGCTTCCAGGCCGCATTGGCGGCAGCCGACCCGCTGAAGATCGTCGGGTCGCACTTGCCGAAACCGCCATCGTCACCAAAAGGAAAAACTCTGGTGGTCGGCGCGGGCAAGGCTGCGGCATCGATGGCGCTCGCGGTCGAGCAACACTGGCCCGCCAACGCGCCGCTAGACGGGCTGGTGATCACGCGCTACCAGCATGGCCTGCTCACTAATCGCATCACCGTCATCGAAGCGGGACATCCGGTGCCGGACGAGTCCGGTGAAAAAGCCGCGCGGGAAATTTTGCGGCGCGTGAAAACGCTTACGCCGAATGATTTACTGCTTACGCTGGTCTCGGGCGGCGGTTCCAGCCTGCTCACTTTGCCCGCCGAGGGCATTGCAATTGAAGATATAAAAACACTTACAAAACAATTACTTAAGTGTGGCGCTCCGATACAGGAAATGAATATCGTGCGCAAGCATCTGTCGGCGATACAAGGCGGCAGACTGGCCGCCGCGTGCCGCGCACCGGTAACAGCGCTGATCATTTCGGACGTTACGGGCGACGACCCCGCACACATTGCGTCGGGCCCCTGCGCGCCGGACGCGAGCACATACCAGGATGCACTCGACGTTATTCGCCGCCATGGCGTCAATGCACCCAAATCTATAATGGCGCATCTCACGCGCGGCGCGGCGGGTGAGGTTCCCGAAACACCTAAACGGGGTGATCGTATTTTCGCGCGGGTCGAAAACCGTGTGATCGCCACCGCACATGAATCGTTACAAGCGGCGGCGGAATATTTCACATTACAAGGGGTTCAAGCGGTAATTCTTGGGGACTCGGTGACGGGCGAAGCACGCGAAGTGGCCAAAGTCTACGGCGCGCTCGCGCGCGAAGTGCGGCAACATGGCGCACCGTGGCGTGCGCCGGTGGCGCTGATATCCGGCGGCGAATGCACGGTGACGGTGAAAGGCACTGGCCGCGGCGGACGTTGCGCGGAGTTCCTGCTGTCGCTTGCCATTGACCTGAATGGCGCGGAAGGCATACACGCGCTCGCCTGCGACACGGACGGCATTGACGGCTCCGAGAACAACGCGGGCGCGCTGCTTACGCCTGATGCACTCAAGCGTGCTTCGGCAAAAAAAATAGACGCCGCAAAGCTGCTCGATAACAATAACGGCTACGAATTTTTTCACGCGCTGGAGGACTTGGTGGTTACCGGGCCGACGCGCACCAATGTGAATGATTTTCGGGTGATTCTTGTTTCCTAACAACATTTTCCGCAAAAAAAAGCCGGCCCATAGACACATGGCCGGCTTTGAGTCAGCGCAGTGCAAGCACTACGCCGTAGCCTCCTCCATCTTGGCTGGCTCTACTTTTGTGCCGGGCTCCGGACGATCCACCAATTCCACAAATGCCATCGGCGCGTTGTCGCCCTTGCGGAAGCCGAATTTCAGTATGCGCAGATAGCCGCCGTTACGCTTGGCGTAGCGCGGACCGATTTCCGCAAACAGTTTGGTCACGTTATCGCGATCCCGCAGGCGGTTAAACGCCAGCCGGCGATTGGCGAGCGACGGCGATTTTCCGAGCGTTATAATGGGTTCGACTACGCGGCGCAGCTCTTTGGCCTTGGGCAACGTGGTTTTGATCGCCTCATGCTTGAGCAGCGAGTTCGTCATGTTCCGCAGCATGGCCAGACGATGGCTGCTGGTGCGGTTAAGCTTTCGTAATCCGTGGCGGTGACGCATTTTATTTCCTTGATGTTCAACCGTGGCCTGTGGCTCAGAGCTTTTCCAGCCCGGCAGGCGGCCAGTTCTCGAGCCGCATACCCAAGGTCAGGCCGCGCGTGGCAAGCACTTCCTTGATTTCGTTAAGCGATTTGCGGCCCAGATTCGGGGTCTTCAACAGCTCGGTTTCGGAACGCTGAATCAGATCGCCAATGTAGTATATGTTTTCTGCTTTGAGGCAGTTGGCAGAACGCACGGTAAGTTCCAGATCGTCTACCGGACGCAGCAACACCGGATCAACCTGGGTTGCGCGTTTTTCTTCGATCAGCGCGGGCGTACCCGTCAGATCGGAGAACACCGACAATTGCTCGACCATAATACGCGCGGCGTAACGCACGGCTTCTTCAGGATCGATAGCGCCGTTGGTCTCGATGTCCATGATCAATTTGTCGAGGTCGGTACGCTGCTCAACGCGCGCGGATTCAACCGAGTAGCTCACGCGACGTACCGGACTGAAAGACGCGTCCAGCAGAATATTACCGACGCTACGGGCTTCTTCCTCAACCGCCTTGCGGCTGGTAGCGGCGATATAGCCACGGCCTTTTTCAACTTTAATCTGCAATTCAATCTTGCCGCCGACGGCGAGATGCGCGATCACATGATCCGGATTGATGATTTCCACGTCATGGTTCTGCTCGATATCGCCGGCGGTAACCACGCCTTCGCCGGACTTCTTGAGTACCAGCGTGGCTTCGTCGCGGTTGTGCAGTTTCAGTACCACGCCCTTGAGGTTGAGCAGAATGTCGACAACGTCTTCCTGCACGCCGTCGAGCGTCGAATATTCGTGCAGAACGCCGGCGATGCTGACTTCCGTTGCCGCATAACCCGGCATGGATGAAAGCAGCGTGCGGCGCAGCGCATTGCCTAAAGTATGGCCGTAGCCGCGCTCAAACGGCTCCATGGTGAGGCGCGCGTGATGCGTCGAAAGATTCTGAACGTCGATAATACGAGGTTTCAGAAGTGCAGTGCTGGACATGGTTGGGGTGCCCCTTCGCTAAGATCGTGACAACTGCGCGTAACTGCTGCGCGTGATTACTTCGAGTAGAGCTCGACCACGAGCGATTCATTGATGGTCGCCGGCAGCTCCGAACGTTGAGGCCGCGCCTTGAAAGTGCCTTTCAAGGCCTTGGTGTCAACCTCAATCCACTCTGCGCGCCCCCGGGATTCGGCGGCTTCGGCAGCGGCTTTGATGCGCAATTGCGTTTTGGAGGCTGCGGCGACTTCAACCACGTCACCGGGACGACATTGATAAGACGGTATATTCACACGCTTGCCGTTCACCAGGATGCCGTTGTGGCGCACGACCTGCCGTGCTTCGGTGCGCGAGGCGCCAAAGCCCATGCGGAATGCCACGGTATCCAGACGGCTTTCAAGCATCTGCAACAGCGCTTCGCCGGTAACGCCTTTGCTGGAGGCCGCTTCCGCGTAGACGCGGCGAAACTGGCCTTCGAGCAAGCCGTATATTCGGCGAATTTTCTGTTTTTCGCGCAATTGCACACCGTAGCCAGACAGGCGCGATTGCTTCTGCCCGTGCTGTCCAGGCGGATAGTTACGGCGCTCAATCGCGCATTTATCGGTAAAGCATTTTTCGCCCTTGAGGAACAACTTTTCGCCCTCACGGCGGCATTGTCTGCACTTCGGATCGAGATTCCTTGCCACGTTGGGATCCCCTTAGACTCGTCTCTTTTTCGGAGGACGGCAGCCATTGTGCGGCACCGGTGTCACATCCGAAATACTGGTTATTTTGAAACCCACGGCATTCAGCGCGCGCACTGCGGACTCGCGGCCGGGGCCTGGCCCCTTGATACGAACTTCAAGATTCTTCACCCCACATTCGACAGCAAGCTTGCCGCATTGCTCCGCGGCAATCTGCGCGGCGAAGGGCGTTGACTTGCGCGAACCCTTAAATCCGTTGCTGCCCGAAGTCGCCCAAGCCAGCGCGTTACCTTGCCGGTCGGTGATGGTCACGATGGTGTTGTTGAATGACGCGTGTACGTGGGCGATGCCCTCGGCGACATTCTTCTTGACCTTTTTACGCACTCGCGTGCTTGCTTTTGCCATGTGTTATTACCTGTAACCTGTAAACTAAACTGAGCTAAACTACATTAGACGGTGGTGCCTTTTTGCAGCTTCACTGCGGCCTTACGCGGGCCTTTGCGCGTGCGTGCGTTGGTGCGCGTGCGCTGGCCGCGTACCGGCAAGCCAGCGCGATGGCGCTTGCCGCGCCAAGTGCCTAAGTCCATCAAGCGCTTGATGTTCATCGAGACTTCACGGCGCAAATCACCTTCGGTCGCGACTTTGGCAACTTGCTCGCGCAGTTTGTCCATTTCCGAATCGGAAAGGTCCTTCATCTTGCGGCTGGTTTCGATACCCGCTGCAACACAAATTTTTCGCGCGCGGCTGCGGCCTACGCCATAAATAGCAGTCAGCGCAATTTCTGCGTGCTGATGATTCGGAATATTTACGCCACCAATACGGGCCATGCTATCTCCACTAACTTAACTTTCTGTTTTTAAACAAAAATTATCCTTGACGCTGTTTATGGCGCGGGTCTTTACAAATCACCCGAACCACGCGTTTACGCTTCACAACTTTACAGTTGCGGCACATCCGTTTTACCGATGCCTGCACTTTCATTTTCCGGCTCCCAGTCTTGTCATCACTTCGCGCGAAACACGATCCGGCCACGCGTTAAATCGTATGGCGTTAATTCCACTGTAACTTTGTCACCCGGCAGAATGCGGATGTAATGCATACGCATCGTTCCGGATATGTAGCCGAGTACCACGTGGCCATTTTCCAGCTTGACTCTGAGGTTGCATTGGGCAGGGTTTCGTCAATCTCACCCTGCATCTGTATGGTTTCCTCTTTTGCCATTCTAGCGCGTCGGGAACATTCCACCCTTGAAGTTGGCCTTTTTCAACAAACTCTCGTACTGATGCGACATGATGTAGGCCTGCACCTGCGACATGAAGTCCATCGTCACCACCACAATAATCAGCAGTGAGGTGCCGCCGAAATAGAACGGCACTTTCTTCCACACAATCAGAAACTCCGGCAGCAAACAAACCAAGGTCACATAAACCGCGCCCACCAAGGTGAGCCGCAGCGTGATTTTCTCAATATAGCGCGCGGTCTGGTCTCCGGGCCGGATACCGGGTACAAACGCACCGCTTTTTTTCAGGTTGTCTGCGGTTTCCTTCGGGTTAAACACCAATGCCGTGTAAAAAAAACAGAAAAATATAATTGCCGTCGCGTACAGCAATGTATAAACCGGCTCACCCGGATGCAGCGTTGCCGCGACGTTTTTAAGCCAGGTCACGCCGGTTGACGTACCTTCGCCAAACCAACCCACAATCGTCGCCGGAAACAAAATGATCGACGATGCAAATATGGGGGGTATGACGCCGGCCATGTTGAGCTTGAGCGGCAAGTGGGAACTTTGCCCGCCATAAACCTTGCGTCCAACCTGTCGCTTCGCGTAGTTCACTAATATCTTGCGCTGACCCCGCTCAACAAAACACACAAACGCCGTTACGCCCACCACCAACGCGCCAATAAACAGCACGACGGGTATCGACATCGCCCCCGTACGCACCAGTTCCAGCGTGCCGCCTACCGCCTGTGGGAAGCCCGCCGCAATACCCGCGAAAATCAGCAGCGAAATGCCATTACCTATACCGCGCTCCGTAATCTGCTCGCCCAACCACATCAGGAACATGGTACCGGTGGTTAATGTCACCATTGCCGTTAAACGAAACACCATACCGGGATCAATCACCAATCCACGCTGGCTTTCGAGGCCAATGGCGATTGCCATGCTCTGAAACAGCGCCAGCCCTGCAGTGCCATAACGCGTGTACTGCGTAATCTTGCGACGGCCAGACTCGCCTTCCTTCTTTAACGCTTCCAACGTCGGCGAGGCTACAGTCATCAACTGCATGATAATCGATGCCGAAATATACGGCATGATGCCGAGGGCGAATATCGAAAAGCGCTCCAGTGCGCCCCCGGAAAACATGTTGAACATGTCGAGGATGCCGCCGCGCTGCTGGTTGAACAGATTGGCAAGCTCGCCCTGATCGATTCCCGGAACTGGGATGAACGACCCGATACGGAATACGATTAATGCGCCGAGCAAAAACAGGAGGCGGCGCTTGAGATCGCCCAGTTTTCCCGATGCCAGCAATGAATCGTTAACGGCCAATGCCCGCCCCTTTTATGCCGCTACCTGCAGCGCAGGCACTTCAACGCTGCCGCCGGCTTTTTCGATGGCCGCACGCGCGCCTTGGGTCACACCCACACCCTTCAGTACCACCTTGCGCTCGATCGCGCCGGCAAGAATTACTTTCGCGTGGAGCGCAGTTTGATGCGCTAACCCGGCTTGTTTCAGTACGGAAAGATCAATGGTTTCCGCACTTAGTTTTTGTATATCGCCCAGTCGAATTTCCGCCGTATCGCCAGACAGCGGCGAGTGAAAGCCACGCTTGGGTAGACGGCGATGCAGCGGCATCTGACCGCCCTCAAAGCCTACTTTATGAAAACCGCCCGCACGTGCTTTTTGCCCTTTATGACCGCGTCCGGCAGTCTTGCCCAATCCGCAACCCGTGCCACGGCCCACGCGCTTGGTGGAGTGCTTGGATCCCGTAGCCGGCTTAATGGTATTCAGTCGCATGACATAGCCCTTTGTTACTTACGTTCCGACCTTAACCAGATAGGACACTTTATTGATCATGCCGCGATTGGCAGGGGTATCGATCACTTCAACAGAGTGATTGATGCGGCGCAAACCCAAGCCCCGCACGCACAGCCGATGCTCACCTTTGGTGCCGATCAGACTTCTAACCAGCGTTACCTTTATTTTTTTGCGATCCGCCATGTGATTGTTCCCTGAGTTTCCCCGTACTACCCCGTGATTTCTTCTATTGACTTGCCACGTTTGGCGGCAATTTCAGCCGGCGTATTCATGCTCGTCAACCCCTTGATCGTGGCACGAACCACGTTATAGGGATTGGTCGAACCCAAACACTTGGCGAGAATGTTGGTAACGCCCATCACCTCGAGCACAGCACGCACCGGGCCGCCTGCGATAATTCCCGTGCCCTCGGAGGCGGGCTGCATATATACCCTCGCAGCGCCATGCCGGCCTATCACCGTATGTTGCAACGTGCCATTCTTCAATTGCACCTTGACCATCTTCCGGCGCGCCTCTTCCATCGCTTTTTGCACGGCCACCGGAACTTCACGAGACTTGCCCTTGCCCATGCCGATGCTGCCATCACCATCGCCCACCACGGTCAGCGCAGCGAAGCCCATGATGCGCCCGCCCTTAACCACCTTGGTCACGCGATTGATGGCCACCATTTTTTCACGCAGACCGTCACCACGCTCTTCGTTGCCGGTCTGCATTTTTGATGCTTGCATTTTCGCCATGGGGAATTCCTGATCCTGGTGCTAAAACTTGAGGCCGGCTTCACGCGCAGCTTCAGCCAACGCTTTCACGCGGCCGTGAAAACGGTAACCCGAACGGTCGAAGGCAACAACCTCCACACCGGCTTTTTTCGCTTTTTCTGCAATCAATTTTCCAACGACCGCAGCCGCCTTGATGTTGCCACCGCTTTTCAACTCGCCGCGCACCGCTTTTTCCGCGGACGACGCGCTGGCCAGCACCTTGCCACCCGTTGCATCGATTACCTGCGCATAGATATGCGTATTCGAACGATTGACGGTCAAACGAACCACCTTTAATTCCGCAATTTTTGCGCGGGTGCGGCGCGAACGCCGCATGCGTGATTGTTTCTTTTCTATCATGGCTTACTTGACTCCTGCCCGCCTACTTCTTCTTGGTTTCCTTGAGCACAATCTGCTCACCGACGTAGCGCACGCCTTTACCCTTATACGGCTCGGGACTGCGGTAAGCACGAATGTCGGCAGCCACTTGCCCCACCTGCTGCCGATCCGCACCCTTGATCACGATCTCCGTCTGCGTTGGCGTTTCAGCCTTCACACCCTGCGGCAACTGATGCACAACCGGATGTGAAAAACCCAGCGTCAGATTTAGTTTGTCGCCTTGCGCCTGAGCACGATAACCGACGCCCACCAACGACAGTTTCTTCTCAAACCCTTTGGACACGCCAACCACCATGTTCGACACCAATGCGCGCAGGGTTCCCGACATGGCATTAGCCAGGTTCGAATTGTCATTGACCTTGAATTCAAGACGATTTTCAACTCTTTGCACCAGAACATTGGGCGACAATTTACGTGACAGCGTCCCCAGCGGACCTTTGACCGAAATCTCGGTACTATTGAGCGTCACATCCACTTTCTCAGGGATAAGCACGGGATTATTAGCAACTCTGGACATATTAGAACTCCACTCCCGTTAGGCAACGATACACAACACTTCGCCACCCACGCCCATGCCGCGCGCCTTGCGATCCGTCATGACGCCCTTGGATGTCGAAACGATCGCTACGCCAAGACCATTCATCACCACCGGAATATCCTTGCTGGGTTTATAAATACGCAAACCTGGGCGACTGACGCGCTCGATCTTCTCGATAACCGGACGCCCGGCATAATATTTCAGGCTGATATCGAGGTGAGACTTGCCGTCCTGGCTGCGGACATTAAAATCCTCGATATAGCCCTCGTCTTTGAGCACCCTGGCAATGGCCGCCTTGAGCTTGCTCGTCGGCATCGCTACCGATAATTTCTCCGACTGCTGCGCATTACGAATGCGCGTCAGCATGTCGGCGACCGGATCACTCATACTCATGCAATCTTCTCCTGCTTCCTGATATTAAACACGCACCCACTCAACAGCGACGATTACCAGCTCGCCTTGATAACGCCGGGGATTTCCCCGCGCATCGCGATATCACGCAGTTTTCCGCGCGCCAGCCCGAATTTACGGAACACCCCACGCGGACGACCGGTCAACGCGCAGCGATTGCGCAAGCGCACCGGACTTGCATCGCGCGGGAGCTTTTGCAACTTAAGACGGGCCTCGTAACGCTCCTCCAGCGACAACGACTGGTTATTCGCGGCGTCGCGCAGTGTCTTGCGCTTGGCGGCAAATTTTTTCACCGTTTCCTTGCGCTGTTCATTGCGATTGATGATGGACTGTTTTGCCATGAAATGCCTCAGTTCCTGAACGGAAATTTGAAGGCGGCCAGCAAGGCTCTCGCCTCATCATCCGTCTTGGCCGTGGTCGAAATCGTAATATTCATGCCCCGGATCGCGTCAATTTTGTCGTACTCGATCTCGGGAAAAATAATCTGTTCTTTGACGCCCATGTTGTAGTTGCCCATGCCATCAAAGCTGCGTGCCGAGATGCCGCGGAAGTCGCGTATACGCGGCATCGCCACGTTCACCAGTCGATCCAGGAAATCATACATGCGCGACCCGCGCAGGGTTACTTTGCAACCCACCGGATAATTTTCGCGAATCTTGAACGATGCAATAGCTTTGCGCGACTTGGTCACCAGCGGCTTTTGGCCGGCGATTTTTGTCATGTCAGCAACAGCATTGTCCATGATTTTTTTGTCAGCAACCGCTTCGCCCACGCCCATATTGAGCACAATCTTGTCGAGGCGCGGCACTTGCATCACCGACTTGTAACCAAACTTCTGCGTCAAGTCTTTGACCACGGTATCCCTGTAAAACGTACGCAGCCGGGCCGGGCCTGCAGGTTTTGCATTAGATACCTTCTTGGCCGCAGACTTATCGCCCGACTCGCCTGCGCCCTTACCCGCAGGCTTTGCCTTGGGCTCGCGCGGCGGTTTAGCCTTCTTCTGTTCTTTCTGTTCGCTCATACGTCAATGACTTCGCCATTGGACTTAAAATATCGCACGCGCCTGGCGCCGCCTGCGCCGTCGATTTCCTTGATGCCCGCGCGACCGGCCTTTTTCGTCGCCGGATTATACAGGGCGACGTTTGAAATATGCAGCGGCATTTCTTTTTCGATAATGCCGCCCGTTGTATTTTTCATCGGATTAGGGCGCTCGTGTTTCTTGACCCTGTTCGCACCCTCAACCAGCACATGGCTGTCGGAAACCAGGTTCAGCACGGTACCTCGCTTACCTTTGTCGCGGCCCGTGATGATGATGACATCGTCACCTTTTTTGATCTTTTTCATACCACGCTCCTTAAATAACTTCCGGGGCGAGTGACACAATTTTCATGAAACGCTCGGTACGCAATTCTCGCGTCACCGGCCCGAAGATGCGGGTGCCAATCGGCTCAAGCTTGGCATTGAGCAACACCGCTGCATTCGAGTCGAACTTGACCAGCGACCCGTCGGAGCGGCGCACACCTTTAGCCGTACGAACAACCACGGCGTCATAGACCTCGCCTTTTTTAACACGACCACGGGGCGCAGCGTCCTTAATACTGACCTTGATCACATCACCAATGCCAGCATAACGCCGCTTCGAGCCACCCAGCACCTTTATGCACATCACGGCGCGGGCACCCGTGTTGTCAGCAACATCCAATACGGATTGCATCTGAATCATGTTTTAATTCTCGCCAGTTAACTCTTTTGCACTATCGCGCCTGAGCGCTTCTCCAACTTGATCCGGCAGCGGGCAACCCACTTAAAAACCGCCCAAAGCATCAGATCAGTATTGGATCCCGTAGGGGCTTG